>JBKHWX010000089.1:0-16692 GCA_046566325.1 Actinomycetes bacterium | reverse complement strand
GTGACAACCCGCCGATGAGGGTTATTCAGGCGGTGCTTGCAGGGTTGCAGTTAACTCCGCGCGAATTAGAGTGTGATCGTCCCAGCGCGCCTCGATGAAGGACGCCCGCTTCTCTGAAGAATTGGGCTGCCAGGATGGTTTATTCAGGGGAGTGTGTAGAAGAGCAGTCCGATCAAGCGCTCGGCCCCCAACCTGTGATTATGAGGAATCGGGTGCAAGGGGGCGACCCTTGTGCGGGCCACGGTGACGGCGCCATCTGTGTACGAACCAGATCTGAGAGGCGGTGACGCCGGCAAGTCCAACTAGGGCAACAAGTTGATTCCGCATTGCCTCCCCCGCCGTTAACGTGATCAGTGCCAAGATGCCTATAATCCCCGGAACACCCTCAAAATGGTGAAGGGCGTCAAATCTCGTGATGACACATAACACGAACACCGTCACTGAGATCACAGCAAATGACAGAAGCAGAATGGTGACCCAGTCCAGATTCAAGGAGATCACCAACCATTCCCATAGGCCCGGTATCCGCCGGAGGCGTTCGTGGCGACCGACAAGAAAGCTCCCACCGGACGGAGCTGGAATTGCTTACGGTAGCTGTGGGTTGTGGGGTCGTGGGCTGGGATTCGCATGCCGTGCTCCCCCTCTATGTGCTGGCATCGCCCTGTGCCGGGGTATGTAGCGGGAGTATCTCGAGGGCCTTGAGGCAGAAGGTGCAAGGTCAACTCTGAAATTGAACGCTGCCTGCGGCGTCGTAACCGAGCAGCTGGTCGGCGAGCCGGGTGGTGTTCGGGGTTCTACGCCCTGCCGCCGTGAAGGGTCACCAGGCTTCTCACCATTCTCGCCTGAATTCACCGGCTTGGGTGATCACCTGCTGAGCAGCGTGCAAACGTGCGGGCACCTTCTGCTGGAAGCCAGCGCGGGCCAGCGCCGTCAAGACCGTCTCGGATCCGTCTTTCAATCTCAAGATAGGCGCCCAAACGTCGTAGAGAATCTTCGAATCCACGACTTCGACGACGCACTCTTTAATTTCGGAGTGGCAGATTCGCCGCGTCCGCATCAGCCCGACGTAGAGAAGCGCCACGTCCGAGACAACGACTCTCGCCCTAGTGCAGCGCGATAGAAAGAAGAGCGAAACTGCACCGATCGCTGCACCTAGACCTCGTGCAACGGGGTCGGGCTCAAGCGCGGTAATTATCGCCAAGACCAAACCGCTGATCGCCAACAGGACGAGCGGCAATATCCAGGGTGACCACATGGTCGTACAAAGACGGGCCATCAAATCGGGAGCCTCCCGTAGACACCTAGGCGTCAAGTCGGCGTCAAGTGCTTCCGTCGCCGGAGAATGAGGAACTTCTTCAATTGTTCCACACCCGACGAGCGCTGAGGGCATTAGTAGCGGAGCTCGACCATTCAGGACAGACAACCCCTTGCCTGACCCGGTGGGCACTTAGCATGCTTGAGCACGTACTTTGAGATCAACTGCGTACTCGCCACCGGTCATCCGATCGGCCCAACGACTTCAGCCGGCCGGCCCTGGAGCTGGATGGGTGATCGGCGGGTGATCCGGGAGCGCGGGAAGCGACTGGGTCAGAGGTTCAAGTCCTCTTAGATTAGGCCCACCTGTCTGCACCATTCCGGTGCGGGCGACGCTTGGGCCAGTCCCTCTGTCGACGCTTGTGTTTTCAGGCGGCCGAGCCCTCACGCCGGCTGCGACAGCGCTGTCTCGTCCAGGTTCTCTAGCAGGTCCGCCGGCGAGTCGAAGACCTGGGCCGCCCCCGCGTCCGTCAGCTCGGCGGCGGTGAAGCCTCCCGTCCGCAGCCCGATCCCGGGAAGCTCGGTGCGAGCGGCGGCGACGAAGTCCCAGATCGAGTCACCGATGACGACGCCGCTGGACCCGCCGACCTTGTCTAGGGCGACCTGGAGCAGGTCGGGATTCGGCTTCGTCTCGTCCACGTCCTTGGACGTCGTCCATGCATCGCAGTGCTCGCGCCCGTTGAGCAGGTCGAGAAAGAGGTCGACCTGAGCGGACTTGCTGGACGACGCGAGCACGACGAGGAAGCCGCGCCGCTTGAGGTCCGCCAGCAGCTCGGTGGCCCGGTCGAACGGACGCACCTCGGGCTGCAGCTTGCCGAACTCCTCCTCCCACCCGGCGCGGACGGCGTCGCCGACCTTCTCGTCCACCTCCTCGCCGACGACCGCAGGCACGAGCTGGTCGCCGCCCATTCCGCAGTAGTGGTGGATCCGCCACATCTCCGGCGTGAGGCCGTGCCGGGCGAATGCCCTGGACCAGGCGAGAACGTGCAGGTAGTTCGTGTCGACGAGCGTGCCGTCGACGTCGACGATCGCGGTGTCGGTCACAGGGCTCCTTCGGATGCATCAATGCGTGGGCGCGCGAGCCTCAGGAGGTCTCGTTTCGGTGCTCTGCGCCCTTCAGCGGAGCCTTCGCCAGCGATGCCGGGTGCAGCGAAGCCCACCGACGGGTCCTCGAACATCCCCGGGCTCTCGTCTGCTTGGCCGACCTCAGCCGCGCTCACTGCTGAACCCTACGGCGTTTCGTCACTACCTCCGCTGCCGTTGGCGTCGTTGTTGTCGAGCTGGCGCCGTGTGTGGTCCGCAGCCGCCTCCAACCCGCTGCTCAGGGTCTTGGCGTCCGGGAGCGCCGACCGCACGTCCGGGGGCAGCTGGGCATAGGTGTACCGGCCGACCGCCATCGGCGTTCCGATCCCATGCAGGGTGTACTCGACGACCTGCGCGTCGCGTCCCCGAACCAGCAGCACCCCGATCGTGCTGCCGTCCCTCTCCGCGTCACGCACGAGCTCGTCGACCGCGGTGACGTAGAAGGACAGCTTGCCGGCGTGCTCGACGGGAACTTGCCGACCTTCAGCTCGAACACGACGTAACGGTGCAGACGGACGTGGTAGAAGAGCAGGTCCAGGAAGAACTCCTCTTCGCCGACCAGCAGCCTGTACTGCCGGCCCAGGTAGGCGAACCCTGATCCCAGCTCGGTGAGGAACCTTGCGAGGTTCGCGACCAGCGCGCGTTCCACGTCCGCTTCGGAGACTTCGTCGTCAAGGTGGAGGAAGTCGAACAGCCAAGGATCCCGGGCCAGCTGCTGGGCGGCGCGGTGCTCGGCGGTGGGCAGCGTGCGGGAGAAGGTGGACGGCGCCCGGCCGTCTCGCTCGTACAGCCGGCCCGCGATGCGGTCCTCCAGCACCCCGCGGGACCATCCGTGCTCCGCGGCCCGCTCCGCGTAGAACAGCTGGGCGTCAGGGTGGTCGACCTGGTCCAGCAGCACCCGCACGCTGCCCCAGGGCAATTTCCCCACAGCCTGTGGGTAAATTGGGCCCTGCGAGCCAGGGCCGGGAAACAACTGCGGCCATGTCGCTGCAAACCGCCGCATGTAGTCCAGGTTGGTGGCCGAGAATCCGCGCACGCTCGGGTACGCGGATCACACGTCAACAGAGAGCTTGTTGATCACCTTCGCTCCCCACCTCGCCGCCGCCTGCCGGTCGAGGATGAGCTTGCCGATCCGCCAGTACAGCGCGAGCAGCTCGGTGTTCACGCTTCGGGCGGCGCGCGCCTGGGACGCCGCGATCTCAGCCTTGATGGTCGCCAGCGTCTCTGCGTACCCCAGCGGTTCCCCGCCCGTGGCGATCTCGTCTTCTGCCACGTCCACCATCTCCCAGCCGTCGGTTGCCCAGGTCGTCCGCCCGTTGCTGTCGGCGATCCTTTCCGAGGGGTCCGAAAACCGACCGGAGAAGCACGACCGGCCGTCGAGCCCTGGGTGACGGGCCGTAGGTCTGGCGGAGGTGGGCCGAGCGGGTGGCGGGTTACATGATCACGAGGCTCTCGGGCTGCTGAGCGGCTGGGCCCGACCCGAGTAGGACGGAGACGTCCGGTGCCGTGCCCGAGGGAAACGGGGACGGCACCCCGGGAAACGGCGTCGGCGGCGGCAGCGGTGGCAGCAGCGGCACGGTGGGAGGGGGAGACGGAGACGGAGTCGGCGTCGGCTGCGGGACGGGCACCACCGGCCGGGTGAGCAACCACCAGAGCAGGAGCAACAGCAGCACGAGCAGGACGAAGGCCACCAGTGCCCACCGTCCCCAGCGAACCGTCGGTGCCGCCTCGAGAGCCGAGGCGCCGAGCGGGCCAGCGGGACGACGTCCGCGCCAGTAGGGCGAGAACTGTGGACCGCGGGCCGGAAGAGCCGCGAGGCCGGGCGGGAAGGCAGCGGCGAGCAGCCCTCCGGCCGTCGCGCCCGTTGCCGCCGCCGGGGTGCCTGCAGAGTCGGCGGCGCCTGGCGCGATCGCGACCCAGGGGAGGGGCGCGTCGAGGTCCGCCGCCAGCACGCTGCCGGGGGACCGGGCCTCAAGGCCGGCGACGCTGGCCCGGAAGCGGTCGCGAGCGGCGGGGTCGGAGCTCGGCCCGAGTCCGAGCCGCACCAGGTCGACCGGGCGGCCGTCCGGACCCTCACCGGCCAGCACGCTCCCGGCCTCGGACTCGTGCCGGTTGCCCAGAGCTCGGAACGGCCCCAGCCGAGGTGGCTGCTCCGGAGCGGTCACCCGGTCATGAGACCACAACCTTCCTGGGCGGAATCCCGTGATCAACTCTGGGGTGTCCACAGGCGTGCCTCATGGAGGGGAGGACGTCGGCTCTGGATGGTGGAATGAGACCTGCGGCCGACCCGGCACGGGCGGCTGCGCCACGGCAGGAAGGGCGCGGATGACGACGGCTGACAGCACCGGGCGAGCCGGCGTGCACCGCGACGACGTGGCGGACCTGCAGCGCGCGGCGGAGGAGGTCCGCCGGGTCGTCGTCGGACAGCAGCACATGGTCGACCGGCTGCTCGTGGGGCTGCTCGCCCGCGGCCACTGCCTGCTGGAGGGCGTGCCCGGTGTGGCGAAGACGCTCGCGGTCCGGACGTTCGCAACGGTCGTCGGCGGCAGCTTCGCCCGGCTGCAGTTCACACCGGACCTCGTGCCGTCCGACATCGTCGGGACCCGCATCTACCGGCCGAGCGCGGAGGCGTTCGACATCGAGCTCGGGCCGGTCTTCGTGAACTTCGTGCTCGCCGACGAGGTCAACAGGGCGCCGGCCAAGGTGCAGGCCGCGATGCTCGAGCTGATGGGGGAACGGCAGGTCTCCCTCGGCGGCCGGACGTTCCCGCTGCCGGACCCGTTCTCCGTGATCGCCACCCAGAACCCCGTCGAGTCCGAGGGCGTCTACCCCCTGCCCGAGGCGCAGCGAGACCGGTTCCTGCTCAAGATCGACGTGCCGCTGCCTCGCGCCGCCGAGGAGGCGGAGATCCTGCGCAGGATGAGCGTGGACCCACCGCGTCCGGTGGCCGTCCTCGACCCGCAGCGCGTCGTCCGGCTGCAGGACGCCGCCGACCGCGTCTACGTCCACCCGCTCGTGGCCGACTACGTGGTCCGGCTCGTGATGGCCACCCGCGCCCCCCGCGAGTACGGCGTGCCCGACCTCGACGGAGTGCTCGACGTCGGGGCGAGCCCCCGAGGCACGCTGGGGCTCTTGGCCGCCGCACGGGCACTCGCGCTGCTGCGCGGCCGCGACCACGTCCTTCCCGAGGACGTCCAGGCGCTCGCGGTCGACGTGCTCGCGCACCGGCTGATCCTCGGCTTCGACGCGGTCGCCGACGGCGTCTCGCCGGGAGCGGTCGTCCAGCGGCTGCTCGGCGCCGTCCCCCCGCCGGTCCCGGTCCCGGGGACGGGCAGCTACCCGGCCACCACCGCTATCCGAACCGGTGTGCCGTGAGACGGCGCAGGCCGGCTCCGCGACTGCCGGCTGATGCCTCGCCGGCCCGGCTGCTCGGGCACCTCGCGCCCGAGGACGCGCTGCGCCGCCTCGAGCTCACCATCGTCCGACGGCTGGAGGGGTACCTCCGGGGCGAGCACCTCGGCCTGCTGCCCGGGCCGGGGACCGAGCTCGCCGAGGCCCGGCTGTACCGGCCCGGTGAGGACGACGTCCGGCACATCGACTGGGCCGTCACCGCCCGCACCACTCACCCGCACGTGCGAGACGTGGTCGCGGACCGCGAGCTCGAGACGTGGGCACTCGTCGACCTGTCGCCGTCCATGGACTTCGGCACGGCGGCCCGCGACAAGCGCGAGCTGGCCGTTGCCGCCGTGGCGACGATCGGCGTCCTCACCCAGCGCGTCGGCGACCGGTTCGGCGGCTACGTCATCCGGGACGGCGGCCTGCGCCGCTGGCCGGCCCGCTCCGGCCGGACGGCTCTCTACTCCCTGCTCCGCTCGCTGCTGGAGGCGCCCGCCGCGGACGCGCCACCGGTTCCCGTAGACCTCGCGACGGCCATCTCGGCGCTCGCCGCCGGGCAGCCGCGCCGGGGTCTGCGCGTCGTCGTCTCCGACTTCCTGGAGCCCCCGGCCTGGGAGCGGCCGATGCGGATGCTCGCCGCTCGCCACCAGGTGCTGGCGGTCGAGGTCCGCGACCCGCGGGAGCGCGAGCTGCCGGACGTCGGCGTCGTCGAGCTCGTCGACCCGGAGACCGGCGACCTGCTCGAGGTCGACACGACGGACGTCGCGACCCGGCAGGCGTTCTCGGCAGCCGCGGAGGAGCAGGCGGCGGGGGTTGCCGCGGCGCTGCGCCGCGCGGGCTCCGCGCACCTCGTGCTCAGCACCGACTCGGACTGGGTGACCGACACGGCCAGGTTCGTGCTCCGGCACCGGAGGACGGCGCATGCCCTGCACGCGCCGCGCCTTCCCCACATGAGCCGCCGTGGGCTGGCGTGAGCGTGCTGCCCGACACCCTCCTCGCACCGGCCAGGCTCTGGCTGCTGCTGCTCCTGCCGGTGCTCGCGCTGCTCTACTGGTTGGTCCAACGGCGGCGACACCGCTACTCGGTGCGCTTCACGAACCTCGCCCTGCTGCGTCAGGTGGCTCCGCGCCGTCCCGCCTGGAGACGGCACGCCGCGGCGGCCGGCCTGCTCGCCACCGTGGCCCTGATGGTCCTGACGTTCGCCCGCCCCGCCGACGAGGTCCGGGTGCCGCGCGAGCGTGCGACGGTAATCGTGACCATCGACGTGTCCCTGTCGATGATGGCCGAGGACGTCGAGCCGAGCCGGCTCGTCGCTGCGCAGCAGGCCGCGCGGAGCTTCGTGCAGGACCTGCCGCCCCGGCTCAACGTCGGCCTGGTGAGCTTCGCCGGGACGGCGTCGGTGCTCGTGCCCCCGACGACCGAACGCGAACCCGTGCTCCGCGCGATCGACGACCTGAAGCTCGCGGAGTACACGGCGATCGGGGAGGGCATCTTCACCTCCTTGAGCGCCCTGGACCTCGTCCCCGCC
Source organism: Actinomycetes bacterium (assembly GCA_046566325.1). GTDB lineage: Bacteria > Actinomycetota > Actinomycetes > Actinomycetales > BWSM-131 > BWSM-131. Next base: position 9,371 of record JBKHWX010000089.1, on the reverse strand, counting down.
GACCCGTCCTCGCCTGGGGAGCACGTGCCCGGCGCGATCGTGCTGCTGTCGGACGGCGAGACGACCGTCGGGCGCTCGAACTCCGAGGCGGCGGCGGCAGCTCGGCAGGCGGGCGTGCCGGTCTCCACGATCGCCTTCGGGACGCCGGACGGCGTGCTGCAGCTGGACGGGCTCAGCCAGCCGGTGCCGGTGGGGGACGGCGACCTGCGCAGGAACGCCGACGACACCGGGGGCAGGTTCTACCGGGCCGAGACCGCCGGCCAGCTCCAGGACGTGTACGCGGACATCGGCTCGTCGTTGGGGTACGTCACGCAGCCGCAGGAGGTGACCGGTCGCTGGGCGGGCTACACGCTCCTCGCCCTGCTGGTCACGGTCGCCGGTTCGTTGGCGTGGTTCGGCCGGATGCCGTAATCGGACGACGCCCCGAGCCCGTTCCCGCGGATGGGGGCTGGTCGCCGTCCCCGGACTGCTTGCTCCGGTACATCGCGTGGTCCGCGCGGCGGAGCAGGAGGTCGACGTCGGCCACGCCGTCCCCCGAGCTCACCGCCCCGATGCTCGCCGTCAGGGGGATGCGGTGGGCGCCCACGTCGACCGGAGGGTCGAGCGCCTCCTCGATCCTCGCGACGATCGACCGGAGGGAGGACTCGACCGGGTGCACCGAGTCGCGGGGCAGGTTCTCGCAGACGAGGACGAACTCGTCACCGCCGACCCGTGCCACCGTGTCGCCGAGCCGAACCGCCTGCGAGAGTCGGGAGGCGCACTCGACCAGCGTCCGGTCGCCCACGGCATGCCCGTACGTGTCGTTGACCGCCTTGAAGTCGTCGAGGTCGACGAAGATCACGCCGATCGGCACCTCGCGCCTGCGGGCGACGGCGATGGCATGGCTGAACCGGTCGTTCAGCAGGGTGCGGTTCGCGAGACCGGTGAGCGGGTCCCGGGTGGCGGCGAGGACGTCCTGGCGTTGGCCCTGGCGCGCGTGCTCTGCGTCCTGCATCAGGACGACGTACCCGGCGGCGACGGCGGCGAGAGCGCGGGCGAGCACGAGGTCTGCTTCCTCGAACGCCCCCGGTCGCTCCCGGTAGAGGTTCAGCGTCCCCCACGCCGAGCCCCCGGCGACCAGGGGGAGTGCCGCGACCGCGCTGATGCCGACCGCCAGCGCGTGCTGGGTGTAGTCGGGCCACCGGGCGAAGTCGTCGCCGAGGTTCGTCCTGACGACGGCTTGCCGCGTGCTCAGCGACTCTAGGCAGGGGCCCTGGCCGAGGTCTTCGTGGACGCGCTCCAGTGCGTCGACGGTTCCGTTCGTCGCGTGTGCCAGCCGCGGTGTCGCTGACGGCCCCAGGGTGAGGACCGCAGCTCCGGCGACGGACAGCACCTGCGCGGCCGTCTCGGCGAGGGAGGAGACGAGGTGAGCGGAGACCAGGCTGCCCTGAGCCTGTTCCGCGAAGTCGTGGAGCACTCCGACGTCCGCGCTGACGTCCCTGACGGTCCTCACAGCAACACGTCCTCGTCCCGCGGCTCGTCGCGCCACACGCCTGGCTGCTCGTGTCTCCAGCTGGCGAGCAGGACCGTTGCGTCGTCCTGAAGCACTCCCTGCTGGTGGGCCAGGACCGCCTGCATCAACCGACGGACCGTCTCCGGCGGTGGGTAGCCGGTCGAGGCCTCCCGGGCCAGGAAGTCTGCGAGGCGGGCCTCCCCGAACAGCTGCCCCGCGCCGTCCCGGGCCTCGGTCACACCGTCCGTGTACAGCATCAGCCAGTCGCCGGGTTGCAGGTACTCCTCGCCCACGGTCACTTCCGGGTCGTCGAGGCCGAACGGGACCCGCCGCCCGAGATCCAGGGACCGGACCACCTTGCCGCGGCGGTACAGCAACGGGCTGGGGTGCCCCGCCGACAGGTACCGCAGGCGGCCGGACGGCAGGTCCAGCTCGGCGAGCACGCCTGTGCAGAAGGCGTCGGGGAACGTCGTCGCCAGCAGCTCGTCCACCGCCCGGGCCTGCGCGTAGACGCCGCCGCCCGCGCGACGTGCCCGCCGGTAGGCGGCGACCGACGCGGCAGCGACGATTCCCGCGTTCACGTCGTGCCCCATCGCGTCGAACACGGCCAAGGACGCACCCTCGGCCGTGAGCGCGTAGTCGAACGCGTCGCCCGCTGCCTGGTAGCTCGGCTGCAAGGACGCGGACAGCACGAAGCCGTCGACACCGGTCGTCCGGGGCGGCAGCAGCGAGGTCAGCAGCTCCGTGGCCAGGTCACGCTGCCGCGTGCGACGGAGCGCGTCCAGCGCATCCCCGTAGGCGCTCATGCTCGTGAGAAGGTGACCGATCATCCGGGACAGCCACCGGCACTGTGTGTGCAGGCCGGGGTCGTGGAGGTCGGTCGCCCTCGGCACCGACACCTCGAGCACCCCCAGCCGCTCCACGCCGTCCACCAGGGGGACCCACAGCCGCGCGCCGTCAACGTTCTCGGACTCCTGAGCACGGACCGTCTGGAATGCCCGTCCCGCGAGGGTGCCGTCCACGCTGAGCGACGTGCGGCCTCGCGCGGCGGGCGAGGGCAGCGGGTGAAGGTGCTGTTGCTCGTAGTCGACGAGGTAGGTCACCAGGCCCAGGCCCAGGCACGAGGCGGCGCGCTCCGCGACGTCGCCGAGCCGTTCGGGAGCCGCGAGGTGCGCGCCGTCCAGCAGCTCGACAAGGGCGGCGAGGGGTCCGTCGGACGGCCTGGTGTCCCGCACCGTGCGGCTCAGCGGCACCCGACCGGGCCAGGCGAGCTCGTCCAGCCGCTCGTTCACCGTCTGAGCGAGCACGTCCCGTTGGAGGTCGGGCAGAGGCACGAGGTCGTGCAGGAACGCCTCCACCTCCAACAGCCCGCTGTCACCGCCCATGGCGAAGTAGCGGGTCCAGACCTCCTGCAGGGGCAGCTCCAGCAGCGGGAGGAGGAAGTTCAGGGCCTGTCGCTGCTCGTCCTCGATCCCGTCGTCGACCATCCAGTGCCTCGTCAGCGCCGGCGACGGCGCATCGCGGAGTGCACGATCGTCTCGGCGACGTCCCGAAGCTTGCGGTTCTCGCGCTGGGAGACGCTGGCGAGCATCGCGAAGGCCTGCGTCTCGTCGATGCCGTCCTGAGCGATCAGGATCCCCTTCGCCATGCCGATCACGTCCCGGCTGCGCAGCGCCTCCTTGAGCTGCTCGCTGAGCCGCCTGGCGCTCTCCAGGGACTGGACGTTGGCGATCAGCACCGCGGCCTGCGAGGCGAACATGGTCAGCAGGTGCTCGGCCCTGTTGTCGTACGCGAACGTCTCCCGGGAGTACAGCTTGACGGCACCGAGCGTCTCGTCCTCCGAGACCATCGGAGCGCTGAGCACCGAGCGCACGCCGAGGGGGATGACCGCTTTGGTCCACAGCGCCCAGCGTGTCTCGGTGAGGACGTCGTCGATGCGGAAGACCATGCGCTCTCGCCAGGCGCTCAGGCAGGGGCCTTCGTCCAGCTCGTACTGCAGCGCGTCCGCCCGCTCGACGACGGCATCCGAGGCGCCGGACGTCGTCTTCCGCCCCTGGGCGTCCAGAAGCGTGACGCCCGACCCAGCCGTGCCCGGGACCGTCTCGACTGCAAGGGAGGTGATGGCACCGAGGGCGGTGTCGACCGTCTCGTGCGAGAGGAGCAGCCCAGACATCCGCGCGAAGACGGTGGCGAGCTCGTCCGTGGACGCGGCGAACGGCAGTTCCTGAGCCATGTGGTGCTTCCCCGACATGCGTGGGCATGTCGCCCGGTCGTGCCGCCGGATGTGGTCGGCAAGCGGCGGGGCAGCGGATAGCTTCACTGCCACTGTGGTGTGGGCCGCTGCCAGCCTAACGCAGGCGTGGAGAGGTGTAGCGGGGCAAACTGCGGGCTAACTACGCCACGCCTCTGTCACATCGCGCCTGCCGGCCGCCGCGCGCGCCGCTGGTCCTCCAGCGTCAGTCACGCCCGCCGGACGTCGCCCGCCGCAACGCCCGCTGCTCCCACCGGTCGAGCTCGAAGCGCAGGTGCCGGCCGACGAAGGTGCCGAAGCTCACCCCGATACCCAGCCCGATCCCGATGCCAGCGGCGCCGAGGAGGGTGTTGAAACCCCGTGCGTAGCCTTCGGTGGCGCTCAGCCGAACCAGCTGGAACAGCCCCCGGTACAGCGTCAGCCCGGGCAACAGCGGCACGATGCCGGCCGTGGTCACGGCGAGCGCCGGTACCCGGAACCGTACGGAGACGACCTGCGCGAGCAGCCCGACCATGGCGGCCGCCAGGGCCGACGACGTCCCGGGGCCGCCCCCCAGGAACGTGGAGACCTGGAACACCACCCAGCCGACGCAGCCGACCAGGGCGGCCAGCACCACACCCCGCATGCGGGTGTAGCAGGACACGGCGAAGAAGCCGGCCACCGCCGTCGCAGCCACGCCCTGCACGGACAGGTGCGGCGACAGGGTGGCCTGTGGGGAGAGCTCCATGGGCACTCCGGCCTGATGGGCGAGCGCGAGCACGATCCCGACGCCGACGACGATCCCGAGGGTGAGCGCCAGCACCTCGAAACCGCGTGAGATGGCCGTGAGGTAGTAGCCGTCGATGACGTCCTGTGCCGCGCCGACCAGCCCGAGACTCGACAGCAGGACGACGATGCCGGACGCGACGACCAGCGACGGCGAGAACTGGCTCACCTTCAGCGGGCCGGTCGAGATGACCAGAAGCAGGACGACGGCCACGGTCGTCGGGATCGCCGCTCCCGCCGCCTGCGTGAAGAAGGCGGGCAGCCCGCTGCGGCTGAGCAGCCGCTGCACTCGGTCGATCACCGCGCTGGTCCCGGCCGTGAGCGCGATGATCCAGAGGCCGGCTCCGAGCAGCGCGGCGACGGCGGCCGCGAGACCGGCGAGCGACCCGGTGACCAGCCACCGCCGGTAGGGGTGGGGGGCGCGGACGACCTCGTCGAGCCGCGAGCGTGCCGTCGGCAGGTCCAGCTCGCCGTTCGCCACGTCTCGCACGAGCCGCTGCACGCTCTCGAGCCGGCTGTAGTCCAGCGTGCGGATCCGGACGACGCGCATGGCGGTCAGCGGGTCGTCGTCCTGCCCTCGGTGGTACGACACGGTCACGGACGTGAACCACACGTCCACGTAGCACGAGCGAACCCCATAGGCGTCGGCGAGCCGCAGTACCTCGGCCGTCACCTCGGACGCCGGCGCTCCGGTGGACAGCAGGGCCTCGCCGACGCGCAGGGCGAGGTCGACGACGCTGCGCGCCCGTGCGTCGTCCAGCTCGTCGCCGGGCGCCTGGACCGCGATGGGGACGGTCGGCGGGCTGGACGAGCGGACGATGCGTGCCGCCGCCTGTCGCAGCGAGGTCGAGCGCCGGTCGCCCGGCTGCGGCTCCTGCTGGATGGTCGGCCTCGGCACGCTCCAACTGTCGCAGGCGCCCGGCCGTCCGGATGATGCGCCTCTGCGAGGATGCGAAGGGCTTTCGTCCTTCTTGAGCAGAGTCATCCCGAGCGAAGGAGCCGCCGTGCCCGGTGCGCGGAGAGACCAGCAGCCCGAACGGGACGTCGCGATCACCGGCGGGTACGTCGTCCCGATGGACGGCGACCCGGTCGAGAACGGGACCGTGCTCGTCCGCGACGGGAGGGTCGCGGCGGCCGGGACGTCTGTCGACGTGCCGGACGGCGTGCGCGTCGTCGACGCTCGCGGCGCGTGGGTGCTGCCAGGCTTCGTGGAGGCGCACGGGCACGTGGGGATCCACGAGGAGTCCGACGGGTGGGCGGGCGAGGACACCAACGAGAAGACGGACCCGAACGGGGCGCGGCTGCGCGCGCTGGACGCCGTCAACCCGGCCGACGAGGGCTTCCGGGACGCGCTGTCGGGCGGGGTGACGACGGCCGTGGTCAAGCCCGGCTCGGCGAACCCGATCGGCGGTCAGACGGTCGCCCTGAAGTGCTGGGGGCGGGTGGTCGACGAGATGGTCGTGAGGCAGCCCGCCAGCGTGAAGAGCGCGCTCGGGGAGAACCCGAAGCGGGTCTACGGGGAGCAGAAGAAGCTGCCGTCGACGCGGCTCGGTGTGGCCGCGGTGATTCGCGACGCGTTCACGAAGGCGCAGGACTATCGCGCCAAGCGCGACAAGGCAGCCGCGAGCTCGGAGCCGTTCGACCACGACCTGACGAGCGAGGTGCTCGTGCGGGTGCTGGACGGCGAGCTGCCGTGGTCCCAGCACTGCCACCGAGCGGACGACATCGCGACCGCGATCCGGCTGTCGGAGGAGTTCGGGTACCGGCTCGTGGTCAACCACGGCACCGAGGGCCACCTGCTCGCCGATCTGCTGGCCGAGAAGGGCATCGACGTCATCATCGGTCCGCTCTTCACGACGCGGAGCAAGGTCGAGCTGCGGCAGCGGCACCTGCGCAACCCGGGGATCCTGGCGCGGGCCGGCGTCCGGATCGCCATCACCACCGACCACCCGGTGGTGCCGATCAACTTCCTCGTGCACCAGGCCACCCTGGCGGTGAAGGAAGGTCTGGACCGCGACGAGGCGCTGCGAGCGTTGACCGTGAACCCTGCTCGGATCATGGGCCTGGACGACCGGGTCGGCTCGCTGGCCGAGGGCCGGGACGGCGACGTGGTCGTGTGGTCCGGCGACCCGCTGGACGTGATGTCGCGGGCACGGCTCGTCTTCGTCGGCGGCCGCGAGGTGTACCGGTGGGACGACGAGGCGGGCGAGGGGACCACTGCTGACCCCTACGCCCGCTGACACCCACCCGCGTGCTCACCCGATGCAGCGTTGCTCACCGGATGCATCGGTTTTCGCGGGCCAGCCGTGCACTCGGTGAGCAATGTGTCATCCGGTGAGCACAGTCAGGGGAGCGACCAGTCGATCGGCTCGCCGCCCTGGAGTGCGAGCAGCTCGTTCACGCGGCTGAACGGCCGGGAGCCGAAGAAGCCTCGGGACGCCGACAAGGGGCTCGGATGGGGACTGGCCACGACCGGCGTGCCCTCGAGCAGGGGGCCGAGCTGCTGCGCGTCGCGGCCCCAGAGGACGGCGACCAGGGGACGTCCGCGGGCGACGAGCGCTCGGATCGCCGCGTCCGTGACCTGCTCCCAGCCCCGGCCCCGGTGCGAGCCGGGCGCACCCGGCTGCACGGTCAGGACCCGGTTGAGCAGCAGGACGCCCCGCTCGGCCCACGGCGACAGGTCCCCGGTCGTGGGGGCGGGGACGCCGAGGTCGGCGACCAGCTCGGCGTAGACGTTCTGCAGGCTGCGAGGCAGGGGACGCACGCGCGCGTCCACCGAGAACGACAGCCCGACGGGGTGCCCGGGTGTCGGGTAGGGGTCCTGTCCGACGATGAGCACGCGGACGTCGTCCAAGGGCTGGGTGAACGCGCGCAGCACCTGGCCGCCGCGCGGCAGGTAGCCGCGACCGGCCTGCAGCTCGGCACGTAACATGTCTCCGAGGCGTGCCACCGTTCCGGCCTGCTCCTCGAGTGCCTCGGCCCAGCGCGGGTCGACGAGCTGATGAAGCGGACGACGCGGTCCGGCTTCGACTCGGGTCGGCACGTGGGTGGCGGTATCGGTGCCGGGCACGGGTCCGACGATAGGGGCACGGCACGGCGAGGGATGAATGACACCGATGTACTTCGCACCTACAGTGCTGATCGGGGTGGCTCGGGCCGGGTGCTGGTGGGCGTAGCAGCGAGGGGAAGAGATGGACAGGGCGCACGCGACACAGGGCTCTTCGGAGCGTTCCGAGGGCTCGGGGCTCTCGGAGCGGAACCGGGAGATCCTCGCGTTCGAGCGCCAGTGGTGGCGGTACGCGGGGGCGAAGGAGCAGGCGATCCGCGAGCTGTTCGACATGTCGGCCACCCGCTACTACCAGATCCTCAACAGCCTCCTCGACTCGCCGCTCGCCCTCGCGCACGACCCGATGCTCGTCAAGCGGCTGCGGCGGATGCGGGCCAGCCGGCAGAAGGCGCGGTCGGCGCGCCGTCTCGGCATCGAGGCCTGAGCGCCGCGGGCCATGGCCACGGGGGACCGGCCCGCCTACCCGCCGGACGAGTTCGACAGGATCCCGCGGCCGGCCAGCCGGATCGGCGGACGGCGCGGTGCTCACCGCGGGCGGCCGAGCCCCCTGGCCTCCCTGATACCGGCGCTGCTCGTGCTCGTCGCCGTGCTGGCGGTCGTGCTCGGGATCGGCACGCTGCTCTCGACCCGCCCGCCGAAGTCCGCGGCGACCCCGGGCGGCGCCTCGACGCATGTGAGCAGCCCGACGCAGACGTCCTCGCCGGAAGGGACGACCGAGAGCCCGAGCGCCTCGGACTCCAGCGACACGGCGACGGACACCGCGACCGACACCGCTTCCGGCACTGGCATGGCGACGCCGAGCGGCGAGGTCGACCACGGCGCCTCCATCCGGGTCGTCAACGCGACGTCTACGTCGGGCCTGGCGGCGCAGGCCGGGCAGACCCTCATCCGCGCGGGCTGGAACGTCTCCGGGCTCGGCAACCAGAGCCAGACGGCGGAGGCGACGACGGTCTACTACGGCGTGTCCAGCCTTCGCCCGACCGCCACGGCCGTCGCGCGTGACCTCGGCGTGACGAGCGTCCGGCTCGACCCGCAGGTCACCCAGTCGATCACCGTCGTCATCGGGGCGGACTTCGCGCACTGACTTGGCCGGGTGGTGCGGCCGCGTGATCAACGCGGGGGACGGCGCGAGGGGGAGTAGCCGCCGTCCTCGAGGCCGGCATGCACCTCGAAGACGTTCGCCGTCGCCGCGTCGCCGGCGCGGACGAGCGACCGGAGGGACGCCGCCGCGTAGGCGGGCAGGAAGCCCCACGGACCGAGCCAGCACGCCCACTGCGTCGCATGCCGCGACTCGTGCGCGAGCAGCCGGGGACGGCGCAGAGCCTGCTCGACTGGCATCCGCAGCAGGACGACGTCCCCCACGGTGATCGCAGCCGCGCGCGGGGCGGGGACGCAGCCGCGGTAGTCGCAGGCGAGCAGCAGCCCGTCCGGTCCGGCGTGCAGCTCGGCGCGGCCGTAGTGCGCGAGTGCCAGACCGAGGGGCGTCGCCAGGGTGACCAGGTTGACGAGGCGGCGAGCGCGCTGGCGGCGAGCAAGGCGCCCGCGGCCGCCGACCCAGCCTGCAGCGGTGACGCTGGCGCTCTCGTCGTCCGACACGCTCCGAAGCCTCCTTCGCGCAGCACGAGCTTCCGCGCAAAGAGGCTTGCGCAGAACCTCGCCAGCCGCAGTTTCGGCCGCTAGGGTTGCGCGCGGTCGAACAGTTCGAGGAGCACCTCCTCCTGCGCCACGCTGCACGGAAGGCCCGCACGTTGAACCATCGCGGACCACGCGAGCGTGAGACCCGGTCCGCCGAGGCG
>JBKHWX010000088.1:0-5029 GCA_046566325.1 Actinomycetes bacterium | reverse complement strand
GCAGACCCTTCGGAAGAAGGACGACGGGCTCGCGCTCGGCGCCGACGACTACTACGCCACCAGCGACCCCGCAACCTTCGAGGCCCTCAAGAACCGGTTCGACCTGATCCTGAACACCGTCAGTGCGTCGCTGGACATGAACGCCTACCTCCGCCTGCTCACCCGCAACGGGGTCCTGGTCACCCTCGGGGCCTCCGCCGAGCCGTTGTCGGTCTCCGAGTTCATCCTGCATCCCAACCGCCGCTCCCTCGCGGCGTCGTCCATCGGCGGCATCGCCGAGACCCAGGAGATGCTCGACTTCTGCGCCGAGCACGGTGTCACCCCGGAGGTCGAGATCATCCCCGCGGACCGGATCAACCAGGCATGGGGCCGCGTGCTCGCCTCCGACGTCCGGTTCCGGTTCGTCATCGACATCTCCACCCTGCCGGGGGCATGACAGCCGACCATCTGCGCCCGGGCTCACAGATGGGTCACGTCCGACGGGACACGCCGGCGTGTCCCGTCGGACGCGACCACTCTGTGCGGGCGTCCCTGTGAGGGCGCCCCTGTCGCGTAACCACCACACGCGTCGGATGATCGAGGCGACCACCAGTGGATCCGACTCCGGGAGTCACCATGAAGCTCGCCCACGTCCCCCTGCGTCTCGCGACCGGTGCGTTCATCCTGAACTCCGGACTGTCGAAGCGGGGCCTCGAGGGTGAGGACGCCGCGGGCCTTCAGGGGATGGCGGCGCAGGCCGTGCCGTCGCTCGGCGAGATGGACCCCGCCAAGTTCGCGAAGCTCCTGTCCACGGGCGAGATCGCTCTGGGCGCCGCGCTGCTGGCTCCGTTCGTCCCCTCGTTCCTGGCAGGCGCGGGGCTCGCGGCCTTCGCAGGCGGGCTGCTGCGGCTGTACTGGAAGGTCCCGGGGCTGCGCCAGCCCGGCGACATCCGGCCGACCCAGGACGGCATCGGCATCGCCAAGGACGTCTGGCTGGTCGGCGCCGGGCTCACTCTGGCTCTCGACGACCTCATCGGGCGCAGGCCGAGCAAGGACTGACGGCCTTGCTGGCCCGTCACTTCCAGCGGCGGCGCAGCCCGAGCAGCTCCTGGGTGTACCCCATGAGCGCCACGGGGGACATGATCATCTGGAACAGGAGGACGTAGGCGACGAAGCCGGTGACGTTCTTGCGGATGCGCAGGTTCAGCCGGCCGAAGACGGCGCGGTGCTGGTAGCGGTAGAGCAGCCAGTTCACGAGCAGCGTGAGCGGCAGCACGAACGCCGTGTACGGGCCGACGATCCAGTAGTGCCCGAACAGCGCGAGCACCAGCCCCGGCAGCCAGACCAGGGTGTACGCCAGGTCCAGCAGCGGGATGAGCAGGTTGGTGCTGGTGACCACCTTGGTCATCGGGTACGGCTGACGCCACGGCGGGACGGCGCGCAGGCCCTCGATCATGCCGCGCGCCCACCGCGCCCGCTGCCGGGCGAAGTGCCGGAACCCGGTGGGCACGTCGGTGAAGGCCACCGCGAGAGGCTCGAAGTAGACGCGCCGCTCGTTGCTGAGCATCCGCCAGGTGAGCACGATGTCCTCACCGATGGCGTCCGGCCACCCGCCGGCCGACCTGACCGCAACCGTGCGGTACAGGCTGAACGCGCCCTGGGCCACGAGCGTCCCCTGGTACAGCCCCTGCATCCGCTTCACCGACGCGATCCCGAGGAAGTAGTCCCACTCCTGCAGGCGCGCCCAGAACGAGGCGCGGCTGTTGCGGACGAGCACGGAGCCGGCGACTGCCCCGACGTCGCTCGGCGCAGCATGCAGGCGGGCGACCAGCTGACGCAGGGCCAGCGGGTGCAGCAGCGTGTCGGCGTCCAGCGTGACGACCAGCTCCGAGCCGACGTGCGCGAGCGCGGTGTTGAGGGCGTGGCTCTTGCCGCGCCGTTCCTCGCGGACGACGGACAGCGTCATCCCGGTGTCCGCGGCCGCCCTGCGGGCGATGTCGGCGGTGCCGTCGGTGCTGGCGTTGTCGGCGAGGATCACGCGGACCGGCCCGGCGTAGTCCTGTCGGGCGATGCAGGCCAGGGTGCCTGCGATGCCCGCCGCCTCGTTGTACGCCGCGACGATGATGGTGACCGGTGGGGTCGGGGTGCGCGCAGGCAGCGGCGGTTGCCGGTCGAGGAGCAGGCTCACCGCCAGGAAGGCGACCAGCCATCCCGGCGCCCAGGCGATCAGCGCGATGACGGCCACGGCAAACGCGAGGCCGGTGAGCTGCGCGAGCTGCTCCAGCCACGGCAGGGACAGCCACACGGAGAAGGCCATCCACGTGACGGCTGCGGTCGTCGAGATCCAGAACTTGGCGGCCACGGGCAGGTAGCGGCCGCCTCCCGGGGCCGGCTCCGCCTGCGGCGCTTCCCGGTGCTGCTCCTTGAGCTCGAGAGGTGGCCGGGGCGCCGGTATGGCGACGTCCCCCACGGCATGGGTGACACCGCTGGGCATCGCTCCCCCATCGACGAAGGTGTTTGTCCTTCACCTCGTCGGCAGGGGGTGGGAGCGCGGAAGGGACGGCAGCAGGGATCAGCCGGTCGGCGTACGCGTTCGGGGGCTAGCGGCGGGCTAGCGGTGGTGACGCCGGTCGAGCGACCGGCGGGGCCTCAGACGCCGGCGAACGCCGCCGGGTAGACGGCACGGCCCACCGGCGCGTCGGACGCGAGCGGCAGCGCCTGGAACGACGGGCCGTGGAATGGCCCGAGGATGCCGACGTCGTCCGCTGCCCGGAAGCCGAACCGGCCGTAGTACTCGGGGTACCCGAGGACGACGATCAGCGTCTCCCCTGCCGACCTCGCCTCCCCGATCAGGCGGCGGACCAGCTGGGTCCCGACCCCCGACCGCTGGTACTCGGGCAGCACGGCGAGCGGGGCGAGGGCGACGGCGGGCGAGCCGCCGACCTGGATGCGGGAGCCGAGGACGTAGCCGATGATCTCGCCGTCCTTCACGGCGACGAACCCGAACCGGCCGAGCCACGACTCCGGGTCCGACCGCAGCCGGGACACGAGAACGGCCTCGTTTCCGGTGGTGACGTCCGTCCCGGCGAACGACCGGGTCACGACGTCCGCGATCGCCGCGGCGTCCTCCGGCTGCTCCGGTCGCAGGATGACGGTCACGGACGTACCCCCTGCCGGGACGACGACGCTGGTTCTGGCTCGGGCGTGGCGGCGCTCTCGGCGTCGGCCGCGACCCGGGCGGCCGGGCGGGCGTCGACCCCTGCCTCCCGCCGCTGCTCCGCGGTGATCGGGGCCGGCGCACCCGTCAGCGGGTCGTACCCGCCGCCCGACTTCGGAAAGGCGATGACCTCGCGGATCGAGTCCGAGCGGGACAGCAGGGCCGTGATCCGGTCCCAGCCGAAGGCGATGCCACCGTGCGGCGGTGCGCCGTAGGCGAACGCGTCGAGCAGGAAGCCGAACTTGTGCTGCGCCTCCTCCGGCGACAGGCCCATCACCGTGAACACGCGCTCCTGGACGTCACGCCGATGGATACGGATCGAGCCGCCGCCGATCTCGTTGCCGTTGCAGACGACGTCGTAGGCGTAGGCGAGCGCGTGCGCCGGGTCCTCCTCGAACCTGTCGATCCACTCCGGCTTGGGCGACGTGAATGCGTGGTGGACGGCGGTCCACACGCCGTGCCCGACGGCGACGTCCCCGTGCGCGAGAGCCTTGTCCACCGGCTCGAACAACGGAGCGTCGACCACCCACACGAACTCCCACGCGGACTCGTCGATGAGCCCGGAGCGGCGCCCGACCTCCAGCCGTGCCGCGCCGAGCAGGGCTCGCGCAGGGTCGGGCTCGCCGGCGGCGAAGAACACCGCGTCGCCCGGCTGCGCGCCGACGTGTCCCGCGAGGCCGGACTTCTCGTCGTCCGACAGGTTCTTGGCGACGGGACCGCCGAGCGTGCCGTCGTCCCCGACGACCACGTACGCGAGCCCGCGCGCACCCCGCTGCTTCGCCCAGTCCTGCCAGGCGTCGAACTGCCGGCGCGACTGCGACCCCCCGCCGGGCATCACCACGGCCCCGACATACGGGACCTGGAAGACCCGGAAGCCGGTGCCCGAGAAGTACGTCGTGCAGTCGGTGAGCTCGAGCCCGAACCGCAGGTCGGGCTTGTCGGTGCCGTAGCGGGTCATCGCCTCGGCGTAGGTCATCCGGGGGATCGGCAGGGGGAGCTCGTACCCGATCAGCCGCCAGAGCGCGGCGAGGATCTCCTCGGACAGGGCGATGACGTCGTCCTGGTCGACGAAGCTCATCTCGATGTCGAGCTGGGTGAACTCGGGCTGGCGGTCGGCGCGGAAGTCCTCGTCGCGGTAGCAGCGCGCGATCTGGTAGTAGCGCTCGACCCCGCCGACCATCAGCAGCTGCTTGAACAGCTGGGGGCTCTGCGGCAGGGCGTACCACGACCCGGGCTGCAGACGGGCAGGGACGACGAAGTCGCGAGCCCCTTCAGGGGTCGACCGGGTGAGGGTCGGCGTCTCGACCTCGACGAAGTCGTGCCGTGCGAGCACCTCGCGCGCGGCGGCGTTCACCTTGCTGCGCAGCCGCATCGCGGCGGCGGGGCCCGGGCGCCGCAGGTCGAGGTAGCGGTAGCGCAGGCGCGCCTCCTCGCCGATGTCAAGGGCGTGCTCGGCCGTGCTTTCAATCTGGAACGGCAGGGGGGCCGACGGGTTCAGGACCTCGACGTGCTCGGCGACGACCTCGACCTCGCCCGTCGGCAGCGCCGGGTTCTCGTTGCCGGCGGGCCGCTTGCTCACCTCGCCGGTGACCTTCAGGCAGTACTCGTTCCGGATCCCGCCGGCCACGGCCTCGTCCCGGACGACGACCTGCGCGATGCCGGACGCGTCCCGCAGGTCGAGGAAGGCCACTCCCCCGTGGTCCCGTCGGCGCGCCACCCAGCCGGCCAGCGTCACGGTGCTGCCGGCGTCGGCAGCGCGCAGCGTGCCGGCCTCACGGGTGCGTAGCAAGGGCGTTCCTCTCGTGGTCGATGCGCCCGTCGTAGGACGGTGCC
>JBKHWX010000087.1:0-13128 GCA_046566325.1 Actinomycetes bacterium | reverse complement strand
CGAGGAGACGATCCAGGTCGTCGCGGGAGACCCGCTGTACTCCCAGCTCGCCCCGACGGGCGAGACTGTCGCGCTGGCGGACGTGCGCCTGCTCGCGCCGGTGATCCCCCGCAGCAAGGTCGTCGGGATCGGCCGCAACTCCGCGGCGCACGCCAAGGAGATGGGCAACGAGGTGCCCGAGCGTCCGCTCGTGTTCTTCAAGCCGAACACCTCCGTGATCGGACCGGACGACCCGATCGTCCTTCCGTCGTTCAGCGAGGAGGTGCACTACGAGGGCGAGCTCGCCGTCGTGATCGGGCGGATCTGCAAGGACGTGCCGCGCGAGCGGGTCGACGAGGTCGTGCTGGGCTACACGTGCGGCAACGACGTCACGGCACGGGACGCGCAGCGCACGGACGGGCAGTGGGCGCGGGCGAAGGGCTTCGACTCCTCGTGTCCGCTCGGTCCCTGGCTCGTGACGGACCTCGACGTCGACGACCTCCGGCTGCAGACGCGCGTGGACGGCGCCACGGTCCAGGACGGCCGGACCGCCGACCTGATCTTCGACGTCCCCGAGCTCGTCTCGTACGTCTCCGCGGCGTTCACGCTGCTGCCGGGCGACGTGATCCTCACCGGGACGCCGGCCGGTGTCGGTCCCGTGCAGCACGGCCAGCGCGTCGAGGTGGAGATCGAGGACTTCGGCACGCTGAGCAACCCCGTCGTCCGCCGCTGACTGTCAGACCCATGTAGGCCCTCGCGGCACGGCAGTCTGACAACCGGCGGGCAGCCCGCTCGCGTCAGACCCTGGTAGGCCCTCGCCGCACGAGAGTCTGACAACTGCCCGGGTGGATACGCTGACCGCACCATGACGACCGACTCCCCGAAGCCGCCCGCGACCTCGGTGCGCGTCCGCTTCTGCCCCTCACCGACCGGTACCCCTCACGTCGGCCTCATCCGCACCGCCCTCTTCAACTGGGCCTACGCCCGGCACACGGGTGGGACCTTCGTCTTCCGGATCGAAGACACCGACGCCGCACGCGACAGCGAGCAGAGCTACCACCAGCTGCTGGACGCGCTGCGCTGGCTAGGCCTGGACTGGGACGAGGGCGTCGAGGTCGGGGGCCCCCACGGCCCCTACCGGCAGTCGCAGCGCGGCGACATCTACACGGCCGTGCTCGCACAGCTGGTGGAGGCGGGGCACGTCTACGAGTCGTACTCGACGCCGGAGGAGGTCGAGAAGCGGCACCGGGCGGCGGGCCGCGACCCGAAGCTCGGCTACGACAACCACGACCGCGACCTGACGGACGGCGAGAAGCTCGCCTTCCGCGCCGAAGGGCGCGTGCCCGTCCTGCGGGTCCGCATGCCCGACGAGGACCTCTCGTTCCACGACCTCGTCCGGGGCGAGGTGAAGTTCCCTGCCGGCAGCATCCCCGACTTCGTCGTCGTGCGTGCGGACGGCAGCCCGCTCTACACCTTCGTCAACCCGGTGGACGACGCCCTGATGGGCGTCACGCACGTCCTGCGTGGTGAGGACCTGCTGAGCTCCACCCCGCGGCAGATCGCCCTCTACCGGGCGCTGACCGACATCGGCGTGGCGACGGGTGCGCCGGCGTTCGGCCACCTCCCGTACGTGCTGGGCGAGGGCAACCGCAAGCTGTCCAAGCGGGACCCGGAGTCGAACCTCTTCCTGCACCGCGAGCGCGGCTTCGTCCCCGAGGGCCTGCTCAACTACCTGGCGCTGCTCGGATGGTCCATCGCCCCCGACCGCGACGTCTTCACCCCCCAGGAGATGGTCGAGGCGTTCGACATCGTCGACGTGCAGCCGAACCCGGCCCGGTTCGACGGGAAGAAGGCGGCGGCGATCAACGCCGAGCACATCCGCCGGCTCGAGGTGCACGACTTCCGTGACCGGATGGTCCCGTACCTGCGGCACGCCGGCCTGCTCGGCGAGCACCTGACGCCGGAGCAGATGCGCGTCCTCGACGCCGTCGCGCCGCTCGTGCAGACCCGCGTGCAGCTGCTCGGCGACGTCCCCGCCATGGTCGGCTTCCTGCTCACCGGGGACGACGCCCTCGTTCTCGAGGACGACGCCCTGAAGTCCCTCTCCGGCGACGCGCCGGCCGTCCTCGACGCGGCCTCCGCCACGCTCGGCGAGCTCGGCACGTGGGAGACGGACGCGATCGAGGCCGCCCTGCGTGTGGCGCTCGTCGACGGGCTCGGCCTGAAACCGAAGGTCGCGTTCGGGCCGCTACGAGTGGCCGTGACGGGACGGCGCGTGTCGCCGCCGCTCTTCGAGTCGATGGAGATCCTGGGCCGGGAGCCGACCCTGACCCGCCTGGCCGAGCTGCGGCTTCGCCTCGACCTGGACTGAGCGGCGCCGGGCCGACACCGCGCCCACCTCGGTGCCGCGCCCGCGCCTGGGACTGTCCGACCCTCGTGCGACCCTGACCGGGTGACTGTGGCACCGCCCTACGCGTGGCAGCCGACGCCGCCGCGGTGGCCGGCGGAGGCCGCGGAGCCACGGCCCTACCCCTCGCTCCTGCGGGGGTACCGGCACCGGTGGTGGCGCTCGCTCGTCTCGCTTGCGATCGTGGTGGGCTGCCTCGCCGTCCTGATGTTCGGGACGTCGATCGTGGCCGTCGTCCTGCTGCTCGCCTCGGGCGCGCCGATCGAGTCCCTCGCCACCCAGGACCAGGTCAACGGCCTGATGGCCGAGCCGGGATTCCTGCTCCTCAACAACCTGCTGCTGGCGGCGCTCATCCCGGTCTCGTGCCTGGCGGTGTGGGGCGGGCACCTGTGGCGACCGCGCTGGGTCTCCTCGGTTGCGGGCGGGATCCGATGGCGCCTGCTCGGCCAGTGCACCGTGCTCTCCCTGGTGCTGGTCGCCGCGTCGTCCGCCGTGGTCTACGCCCTCGACGGGTTCCCGAGCGGGGCGGCCGAGCCGCATGCCGCCTTGCTCCTTGCCATCGTCCTGCTCACGACGCCCCTGCAGGCCGCCGGCGAGGAGTACTTCTTCCGAGGTTGGCTCACCCAGACGGTCGGCTGCCTGTTCGCCCGTCCGGTGGCCGCGGCGCTCGTCGCAGGAGCGGTCAGCGCCACCTTGTTCGCGACGGCTCATGGGAGCCAGAACATCTGGCTGTTCCTCGACCGGTTCGCCTTCGGCGTCCTCGCGTCCTACCTCGCATGGCGCACGGGCGGGCTCGAGGCGGGTATCGCGGCCCACGCCGTCAACAACCTCGTCGTCTTCGTACCGGTGATCCTCACCGGCGGCCTCGAGGAGTCGCTGCTCGTCACCGACGTGCCGGGCGGCCTGCTGCTCGCGGACGTCGTGTCGCTCGTCGTGCTCGGCGTGGTCCTCACGTGGTGGGCTCGGCGACGTTCCGTCGTCCGGCTGTACCGGCCCGAGCCGCCACCCGAACCGGTCGCGCCCTCCGGACGGGGACCGCTCCCCGGTCAGGTGTCTGCGTGGCCGCCGCCGGCGCCGCACGGCCGCTGGCAGGAGCCGAGGTGGGCCGTGCCGCCACCGCCCCCACCGCCACCCGCACCGCCGTCAGGCTGGGCGCCGCCGCAGACGTGGGGGCCGCCGGGTCCAGGGTCGGGGGCCTGGTCGCCAGGTCCGCCGCATCCCAGGTGAGTGGACGGGGCCGCCGCAGCCCACCTCGTACCGGCGACCCACCCCGTCCCGACTCGTCGTCCGACGGCCGTTTTGGCCCGGCCACGGGCCCTCCGGTACGATCGGTTCCCGGTAGCGCACGGGCGTACTGGTGCTGTCCTCGAGCCAGCGGCCGGCGCTTACCCCGGTGGGGTATGGTGTAATTGGCAGCACGACTGATTCTAGTTCAGTTAGTCTAGGTTCGAGTCCTGGTACCCCAGCGCGAACTGGTGGCGTAGCGGCCCGCCCGCTAGAGTCGCCAGCGCCGTCCCGGCCGCCCGGAAGGCTGGGACCCCACGAAGGCCCCGTTGTGTAGCGGCCTAGCACGCCGCCCTCTCAAGGCGGTAGCGCGGGTTCGAATCCCGTCGGGGCTACATCGCCGAGAGCCCGGCTGGCAGCAGCCAGCCGGGCTCTCGTTGTCTGTCGCGGCGCCCGAGGCTCGCCATCCGCGGCTCCCCGCTCGCACGCCACGGCGTCGTCCCGGTGTAGCCCTCCTCACGCGCTGGCGGCGGTCCTCCGCCTCGCCCGCGTGCCAGTCGGCACCCCGGCACGCCGGGCGTCCACCGCCCGCCCGGTGCTCCAGACGCGCCCGAGGTCCTGCAGTCCCCACAGCGTCACCCGCAGCAGCGCCTCGCGGATGACGGACCCGCTCATCTTCGACCGGCCGTGCTCCCGCTCGGTGAACAGGATCGGGACCTCGACGACGCGCAGTCCCCGCTGGTGGGCACGGCGGACGAGGTCGACCTGGAAGCAGTAGCCCTGGGACGCGACGGAGGGCAGGTCCAGCTGCCGCAGCGCGTCGGTCCGTAGCGCG
This sequence comes from Actinomycetes bacterium, assembly GCA_046566325.1. Lineage (GTDB taxonomy): Bacteria > Actinomycetota > Actinomycetes > Actinomycetales > BWSM-131 > BWSM-131. The sequence continues at coordinate 8,683 of JBKHWX010000087.1, read as the reverse complement.
CGGTACCCCCCCGTCGCGTCCCGGACCGGCAGACCCAGTGCGAGCCGGACGTACAGGTTCGCTGCGCGGGAGAGCGCCTCCCGGGAGCGGGGCCAGTTGTGTACGTGTCCGCCTGCCACCCACCGCGAGCCGAGGACGGCGTCCGCGCCGCGGAGCTGCCCCAGGATGAGCGGCAGCTGCTCGGGCTGGTGGCTCCCGTCGGCGTCCATCTCCACCACCACGTCGTAGCCGCGCTGCAGGGCCCAGGCGAAAGCCGCCAGGTACGCGGCACCGAGCCCCTGCTTGCCGGGACGGTGCAGGACGTGGACGCGCCCGTCGGTCTCCGACAGATCGTCGGCGATCGCGCCCGTGCCGTCAGGACTGTTGTCGTCGGCGACGAGGACGTCCACCGCCGGGGCGGCGGCCCGCACCCGCGCGACGATCGAGCGGACGTTCTCCGCCTCGTCGTAGGTGGGGATGACGACGAGAACGCGGGCGCGGGAGTCAGCTGCGACCACGGTGTGCTCCCTTCGAGGAGTCGACGAACCGAACGAGAACGTTGTTGCTGAAGCCGGAGGGGACGGCGTCGGCGCCGTCCACCCACGCCTGGTAGTAGACGGCGTCCCGCTGCGCCTGCAGGCCCCTGGCGCGGAACGTCGCGACCCCGTGGGCGTCGGTCATCGCGACGACGGGGCTCTGCCCCTGGGGTCCACCGTTCACCGACGTGTTGGCCGGGACGAGCGCCTCCTGCGCGTAGACGACCTGGCTGAGGCTCACGGGAACGCCGGCCCGCGCGACGGGCGCGCCGAGGCGGTCCCGAAGCTGTGCCGTCAGCACGACCTCCTGCCCCGCGGGGACCGGCCCCTGGACGGCGAGCGGCGACAGGGACACGGAGAGCTCCGCCGGCTGGTACGTCGGTGAGCTCGCCACCGCCTTGGGCGCCTCGACGAAGGCGAGGACCTTGAAGCCGGAGCTCACGGCCGGCATCGAGGCGGTGTCGGGCGCGACCAGGGTGACGCTGCGGTGCTCGTGGGGCTGCAGAGGGGTGCGGTCGGACACAGACCAGAAGCTCGTCGTCCGCCCGTTGTCGTTCACCGTGAAGGTGGGGCTGAGGGCATGGTCGGTCCTGTTGGCCACGCTCACGGTGACCTCGGAGACCGTCTGCCACGCGCCCGTCGTCCGCACGCCGGAGACCTCGAGAGCCAGAGGTGGCCGTGCCAGCAGCGCCGCCACAGCGACGAGACCGGTCACCGTCGCGAGCCCGACGAGACCCCATCGGACGGCGGCGGGAACGCCTGGCCGCGGACGGTTCGCGACCCGCGGCACGACGGTGCAGGCGGCGACCAGCGCGACGGGCACCAGCATCACGAGATAGCTGCCGAGGCTTCGCGTGGGCAGCGCGAACGCGAGCGGGACGAACAGGGTCCACCCCCGCTTCAGGCGCGGGTAGGTGCCGACGAAGGCGGCGAGCGACGTCAGCACGAAGAGGGCGCCGAGCAGCCCGTACAGCGACAGGCGCCCGCCGCCGACGCCCGCGTAGACGGCCAGCGACACCACGCCCTGGCCGTCCGGGACGGTGCTCTCCACGAGCGGCAGCACGGATCCCGACAGCCAGGCCAGCGGGTCCCAGACGACGAACGGCACGTTGACCGCGGCGAAGGCTGCCGCCGTCCCGCCGACGTACCGCACGCCGGCTCGCACCGGTCGCGCGCCGCGGTCCCTCGCCTCGAGCACCACGCCCGCCAGCAGGAACGGCGCGAGGAACCACGGCGTCTGCTTGACGGACATCGCGGCGCCGAGGGCGAGCGGGCCCGCCCACCGCGCGAGCGCTGCTCTCGTGGGATCGCTGAACCGGTCCCACCGGGAGACCGCGACGAGGGCCAGAGGCAGCCATACGGCGTCCGTCACGCCCCCCACGGCGTAGTCGACGTAGAAGGAGAGCCCGAGAAGCACGGGAGCCGCCCACGAGACGGACCGAGGCAGCATGCGCCACGCCAGCACGGCCGTGAGCAGCCAGCACAGCACGTTCGTGACGGTGCCCGCGTGCACCGGGAGCAGCGAGGCGGCAGGAAGGTACGCGAGCACGGATCCCGCGGGGTAGCTCAGCCCGTCCACCGCGCTGCCGTCGAGACGGAAGGTCGAGAAGTCGGGAGGCACCTGGTACGTCTCCAGGGCGGGCGCCATCGAGGCCTCGTACGGGTTGACGCCGGAGAGCAGCAGCCGCGCCGCGTACTCGTTGAAGGCGAGGGCGTCCGTGCCGTACGCCGGCGACGTGAGCACCGTCTGGACGGCGCGCAGGACGACGCCCGCCGACGTTCCGCCGAGGACGACGACCTCGACCCATCGGCCCACCCGCGGACGGTTCCAGATGGTCCAGAGAGCGGAGAGGCTCAGCAGCACGAGCGCCGGCGCGAGCAGGGCCGCAGCCGGCACGGCCACGCTGGCGGACCACGCGGTGATGGCTCCGAACAACGCCACCAGCGCTGCGAGCGTCCACCCGACGCGGTCCGTCAGGGCGGCGGCTCGCGCACCGTCCGTGCGGGGTTCCGTCGACCTGTGCGACGCGTCCGGGACGACGGCGTGACGCTCGTCGCGCCGGCGGGTGCCGGTGCGCTCGCGGGTGGCGGGTTCGGCGAGCAGCGTCACCGTCGCGGCCAGCGGCGGCGGGCGAGCACTCCGCCGGTGGCGAGGACGGCGCCGCCCACGACGACGGCGGCGGTCGTGGACAGCAGTCGGGGCGACGACGGGTCGGCGACGTCCGACACGGACTCGAGAGGTGCGAGAGGCGTTCCGGTCGGACTCGGCTCGCTTCCGGACATCCCGGAGGCCTCGGCACCCGAGGAGACCACCAGCGCGCCGGGAGTGGATGCCGACAGCTCGAGGTCGAGTACGCCCGGCTGCAGGGCGTCCGCTGCCGCCTCCTGCTCCGCCGGGCCCATGTACCGGACCACCTGGCCCGGCAGGCCGAGCCCTTGGCCCCGGACGTGCAGGCGCAGGCCCTGCCAGCCGGCCTCCGGCGCGCCGAGAGTGCCGCCGTCCGGCGAGGTCGCGGTGACGGACCACCCGGCGACGAGGTTCTCCCCGGGCCGCAGCGAGCCCGCGAGGTCCGTGGCCGCCAGGCGGTAGAGCGTGACCTGCGCCGGCGAGGCGAACGCGCCCGAAGAGACGTCCAGCACGACGTCGAACCCGTCCTGCGTCGCTGCCAGGCTGTCACCGCCGTCCGCCACCGTCCGCGTGACGAGGACGGACTTCGCCCAGCCGACCTCGCGCTCGGCGGCGGGCGCGACGGGTCCGTAGCCGCCGGGCGCCGCGGCCGCGGTCATCGCGCCGGCGGACAGCAGCAGCCCGGCCCCGAGCAGGGCCGTGGCGGTACGGCGAACGGTCCCGCTGCGACTGGTGCCCGCTCGTCGGGCCCCCCTTCGGCTCACCGCGTGCGCGCGCATCTGTAAGGGTCCCCCCGGGCCGTCGAGTGAAGGATCGTGCTTTCGTCTCCCACCGTCCCCGGTGACGTCCCACCACGTACATGGACCGTGCGTGCGGTTTGAGCGTGGGAACCTCCCCACGCTCGTATCGGCGCTAGGTGCCGAACAGGCGCGCCGACGCGTCCTGGTGGGCCAGGCGGCGCAGGGCGAGCAGGATCGGCTCGGAGAGCACGGTCCCGACGACGACGTAGGTCAGGGCGTCCGCCACCGAGGAGCGGGGGATGCCCTCGACCTCCTGCGTCGCCACGATCTGCGCGGCCTCGGCGTACGCGGCGAGCCGGTCAGGGGTCAGGGGGAGGCCGACGCGCTCGGCGGCCTGCATCGAGACGGCGAGCTGCCGCAGCGCCGGGCTCTGCTCCTCCACGTGCCAGCCCAGGTGGCTCAGCAGCTCCAGCGCCGGGCGTACGTCGACGTCGACGGGTACGCGCGGCGGCAGCTCCTCCTGCACCCGGCCGAGGCTCTCGTAGACGTCGTCCGACCGCAGGCACTCCAGGACCTGCCGGGCGGAGGCGACGCTGAGGCCGCCGACGTCCAGCAGGGCTCGGATCAGCCGCAGGCGCTCCAGGGCGCCGTGTCAGACCGACATAGGCCCACACCGCATGTGGGTCTGACAGGTCGTCGGGAGATCGGAGTCCGCTAGCCGCCGGACTAGCGCAGGACGTCGGTGAGCTTGTTCGCCGTCGACACGACCGCCGCGGCGTGCAGGCGCCCGGGCTGGCGGGTCAGGCGCTGCAGCGGTCCGGAGATGGAGACCGCCGCGACGACGCGGCCGGACGGCCCGCGGACGGGGGCCGAGACCGACGCGACGCCGGGCTCGCGCTCGCTGATGCTCTGGGCCCACCCTCGCCGGCGGACGCCGGACAGCACGGTGGCCGTGAACCTCGCCCCTTGCAGTCCTCGGTGCAGCCTGTCCGGCTCCTCCCAGGCGAGCAGCACCTGCGCGGCCGAACCGGCGAGCATGGTGAGGGTGGAACCGACCGGGATCGAGTCGCGCAGCCCCACGGGCCGCTCGGCCGCCGCGACGCAGACGCGCGAGTCGCCTTGGCGCCGGTACAGCTGGGCGCTCTCGCCGGTGTGGTCACGCAGCGCCGTCAGCGCCGGTCCCGCGGCGGCCAGGAGGCGGTCCTCACCGGCGGCCGCGGCGAGCTCCCCGAGCCGGGGACCGAGGACGAAGCGGCCCTGCATGTCACGGGCAACCATCCGGTGGAACTCGAGGGCGACCGCGAGGCGGTGAGCCGTCGGGCGGGCGAGCCCGGTCGCGTTCACGAGCTGTGCGAGCGTGGCCGGTCCGGCCTCGAGGGCAGATAGAACTTTCGCGGCCTTGTCCAGGACCCCGACTCCACTAGACTTGTCCACGTGCCGATACTGCCGTCTTGAAAAGTGAGACGCAAGTTCCCACGGTCGGATCGCGAGGCACTCTTGTCGTAAGCGCAGGTTCTTCAGGAAACGGCGGTGCCGTCCCCAGCGGCACCGCGGAACACGGAGCAGATGATGGCCCGCACGCTGGCAGAGAAGGTCTGGGACGCGCACGTCGTCCGCAAGGGGAGGAACGGCGAGCCGGACCTTCTCTACATCGACCTTCACCTCGTCCACGAGGTGACCAGCCCACAGGCGTTCGACGGCCTCCGCGAGGCGGGGCGGCCGGTCCGTCGTCCCGACCTGACCATCGCCACCGAGGACCACAACGTCCCCACCGTCGCCATCAACCTCCCCATCGCCGACCCGGTGAGCCGCAAGCAGGTCGACACGCTGCGGCACAACTGCGCCGAGTTCGGGATCCGTCTGCACCCGCTGGGGGACGTCGACCAGGGGATCGTCCACGTCGTCGGCCCGCAGCTCGGCCTGACGCAGCCCGGCATGACCGTCGTCTGCGGCGACTCGCACACCTCCACGCACGGCGCCTTCGGTGCGCTGGCGTTCGGGATCGGCACGTCCGAGGTCGAGCACGTGCTCGCGACGCAGACCCTGCCCCTGGTCCCCTTCAAGACCATGGCGATCACCGTCAACGGTCGCCTACGGCCCGGCGTGAGCTCGAAGGACCTCATCCTCGCCGTGATCGCGAAGATCGGCACCGGCGGCGGTCAGGGCTACGTGCTCGAGTACCGCGGCGAGGCCATTCGCGCGCTGTCGATGGAAGCGCGGATGACCATCTGCAACATGTCCATCGAGGCGGGCGCGCGCGCCGGGATGATCGCGCCCGACGAGACGACGTTCGCGTACATCAAGGGCCGCCCCCACGCGCCCAAGGGCGCCGACTGGGACGCCGCCCTCGCGGCCTGGCAGCAGCTGCACACCGACGAGGGGGCCGAGTTCGACGCCGAGGTGGTGCTCGAGGGGGAGGAGATCGAGCCGTTCGTCACGTGGGGGACGAACCCCGGCCAGGGACTGCCCCTGTCCGGAGCGGTGCCCTCGCCCGAGGACTTCGGCAACGACAACGACCGACACGCCGCGGAGCGCGCGCTCGAGTACATGGACCTGCGGCCCGGCACGCCGCTGCGCGACATCGCCGTGGACACCGTCTTCATCGGCTCGTGCACCAACGCTCGGATCGAGGACCTGCGCGCCGCCGCTGACGTCATGCGGGGACGACGCAAGGCCGAGTCCGTGCGCCTCCTCGTCGTCCCAGGCTCGGGGCGTGTGCGCCAGCAGGCCGAGGCCGAGGGGCTCGACAAGGTCTTCACCGAGTTCGGCGCGGAGTGGCGCCAGGCCGGCTGCTCGATGTGTCTCGGGATGAACCCGGACCAGCTCGCGCCGGGTGAGCGCTGCGCGTCCACGTCCAATCGCAACTTCGAGGGCAGGCAGGGCAAGGGAGGCCGCACCCACCTCGTCAGCCCGCTCGTCGCCGCGGCGACCGCGGTCCGCGGGACGCTCTCGTCGCCCGCCGACCTCCCGCCCACCGACAACGCCGAGCCGGCCGTCGCCGGCACCCTGAGCTGAGGAGCCTCGCGATGGAGCCGTTCACCACTCACACCGGCATCGGTGTCCCGCTGCGCCGCAGCAACGTCGACACCGACCAGATCATCCCGGCCGTCTACCTCAAGCGGGTGACGCGCACCGGTTTCGAGGACGGGCTGTTCGCCGCGTGGCGCCGGGACGAGTCGTTCATCCTCAACCAGCCGCCGTTCTCGTCGGGCTCCGTCCTCGTCGCCGGGCCGGACTTCGGCACGGGATCCTCGCGGGAGCACGCCGTCTGGGCGCTCAAGGACTACGGGTTCCGCGCCGTCCTGTCCTCCCGGTTCGCGGACATCTTCCGTGGGAACGCCGGCAAGCAGGGGCTGGTCGCGGGACAGCTCTCCCAGGACGACATCGAGCTCATCTGGAAGGTGCTCGAGAACCACCCGGGCACCGAGGTGACCGTCGACCTGGTCGGTCAGCAGGTGAGGTGCGCCGAGATCGTCGCGCCTTTGACCATCGACTCGTACACGCGCTGGCGGCTGATGGAGGGTCTCGACGACATCGGCCTCACTCTTCGGCACGAGGACGAGGTCGCGGCATTCGAGGCGGCCCGCCCGGCGTGGCTGCCGAGGACGTTGCCCGTCTGAGTCCTCGGCTCCTCGGGCGGCCGCCGCTGTCGCTCATCGTCGGCGGGACGGCGCCACACCGGTTGTCCTGCAACCCTTTCTTCCGCGTCCCGTGAGGACCGGACAGGGGTCGGGGACAGAGCGACGGCCCCCTGAAGCACGAAAGGGAGAGGACAGGACCGGGGAGCAGTGTTCGCGCCGGAGGCGCCGGACGGCGCCCGGCGACGGAGTTGCCGTTGAGACACAACGCGTCCACGGCCCCTTGTGGTGGACTGCGACCCCTCCTGGGCCTACCGTCGTCCAGAAGTCGAGCAAGGGCTCGGCACCGGCGCACCGGAGGGGAATCGTGAACAAGGGAGAGCTGGTCGAGGCGCTGGAATCCCGGCTCGGCAGCAGAAGGGCCGCCACCGAGGCCGTCGACGCCGTGATCGACACCATCGTGCGAACCGTCTCGAAAGGGGAACGGGTCGCGATCAGCGGCTTCGGCACGTTCGAGAAGGCCGCCCGCGCCGCGCGGACCGGACGTAACCCGCGCACCGGCGAGACCGTGAAGATCAAGAAGACCTCCGTGCCCCGGTTCAAGCCCGGGACGGCGTTCAAGGGCTTCGTCGCCAACCCGAAGACACTCCCGAAGGCCGCCGCGGGTGCCGCTTCCGTGACGTCCCGGATGGCGACTCGGGCAGCCGTCCGCGCGGCCGAGGCGGCCGGTGTCGCCGGCATCGCCGGGATGGTAGGCGGCAGCGCCAGCACCCGCGGGACGTCGGCCGGGGAAGGCACGGCCAGGACGACGTCCAAGCGTGCGAGCGCGTCCGACGACTCGACGGCCACGGCGACGACCGGCACGCGCAAGGCGGCCGGCAGGAGCGCCGGGCGAGCGTCGAAGACGACCGCCGAGAAGGCGACTCCCGAGAAGACGACCGGCAAGGCCGCGGCCACGAACAACGCCGCCACGAAGAGCGCCGGGACCAGGAGCACGGCCGCGAAGAGCGCGACCGCCAAGAGCACCGCCAAGAGCACCGCGGCGAAGAAGTCGACGCCGAAGAGCGCGGCCACGACCGACGACGCCACCAAGACGGCGTCGACCCGCAAGGCCGCCTCCAAGAGCGCGAAGACGTCGGCGTCCACACCGGCGAGCAAGGCCGCGTCGAAGACGACCAGCAAGCGGGCCTCGAAGAAGGCCTGACCCGCCGACGTCAGAAGGGGTTCCTGGGGGACCTGCGGGACCCCGTCGGACCGGCTTGGGCAGCGAGATTGGTCACAGTCAGAGGCGTTCTGCGCCGTGGCGTCGGCCGACCCGCCACTCGCGCGCCCGGAGCACGTGCCGGGTGCGGTTACCCTGGAGGCGGGGGCAGACAGGACTGCGACCTGATGGTTCCTGTCTCGAGGCTGTGACCGAGGGCGTAGAGACCTCGTCGTCCAGTCCTCGACCGGGCCGCGAGCCGCATGCTCTCGCCCACGACACGGCAGAGACAACCCGCAGCCGCCATGACGTGCGGCACCGATGGAGACTGATGAGCACGGTTCTGACCGTCAACGGCGGCATCCCCCTGGTCGGCTCGATCCAGGTGCGAGGCGCCAAGAACTTCGTCTCGAAGGCGATGGTGGCCAGCCTGTTGGGGGAGACGCCGAGCAAGCTCACGAACGTCCCCGACATCCGTGACGTCTCCGTGGTGAACGGGCTGCTGGAGCTGCACGGTGTGA
>JBKHWX010000086.1:0-15962 GCA_046566325.1 Actinomycetes bacterium | reverse complement strand
GGGTCGCGGGTTGGTGTCACGGCGACGCGCCGGTGATGATGTCGACACGGAAGGTGGCTTTGTAGCTGGCCCGGTCGGGATGGGGCCCTCGGGCCTGATACTTGGAGATCGCTCGTTTGACGATGCGCGGGCCCACGCGCGGACGTCTGGCGGGCATCGGTTGTGCCAGGACGTGGCGTCCGATGACCCCGACCAGGTCGATGACGGCGATCGCGCCTGCTGCTTGGACGATCTGGTCGCGGGCCGTCTGCCAGGCGATGGTGAAGCTGGCCCGGTCGGGGTCGAGGTCGGGACAGGCCGTGCAGGCGTCGGCGATGGCGGTGCGCAGCAGCTGGTAGGTGACCAGCAGCGCGTAGACCTCTTGCTCGATCCCGGCCGGGGTGCGGGCCCGCAGCACCCGGCCGCCGAGCATGCTGGACTTCAGCTCCAGGTAGGCGGTCTCGATCTCCCAGCGTTCGTGGTAGAGCCGGACCAGCTCGGCTGCGGGGTAGCGCTCGCAGTCGAGCAGCGTGGTGGCCAGCCGGTAGACGCCGCGGTGGCGGCCGGCGCTGGTCGTCACGGTGATCTCGGCCTCGACCACCCGCACCCGCAGCTGGCCCAGCACCGACAGGTAGGAACCGTCGCGGTAGCGGGCCAGCACCGGCATCTTGCGACCGTTCTTGCACCGCACCAGCACGTGCGCCCCAGTCGCGGCGATGTCGATGACGAGGTCTTGGGCGGCGAAGTTGCGGTCGGCCAGCAGGAGCATCCCGGCCTTCAGGCTGCCCAGCAGCCGGGGCGCGTAGGTGGTCTCCCCGCTGGTGGTGGGCCCGAAGACGGCGTCGATGACGGCCCGGGTGCCGCAAGCCACCAGCGCCAGCAGCCGCAGCTGGGGATACCCGGTGCCGCCGTGGTTGCCGGCCTGCTTGGTGAACCGGGTGAGCACCGCGGCACTGTCGGGGACGGTCAAGATGGTCCCGTCGATCGCACACACCAGCAGCCCGCGCCACCAGGCGCCGGGCTGGCCCGGGGGCGCCATCGGGCTGCGCAGCAGGTCGAACAGCCACCGCAACGGAGCCGGCCCGACCCGGCGTCTGGCCTGCGCCAACGCGCTCGCCGAGGGTGTCGCAATCACCGGCGCGGTGCCGGTACCCGCGCCGTTGTCGAGGCCGGTGTCGAGGCCGGCGGTCAGCTTGCGCCACACCCCGCAGTAGCCGACCTCGGGGAACAGGCAGCCGGCCAGCAGCAGGTAGACCACCACCCGCGCGGGCAGGTCCCGCAGACGCTGCTGAAGCGTGCGAGTCTCCTCCAGTGCCGCGTCGACCATCTCGAACGGCACGATCTGGGTCAGCTCGCCCAGATGGCCCGGCGCGAACCGGGCATCGGCTACACCAACCTCACCACACAATCCTGGCGTGACACGATGAGCAAGCAACGGAGCTCCCGGGGAAGTAGAAGCTTCTTGGTCGTTGCCTCTCTTACCGGGACTCCGTTGCCCCGACGGCCACGACACGCCCGCCGCGCTCTTGACAGCCGGCCAGCCCGGCTAACTTCCCGGCATTGGAGCTAGCTTCGGGGCAGCAAGGCTAGACACAGTCAGTCAGCCGTAGCTGACGGCAACGCCGGCGCCTTCGTCACCACCGGGAAGCCCAAGCAACTCCTCGTGCCCCACCCGCACGCGCAGCCTCCCGCCGGCGAGCTCCGCCCCTCGCTGCGAGCGCCATCGACGCACCTCCGGCGCCAGGCTCGGCTCCTGCTCGAGGGCCGCGGCCACCCACTCGTCCAGCCACGCCGAGAGCACGCCGTCCCGCCCCGCCTCAAGCGTCCATGGGGTCTTGGCGCAGTGGACGACGTAACCCGCCGCGTGCAGCGCGTCGGCCGCGATCGCCGTCCCGTCGGCCCCGCAGAACGGCCCCTCTCCGTGGAGCCGGCGCTGGTGCGCCGCGAACGCCGCCGTGATGTCGTGGTCGAGCGGGTCCGCCGGGTCGAGCTCGACATCGCCGTCGACGGTGAGCGAGAACAGCAACGACGTGCCGGCGTCCACCGCGGCCTGGACGAGGCCCTGCACTGTGGCCGGACTCAGGACGTCCAGCAGGGCCGACGCAGTGAGCAGGCCGCCGCGGCACAGGGGGAGCGTCTCGGGCTGGCGCAGGTCGCCGTCCACGATGCCGACACGCACCGGGAAGCCGTCGCCGTCACGCACCCCGCGGCTCAGGTCGAGCGCGCGTGCCAGCAGCTCGCGGTCACGGTCGACGAGCACCCACTCCTGTGGCCCCGGCAGCCGCGGCGCGACCCAGCGCAGGTTCGAGCCCGTGCCCGCGCCGACGTCCACCACCCGGATCGGACGCGCCGACCCGAGCGCGGCGCGCAGCAGCGGCAACAAGCGCTCGACCGCCGTCCGGGCCTCGTGATCGGCCGGCTCACGCAGAGCCAGCCAGGACGGCGAAACAGCGCTCACAGTCCCACCTTCCGTCGGCTGCCGGTCCGGTAAGGTCGCGATGGTTTCGGCGAAGCGCCACGCCTGTTCACTCCAGGTCGGCGCAGCGGGGCGAGAGCGGACAGCGGCGCGCAGGTCCCGACGCAACGTGGGGTCGGTTGCCCAGCGCCTGAGCGCCTCGGCCAGAGCCTCCGCGTCCCCCGGCGGGACGAGGAGGCCGCAGCCTCTCCCGACCGTGTCGGGGATGCCGCCTCCTGTCGTGCTCACGACCGGGATTCGGCGGGCCAGCGCCTCCGCCAGCACCATGCCGTACGTCTCGAACCGCGACGGCAGGACGACGAGGTCCGCTCGGTCGTACTCCTCGGCGAGCGCGTGGCCGGTCCGCGGGCCGACCAGGACGAAGCGGTCGCCGAGGCCTACCTGCCGCGCCTGCGAGACCAGCTCCGCCGCGTGGGCGGGGTTCCGGTCGATCGGCCCGACGCACCGCACCTGCCAGGGGATGTCCGGCAGGAGCGTCAGCGCCTGCAGCAGCGTCCTCTGGTCCTTGTGCCGAGTGACCGCCGCCGGGCACAGCCACTGGTGGACGCCGTCCGTCCCGTGGGCGGTCGGCGCCGGGTCGGTCCCGGGCTCCACGACCCAGACCGTCCCGGCGTTCATCCCTGACTCGACGAGCCGTCGGCGCGACGCCGGGCTGGTCACGACAACCCCGGCAACGGCAGCGAGCGACTCCCGCTCGCACGCCCGCAGCCGCGCCGCCTCGGACGCCTCCACGCCGTACTCGTCCGCCAGCAACAGGTGCACGACCGACACGAGAGACAGCCGGTCGGCATGGCCGGCGAGCACCGCGGGGTAGGGGTGCCCGACGAGGCCGTCGACGACAGCGACAGCGTGCTCGGGTAGCCGAGCCAGGGCCGCATCGAGGTTCGCCTCCGCCGCGTCGGCCGCCCAACCCGTCCGAACGCGCACGAGGTCCACGTCCCAGCCCAGGTCTGCCAGCCCGGCGGCGATCCGTCGGTCGTAGACGTTGCCTCCGGTCGGCGCGTCCACGTCCTCGGGGACGAGGAACGCCACATGTCCCGGCTGATCCGCGTCAGACACCTCGCATCTCACGACCGCCTCCACCGCGCCGGCAGCCGCTTCACGCCCCGCTGGAAGTTCGACTGCAGGAACGCCGGTGCCCCGGCGTACTCGAGGGACGACGTCCGCGCGAGCAGGTCGCCGACCAGCGCGCGCATCTGCACCCGTGCCAGGTGCGACCCGAGGCAGAAGTGCGGCCCGTGCCCGAAGGACAGGTGCGGGTTGGGGTTGCGCTCGAGATCGAAGCGGTCAGGGTTCGGAAACACGCTGGCGTCCCGGTTTGCGGACGCGAAGGAGACCACCACCTTGTCGCCCGCGTCGACGTCGACACCGGAGAGGCGCACCGGTCGGCTCGCCGTCCGTCTGAACGTCATCACCGGCGTTCACCAGCGCAGCATCTCCTCGACCGCCCCGGGCATCAGCTCGGGCCGGGCCCGGAGGGCGTCGGCGCTGGTGGGGTGGTCCAGCAGAGCGATCAGCCCGCCGGGGATGCCGTTGCGCAGCGTCTCGTTGCCGGCGACGGCGAACAGCCAGAACAGGTTCTCGAACTCCTCGACCGACACCTGCCCGCCGTCGTCGTCCACCTGCGCGAGCAGGATCGACATGACGTCGTCCCCCGGACGCCGGCGCTTCTGCTCCGCGAGCAGGTGGGCATAGGCGTAGAGGTCGGGCATGCCGTCCCTGGTGCGCGGGTCGGGCATGCGACCGTCGGGACCGGGCGACGGGCGCAGCGACACCGCCTCGCGCGCCATCGGCGTCCCCGCCGACGTGTCGAACGCGGCCGACGACGCGTAGTCCGGGTCCTGGTACCCGATCACCCGGTTGGACCAGTCGAACAGGAGCATCCGGTCCTGCTGCGGGACGCCGAGGACGTCGGCCAGCGTCAGCAGCGGCAGGTCGGCGGCGACGTCCTTGGCCAGGTCGAGCTCGCCGCCGTCCGCGTCCCCCAGAGCCCGGTCGAGGATCATCCGGGCGTGCCCACGGATCCGCTCCTCCAGCCGGGCCACCGCCCGAGGGGTGAAGGAGCGGGCGAGCAGCCGCCGGAGCCGGCTGTGCTCCGGCGGGTCCATGTTCAGCATCATCCGGCGCACGTAGGCCAGGTGCTCGGGCGTCCCCGGGTCCCGGATCTGCGTCGCGCCCAGCCACGACGAGAACGTCGCCGGCTGCTTGAGCACCGCCTCGACGTCCCGGTGGCGCAGCACCAGCCAGTAGCCGCTGCCGCCCGGCCAGCCGCGCATGGGCGGCTCGTCCACCCACACCACAGGGGTGGTGTCCCGCAGCCGGGCCAGGACCGCGTACGGGACGCCCGACGTGTAGGTGGCAGGGTCATGGAGGAGCGCCACGTCCGACTGCGCCACTGCGGTCATGGCCGGCCCAGGAACTCCTCGACCGACGTCACGAGGGCGACCGGTGTCTCGAACATCGCATAGTGGCCCGCGTTGGTCAGGACCTCGAGCTCGCAGCTCGGGTAGGTCTGCAGCCACGTCTGTCGCATGACGTCCGCGGACATCGCCGGGTCGTTCTCGCCGACGAGAACCTTCACGGGGGTCTCGTTGCCCTGCAGCTTGTCGGCGAAGTCGGTCTTGGCCCAGGCCGTCAGGTAGTCGCCGAACGCCTCGACGGTCGACTCGTCGAGCGAGTGCTGGACGACGGCGTCGACGAACGTGCGGCTCAGCCGGTTGCCGGTGGTGAGGTCGATGATCGCGGCCCTGTTCTCCCGGTTGCCCGCCGCGCCCGAGAACAGCGCCCACGACCGCTCGTCGAACGGGACGCCGCTGGCCGGCACGGGACTGATCCCGACGAGCCGCCGCACCCTCTCCGGAGCGTCCAGCAGCACCCGCTGCACGGCCATGCCTCCCATGGAGTGCCCGACGAGGTCGAAGGTGTCCCAGCCGAGCTCGTCGGCGAGGCTCAGCGCGTCGTCGCTGATCTCCTCCATCGTGTGCTCGCCGGCGTGCTCCTTCGCCTCGCCGTAGCCCCGGTAGTCGAGAAAGGCCCAGGTGTAGGTGTCGGTGTCGAGGTACTGCGGCAGGCTTCCCCAGCCCGCCGCGGAGCCGAACCACCCGTGCAGGGCCAGCACCTTCCGGCTGCCAGAGCCGATGAGCCGATGGGACGTCGCCACGCATGCCTCCTCGTCCGTCGTACGGTGGGTCGCGCACGACCGTAACCCGGCACCGCCCGACCGGTCTGGGATACTCGGCAAGGTGGCCGGCTGCTGCGACCGACGGGCGTACGAGCGGATGTTCGGCCCCCGTTTCGCCCACCACAGGGCGCGGCGTTATCGCCGCCGCGGTCTCGACCGCGCGGCGCGCGACATGGTCGACTTCGTGCAGGAGCGAGGCCTGCAGGGCGCGAGCGTCCTGGAGATCGGCGGCGGCGTCGGCGAGCTGCACGTGGAGCTGCTGCGGCGGGGCGCGGCTCGGGCCGTGAATCTCGAGCTCTCAGGGTCGTACGAGGACGACGCGGCGCGGCTGCTCGGCGACCTCGGGCTGGCCGCTCGGGTCGACCGTCGGCTGCTCGACCTCGTCGAGGACCCGCAGGCCGTCGAGCCGGCGGACGTCGTCGTCCTGCACCGCGTGGTGTGCTGCTACCCCGACTACGTCCGGCTGCTGTCCGCCGCGTCGGGCCGAGCCCGCCGGCTGCTGGTGTTCAGCTACCCGCGGACCGGGCCCGTGACCAGCGCCGTCGTCGCGCTGCAGAACGCCGTCCTCCGCCTTCTGCGCAGCAGCTTCCGCACGTTCGCGCACCCGCCGGAGGCCATGCTCGCCGTGCTGGCCGAGCACGGCCTGCGCCTCGAGGTCGCACGGCACGGCGCGGTGTGGCAGGTCGCCGGGCTCGAGCGCGTGCAGTCCCTCGCGGCCACCTGACCGGTCCCGCGGCCGTCGCGCCGTCCGTCACGTGGTGAGGCTCGAGCTCTCCGTCGTCGCGCTGGGGGTCGTCGCGCTCGGGCTCGGGGTCTGCGGCGCGGTTCCCGAGCCGCCCGAGCCGTCGTCGTCCCCGAACCGGCCGTCCCGGCGCCCGCGGCCGCGGTGGCCTGAGAACCCCTCGTCGACGGCCGCCTCGACCCGCTGCGGCAGGGCGGCGATCAGCTCGTCGGCCCGAGCGCGGGTCAGCCGCCCGTCGGTCACCGCCTGCTCGACCCTCTGCTTGCCCGCGGTGACCAGCGCATCGACCAGGGCCGACTTCTCGACGCCGTGCTGCTGCGCGAGCGTCGCCAGGGTCGCGCCGTCCGCCTCGAGTGCCTGGCGCAGCTGCTCCTGCGTCATCCCGAGCACCTTCGCCGCGGCGTCCAGGTCGACCCGGCCGAGGCCGTGGTGGCCGCCCGGACCGTGCGGACGAAGCGCCTCCGAGTCGTTCAGCGTCTTGGCCACCTTGTCGGCCTGGCCCTGGGTGATCGTCCCGTCCTTGACCAGCCCCGACAGCGCGTCCTTGATCGTCTGTAGCCGGTCGCCGACCTTCTGTCCCGCGCTGTCGACGGTGGCGCTCGCTGCGGCGGCGAACGGCGCGCTCACCGCCATCCCGAGCCCTGCAACGGCGAGCGCGGCCGCCGCGCCGGCGGCCACCACGGTCTTCGTGATCCTCACTGTGGTCGTCTCCCTCGTGGTCGGTGCCGAGCTCTTCTCGGGCACGGAGAGAGGTTCGGAACCGAACCTGTCAGCGACCTGTGGCCCGCCTGGCAACGCCGTGAGAGCAGACGGACGAGAGGGGACAAAAGGCTACGCGGTCGTAACCTACGACTGCGTAGGTTACGATTCCGTAGTGACGTTCTTGAGCGCCCCGTCGGCGCCGCGGAGTCTCGTGAGCCGCGTCCTCGGCGCCATCGCCACCCCCCTCGTCCCCTCCGACTACCTCGACCTCGTCGCCCCGCTGCGCGCCGGCGCGGACCTGCGCGGTCGGGTCGTCGACGTCGTCCCCGAGACCCGGGACGCCGCGACCGTCCGGATCAAGCCGGGCCGGTCGTGGCGCGGGCACGTGCCGGGGCAGTACATCCGCATCGGTATCGACGTGGACGGCGTGCGCCACTGGCGCGCGTACTCGCTGACCTCGCCCGTGGCGTCGTCCGACGGCTGCATCTCGATCACGGTCAAGGCGATACCCGACGGGACGGTGAGCAACCACGTCGTCCGGTCGCTCCGGCCGGGGAGGCTGCTGCAGCTGGACCAGGCGACCGGCGACTTCGTGCTCGGCGAGCACCGCGGGCCCGTCCTCTTCGTCACGGCCGGCTCCGGCATCACTCCGGTCATGGGGATGCTCCGGAACCACGTGGACGAGCTCGACGACGTCGTGCTCGTGCACTCGGCGCCGACGCGGGCGGACGTCGTCTTCGGGGGACAGCTGCGCGCATGGCGCGACGCCGGTCGTCTGCGCCTCGTCGAGCGGCACACCGACGCCGACGGCATCGTCACGCCCGACCAGCTCGACGTGCTCGTGCCCGACTGGCGCTCGCGCGAGACGTGGGCGTGTGGACCCACGGCGATGCTCGACGCGTTCGAGGAGTACTACGCCGAGTGCGGCGATCTCGAGCGGCTGCACACGGAGCGGTTCCGCCCGACCGTCGTCACGGCGGGGGAAGGCGGGACGGTCACCTTCAGCGGTACGGGCACGACGGTCGAGGTGGACGGCGCGACGACCCTTCTCGACGCCGGCGAGGACGCCGGCGTCCTTCTGCCTTCCGGCTGCCGCATGGGCATCTGCTTCCGCTGTGTCGTGCCGCTGCGCGAGGGAGCCGTTCGGGACCTTCGCTCGGGAGAGCTGACCACCGCCGTCCCCGAGGACGGCATCCGCATCCAGACGTGCGTCTCGGCCGCGGCCGGTACGTGTGACATCGACATCTGAGGAGATCCGACATGACCGCCACGATCGAGAGCACCGCTCCAGGAGCGATGAGCGAGCGCGCAGCGATGGCAGAGGGCCCGAAGACCAACTCGCGGCTGTCGCTCGTGCAGACCGGACGGCGTCACGTGCCCAAGCCCTCCGGCAAGCCTGACCCCACCGCGCACCTGTCCGCGGAGCAGGTCGAGGCGCTGGGCCGCGAGCTCGACGCGCTGCGGCAGGAGATCTTCGACTCGCGCGGCGAGCGCGACGCCGCGTACATCCGGAAGGTCATCAGGGTGCAGCGGTCCCTGGAGATGGGCAGCCGCGCCGTCCTGCTGTTCTCGCTGTTCCCGCCTGCCTGGGTGGCCGGCACGGTCGGCCTCTCGGTCGCCAAGATCCTCGAGAACATGGAGATCGGGCACAACGTCATGCACGGCCAGTGGGACTGGATGCGTGACCCTAAGATCCACTCGCAGGCCTGGGAGTGGGACAACGCCTCGCCGTCCGAGCTGTGGAAGCACAGCCACAACGAGCTGCACCACACGTTCACCAACGTGCTGGACCGTGACAACGACCTCGGGTACGGGATCATGCGCGTTGACGAGGACCAGAAGTGGTACCCGTCCTACTACGCGCAGCCGCTCGTGAACTTCGTCAACGCGTGCCTCTTCGAGTACGGGATCGCGGCTTACGACCTGGAGCTCGGCAAGCACCTGCGCGACAAGACGACGGACGACCCGGAGTTCCGGGCGAACCTGAAGAAGGTGCTGCGGAAGATCCGCGGCCAGGTGATGAAGGACTACGTCGTCCACCCGCTGCTCTCGGGTCCGTCCTTCTTCCACACGATGGGCGCCAACGCTGTTGCCAACCTCGTGAGAAACGTCTGGACCCACTCCGTCATCATGTGTGGCCACTTCCCGGAGGGCGTCGAGACCTTCGCGACCGAGTCGATCGAGGGCGAGACCCGCGGCGAGTGGTACCTGCGGCAGATGATCGGTTCGGCGAACGTCCGCGGCAGCAAGGCGATGCACATCCTGACGGGGAACCTCTCGCACCAGATCGAGCACCACCTGTTCCCGGACATGCCGAGCAACCGCTACGCCGAGATCGCCCCGCGCATCCGCGAGATCTGCGAGCGCTACCAGCTCAGCTACACGACGGGAACACTGCCGCAGCAGGTGTTCTCGGCGTGGAAGCAGGTCGTGAGGCTGTCCCTGCCGAACGACTTCACGGTTCGCGACGCGGCGAAGGACGTCG
Source organism: Actinomycetes bacterium (assembly GCA_046566325.1). Taxonomy (GTDB): domain Bacteria; phylum Actinomycetota; class Actinomycetes; order Actinomycetales; family BWSM-131; genus BWSM-131. The sequence goes on along the minus strand of JBKHWX010000086.1, from coordinate 6,397 downwards.
CGAGGCGGGCGAGAGGGCTTCGTATGCCGGCCGTCCGGCTCGCCCGAACGGGAGTCTAGGCCCGTGTGCCGGCGCTCCGCCGTGACCCGGGCTGGCGCATCGTCAAAGCCCCGACGGCACCGAGCGCAGCGAGGGCTGAGGCGAGAAGGTAGCTGGAGTTGAAGTTGCCGCTTCGGTCGGCGAGGACACCGGCGACGACCGGGCCCAGGGCCTGCCCCGCCCCGAAGAAGACGGTGAGGACCCCCAGGCTGCGTACGGCCTGGTGCGGCGACATGTAGTCCCCGACCGTCGCGCCCATGATCCCCGGGATGCTCCACGCAGCGAGGCCGAAGAAGACGACCGACAGGTACAGGTACGGGCGGGGGAGGTCGAGGCCGACGAGAAGGAATGACAGCGTGTGCATCGCGAACACCGCGGCGAGGCCGATCTTGCGGCCCGCGTGGTCGGAGACCGCGCCGAAGATCGGCCCGGAGAAGATCGACAGAAAGCCGACAGCGAACCAGAACCACCCGGCCGCCGATTCGCCGAAGCCGCGGTCGTCCACGAGCGTGGTGACGATGAACGTCACGTAGATCACGTAGCTGAACCCGAAGAGCGAGTAGAGGATGCCCAGCCTGAGCGTTGTGCGGCGCTGCTCGCCGACGGGGACCGGCTGGTGGGCCACGGCGTCCTTGACCGCGTGCCCGACCGGCTCGGCGCCGACGTCTCGCGGGTAGTTGCGCAGCAACAGCAGGGCGAGCACCCCGATGACAGCGACGAGCGAGGCGAGCACGAGCCAGTTGACCCGCCAGCCGTCCCTCCCGTAACGGGTGTTGACGAACGGGATCAGGACACCGCTGATCATGATCGCGTAACCGCTGCCGGTCACGACCAGCCCGGCGGCGCGCCCCCGGACGCTGCGCAGGAACCAGTGCGACACCAGTCCCACCATGACGACGTTACCGACCCCGCTGCCGAGGCCCGTGACGGTGAACGCGACGGCCGCGACCCAGAAGCCGTTGGAGACGGCGACGGCGACGAGCGACAGCATGATCACGGCCTGGGACGCCACGATCGCGACACGCGCACCCAGGCGCCGGGCCAGCCCGGCGGAGGCGACGGCCCCGACCAGGTACGCGAGGAAGTTCCCGGTGCTGAGGACGCCCATCTGGGCGTAGGACAGCCGAAGGCCGGCGCCCATCGAGGGCAGGATCATGCCGAAGGCGAAGCGCGTGATCCCGAGGCTGCTGAGGGTGAGCAGCACCCCCACGAGAACGATGACCCAGCCGTAGTGCACAGGCAGCGGCGGCAGCCATGCCGGAGGAGCCTTCCGGCGCTCCGATTCGGTGACCATGAGTCTTGGCTCCCTGTGACAAGGGCCGCTGCAGTGACGAGCGTCGTCGCGAACACGCCGGATTGCTGGACATCGTGCGGCCGCCGGGGAACAGGCGCATCGGCGGGTCCGCAGCATGCGGTCTCTGCTCGCCTGCGGCTGCGTCGCAGTCCCGACGGACGGCACGCGGGCCGGCGTGCGTGGCCCGGCCATGCCATCCGACACGGAGCGGTGGACGCCGCCGCGAGGCGGCGTGCCAGGGCTGCGCGAACGGCAGACCTCCTCGCAACGACGCTTGGGCTGCACCTCGCCGTCGCGTCACTACGCAGGGCGTCGCCCTGGGGCGGTCAGGAGCCGCTGGGCGGGCGCAGGACCTCCTCGGACTCCTTGTGCCGCGACACCTCGTCGGTCGAGAGCCACGTGCGGTGTCGCTTGAAGTCCTCGAACATCTTCAGCTGGTCGGCGTAGTGCGGCCCCGTCGTGCCATCAGGTGCGATGAAACCGCTCTGACCGGGCGCCGTCACCTCCCACGCGATGTTCTCACCGGGAGCTTTGAAGACCATGAGGTTGTTCTCGGTGCCCCGGTTGGCGAAGGGCTTGGTCTCGAGCTGCCGATCCGGCGTTGTCTGGGGGATACCCAGGAAGTTCTTGGTCCCGAACACGTTGCCCGCGACGGGTACCCGCCAGTCGTCGACGTTGTCACCGTACGACTTCCGCAACTGCTTCGCCGCGGCGTCGAGTGTCTCGCGCAGCACGGCAAGGTGGTCCTCGCCGTTGAAGACGTCGTAGTTCTGTGCCACGCCGGCCTTGTCTCCCAGCAGGGCGTTGTAGACGACACGGGTCCCCAGGGAGGTGTTGATGCTGCCGGGGCTGGGCACCCCGCCCGAGTAGTACCGAGTGCCGAGGAACTTCGCGTCGTAGGCGTCGGGGATGTCGTCGGCCAGCACCCGCTGCAGCACTATCGGCAGCCACGCGCGCATCACGGCCGTGCCCGCGTCGTCGTACCGCCCGTCCCCGTTCTCGTCGAGGTCGTGCTGGTTCCACTTCGCGAGGATGTCGGCGAGCAGACGTGCGTCGGAGCCCGGCGTGGCGTCCTTCGCGGCCGCCTCCGCGTAGGGGACGTAGGCCCATGCGTTGACGTCCTCGGAGGCGGAGTCCTTGATGAACCCCCACAGCGTCTTCGGGTCCACAGTCTCGTGGCGCCTGAACTGGTCGTGAAGGATCGCGACGCGGTCGATGATGCTGAACGAGTCGTAATCCGGGCTGGGGTAGCCGGGCTCGGGCGAGTTGTTCCAGTTGACGATGTACCCCGTGCCCGGGTTGTAAACCTGGGGGTTCTGGTCGAACGGCTGGATGCCCCTCCAGTCCATGGCCCCGGTGCCGACCGTGGGAAGCCGCGGGTCCTGTCCCTTGGCCCGGATCGGGTACTTCCCAGTGTGGATGTAGCCGATGTTCCCGCGGTCGTCCGCGTAGTACCAGTTGATGGTGATGGCCATGCGGGACGCCTGCTGCCGCCAGGACCTGTAGTCCTGGGCCTGCATGGAGTGGATCCAGCCGAGCAGGGTGTCCAGCTCGTGGCCCTCCCACGTCCGCTGCTTGGCGTACGCCACGTGGTTGGCGAGGTCGAACGTGGTCACGAGGCCGTGGACCGTGCGGTAGACTTCGACCTGCCGAGGCTGTTCCCCGCGGACCTTGACGGTGTCCACGCGCTTGTCCATCTTCAGCCACTTGCCGTCGTGCCGGTACATGTGCGGGTCGTCGGGCTTCAGCTGCTCCTGGAACATGTCGACCGTGTCGCCGAAGCCGGCCGTGGCGCCCCAGGCGATCTTGCTGTTGTGCGCGAACAGGACGACCGGGTACGCGAACGGAGTGCTGCCGACGACGTCGTAGCCTGCCCCGTGCAGGCCGATCGAGAACGTGTAGGCAGGGACGAACCAGTTGAACTGGGGCCCGTTGAGCAGCATGCTCCTGGCGTCCCGGGACCGCTTGCTGCCGACGACCCACGCGTTGCTGTGATCCGGGGTGGCCTCCGTATCGGCGGTTGCGGCCGACCCCGGGTCGATCCCCTTGAGGCCGGCGTCCGCGTCCCCGGCCGACCCCTGGAAGGACGTCGCGTCACGCGGCGCGATCGTCGTTTGCGCCTTCTCGTCCACCAGCCACTTCAGCTGGTCGAAGAAGATCTTGCCCTTGGCGTCGCCGTACTTCTCCTTCAAGGCGGTGAGCAGGCCCAGGTTGCCGATCTCGTCGTTGCTGTCGCTGAAGCGGTTCGCCATCGTTCCCACGAAGATCATCACGACGTCGAAACCGGTCCACCGCCCGGGCTTGAAGTCGTAGTCGGAGAACTCCTTGGGCAGGAGCTTCGCAGGGCTCTGCTCCACCTTGTCCACCCACGCGTTGAGACCCTCTGCGTATCCGTCGAAGATGTCGCGGTCCCGCTGGGGCAGCGCGTCGTACTGTGCCTGGACCTGTGCGGGGCTGAAGTTGCCTCGCGTCGAGACGTCGAAGTCCGCGTAGTCCTTGCCCAGCACCTCCGCCACTGTGCCCTGCGTAGAGCGCTTGGACATCTCCATCTGGAACAGGCGGTCCTGGCCGACGGCGTAACCATAGCCGTAGAAGAGGTCGCGGACCGTCGACGCGTACACGTGGGGGATCCCGAAGTTGTCGCGGACGATGCGGACCTGGTGTCGGCCGAGCGACTCCTGCTCCGCCGGCGCCGCCTGCGCATCTGTGGCTCCGAACAGTGGAGCAGCCGTCAGTGGCGTCGTGACCAGGGCTGCCGCGAGCGAAACCGATGCCCAGCGTCGTACTCTCACCGTACCTCCGCGGGAGTGAGAAGAGACTTCTGCGAGCGCCGGGGTGCCACGCGAGGTACTGGGTGCGAGGGGCTCCGACGAACGGTCAAACCCGTGTAGCAGCACGCAAATGCTGACCGAGGGGTGGGGCACTGTCAACCGGTGGCCCACGCACCTTCTCGTGGGCTTCGCCGCTGGGCAGGTCCTGCCTACCGTTCCTCGGGGACGATCCGGCAGGCCTGCCTACCCCTGCACCGGTCACCCCCTTGATCGCCCGCATTTGCTGCACGGCAGTGGTGCCCTGCCCCCGAGCGTGACCGACGCCACCCCTTCCGACCCCGCCTTCGATTGACATACCAAACACTGCGGCCTAATCTAGATAGAGAAATCAAGCACGTCCCAACCGAGGAGGAGATCGACGTATGTCTATCCAGACCCCGAACATTCCCCAGTTCGCGCAGGAGTCCTTCAGCAGGCTCGCGGAGATTTGGGCCGAGGGCTTTGCTCGTGGCCTCGGCCGCTTCCAGGTTCCGGAGCCGCCCACCGCGATCCTGAACCCCAACACCTTCGTGAGCGAGTACTTCGACGCGGCGCAGCAGGTCCTCGAGGCCAACCGGGCCTACGTGAAGAGCCTTGCGAACGTGGCGACGAACTTCCAGCACGCGCTGCGTGAGCAGGCGGCCTCGTCCGTGGACGCGGTGCGTGGCCAGGTCGGCAGCGTCGTGGAGAACGTCGTGCACCAGGTCGAGGAGCAGAGCGTCGTGCTGCACGAGGTGCAGGAGGAGGCGCGTCAGGAGGCCGAGGCCGCGGCCGACGCCGCCGAGAAGGAGGCTCGCGCTGCCGCCAGGGCCGCCGAGAAGGAGGCTCGCGACGAGGTCCGCAGCCAGTACGAGGACCTGCGCAAGCAGGACCTCGTGGACGAGCTCGGTCGCCGCAACCTGCCGAAGACGGGCAACGTGGACGAGCTGGTGGCGCGCCTGGTCGAGGACGACCTCAAGTAGTCCAGACGGTCACCTGAGCTTCACCGGGGGCAAGACCGCCCGGCCGTTCTGGCCGGGCGGCCTTGCTCTTCTTGTGCGCTCTCGCCTGCCCGCGGTGCGGCAACAGGCACCGGTCACGACTGCGCCCGGCCGACCTGCCGTGAGCGGCCCCGAAACTCGGCGACGATGTCCGCGCCCTTGAGCACCGTGACGTCGTACACCCCGTTGCGGCCGAACCGCACCCGTTCTGCGGCGACGGCCAGAAGGTCGTCGCCGAGCCGGGCCGGCTTCACGAACACGACGTCGCAGGCCTGGGCCACGGTGGTGACGCCGTAGGTGTTGCACGCCAGTGCGAAGGCCGAGTCCGCGAGCATGAAGATGTAGCCGCCGTGGCAGATCTCATGTCCGTTGATCATGCTCTCGGAGATGGTCATCCGGGCCTTCGCCCGTCCCGGTCCTACGTCCACCACCTCGATCCCCGCCTGCTGACTGGCGAGGTCGTCGTCCCACATCGCTCCAGCGCTCGCGCGCGCCAGGTCCTCGGCGTCGTCGTGGCTCATGAACCCTCTCCGTGGGCAAGCGAGCGACGGCGCAACGACGGCGCCGCTCGGTAGTGCCCGTCTCGGTACGTGTCGGCCAGGTGGTCGAGCAGCTGGACGACGGGCCGCGCGCCCCACCGCTCGCCCCACTCGAGCGGCCCCATCGGGTAGTTGACGCCGTGGAGCATCGCCAGGTCCACCTGCTGCGGGGTCGTGACGCCGGTCCCGACCACATCCGCCGCCTCGTTGACGAGCATGGCGACGGTGCGGGCCACCACCAGCCCCGGCACGTCGTCGAGGACGCTCACCGCCGCCCCCGTCTGCTGCAGCAGCCCGACCGCCGCGTGGAGCACCGGGTCGGGGCAGCCGTCGGATGCGGACACCGCGAACCGCGTCGCCGTCGCCGGGTCCAGTGACAGGTCCAGCAGGACGACCGGACCCCCGACCTCGACGGCGACCGCGGTCGCCGTCCGGCCGTCGGTCAGCCGCAGCTCGCCGCCGTCCGGCAGCCGGATCGCGTCGTCCGGCCCTGGCATCCGGACGTCCACGCCGGCGCCTCGCAGGCGCTCGATCAGGGGGGTGAGGTAGCCCGCCGTAGCGCCGACGCTGACATGGGCCGGCGGCCGGCGGTCCGGTTCGGTGGCCGGTGCCCGGCGGGCTGCCTCCTCGCCGTGGTCGTACCAGCCCCGGCCGCTCTTGCGCCCGAGGTAGCCCGCCGCGACGAGCTCCTCCTGCTCAAGGGCCGGCGTGTACCGAGGATCCTGGTGGAAGGCG
>JBKHWX010000085.1:0-14061 GCA_046566325.1 Actinomycetes bacterium | reverse complement strand
GAAAGCTCGTGGATCAACGGGATCAAGCAGCGGGGGGAGCTACGCGTCGGCGTGGCAGTAGCGCCGCCGATGACGGAGGAGGAGGGCGGCGTCCTCGGGGGCCCGAACCTCATCCCACTGCAGAATCTGGCCAAGCAGCTCGACGTCAAGCTGACGCCCGTGCCGGCGGCCTGGTCCAACATCGTCGCGGGCCTGCAGGCGCACCGGTACGACGTCGCCGCGAACCTCGACGCCACGCTCGAGCGGTCGCTGTCGATCCAGTTCACGGACGCGGTCTACGAGTACCAGGGCGTCCTCGTCGTCCCGCCGAGCTCGACCTTCTCGAGGTCGACCGAGATCATCTCCTCGGGCCAGCCGATCGCCGTCGCACAGGGCAGCGCGCCGGCTGCGGCCATCGCGGCTGCGGGAGCGAAGACGCTCGAGCTCGGTGACTACACCGGTAGCTTCCAGGCCCCCCAGGCCGGCCGAGCCGTCGCGGAGTTCGTGGACCTGCCGACCGCCGAGTCGCAGGTCCAGGCCAACCCAGGCTTCAAGATCGTCGTCCCCGAGCCGTCGATCTACGCGGCGAGCGCTGGCTACGGCGTGCCCAAGGACATCGACGCGGACTCGATGCAGATCCTGAACATCGCCATCAACACGGCGCGGCAGAGCGGCGAGCTCGAGCGCGCCTACGCGGAGAAGAACTACCTGACCATCGACCGCCTCGGCGACATGGAGAAGAGGTGACCATGCTGACCTACGACTTCGACCTGGGGTTCGTGCAACGATCACTGCCGGTCCTGCTCGGTGGGCTGGGAACCACTCTCCAGATCGCCCTGATCACGATCGTCCTGAGCATGGTGCTTGCGGTTCCGGTGGCCGTGGCTCGCATGGCGGAAACTCAGATCGTCCGCTGGCTCGCGCAGGGTTACATCGAGATCTTCCGGTGCACCCCGATGCTCGTTCAGCTGTTCTGGATCTACTACGCCCTGCCCGCCTTCACCGGCCTGACCATCCCCGGCTTCGCATCGGCCGTCATCGCCCTTACCGCCAACCTCACCGCCTTCATGGCAGAGGCTTACCGCAGCGGGTTCCAGTCCGTGCCCGTCGAGCAGATCGAGGCCGGCAAGATGCTGCGGCTGAGCCAGTGGCAGCAGCTGCGTTACATCATCATTCCGCAAGCCGTGCGCCAGCAGATCCCGGTGATCCTGTCCCTGAACATCTCCATGTTCAAGGACACCGCCCTAGTGTCGACGATCGCCGTCGCCGACCTCATGTTCCGGGCCAACACCGTCGCGGTGGAGTCCTACAAGGCGCTGGAGGTCTTCACGACGGCGGCGCTCATGTACTTCGTCATCGCCTTCCCGGTCTCCCTGCTGACCAGCTACATCGAGCGGCGTGGCCAGGTGTCGGCGTCGCGGCGCGTGGCTTCGCACAAGCCCAAGACCCCTGCCGGCGTGGCCACCCCGATTGGAGCCTGACGTGATGAGTTCCACGAGCAAAGCTTCCGCGACGAACGCCATGCCTGGCGCGGGCGCTGGGTCCTCGAACGGCCCCCTGGTGATGGCGACCGGCCTGGAGAAGACGTTCCACGAGAACACGGTCCTGGACGGCGTCGACTTCAGCATGGGCGCCGGCGAGATCACCGTCATCATCGGCCGTAGCGGCTCGGGCAAGTCCACTCTGCTGCGCGTGCTGGCCGGCCTGACGGAGCCGGAGAGCGGCGACGTCGTCATCGACGGACGACTCGTTCGCTCCGCGGGTGAGCGCACCGAGGACTGGAACCACGGCGAGCAGATGGTCGGGATGGTGTTCCAGAGCTACAACCTGTGGCCGCACATGAACGTGCTGGACAACCTGACACTCGCTCCCCGCAAGGTCCTGAAGATGTCGAAGAGCGAGTGCGAGGACCGCGCGGCGACGGCGCTGAAGGAGGTGGGGATGGCCCACCACATCCGGTCACGCTCGACAGGGCTCTCCGGCGGCGAGCGGCAGCGGGTCGCCATCGCCCGCGCACTGATGATGCGCCCACGGCTGCTGCTGTGCGACGAGATCACGTCCGCGCTCGACCCGCCCGTCGCGGCGGAGGTGCTGAGCGTCCTCACTCGTCTGAAGCAGGACGACGGCATCGCCGTTGCGCTGGTTACGCACGACATGTCCTTCGCGTCGAAGGCGGCGGACCGGCTGGTCTTCTTCTCTGACGGGAAGATCGCCTTCGACGACACGCCGGACGAGGCGTTTCACAGCGACTGCGTAAACGCCGAGCTGCGCTCGTTCATCGACGCGGTCCGCATCTCCTGATCCCTTTGCTCTCTTACTCGTCGACCCCGTCAACCCCGACCACGAAAGGCACGTCATGAGCGCCACAGAGCCGACCAACACCGAGCCGAACGACACCGAGCTGAACAACACCGACCTCACCGGCGTCCTCGTAGCACTGGTCACCCCGTTCACCCCGGATGGCAGCGAGATCGACGCCGACGTGCTGCAGGCGCACGTCGACCGGCTCGTCCGTGAGGGCGCCCACGGTCTCGTGCCGGGCGGAAGCACGGGGGAGTTCACGGCCCTGACGCTGGGCGAGCGCAAGCAGCTCACCGAGCTGGTCGTCAAGGCGGCGGACGGGCGGGTGCCCGTTGTCGCCGGGACAGGCGCCCTCTCCACCACGGACGCCGTCGACCTGGCCGCACACGCCGCCCAGGCCGGCGCGTCGGCACTCATGGTGGTGCCACCGTTCTACGACGCCCCGGATCTGGCCGCCTTCAAGGAGCTGCTGCGGGAGATCTACGCAGCCTCGAAGCTGCCCATCATGTTCTACAACATCCCCGGGGCGTCCGGGCTCCGGCTGACGCCCGACGAGATCGCGTCCCTCGCCGACGTCGAGGGTGTCCGCTACCTCAAGGACACGTCGGGTGACGCCGTCTCGCTGACCGAGCTGCTGCAGCTTCACGGCGACCGGATCACGACGTTCAACGGCTGGGACACCTTGACGTTCTACGGGATCGCCGCCGGCGCGAAGGGTTCCGTCTGGGGCGCGACGAACGTCATCCCCGAGCTGTCCCGGCAGCTGTGGGACGCCCTCGCAGTGGACGGAGACCTGGCGCGCGGCCGCGAGCTGTGGGCCAAGATCTACCCGATCTGCCGGCTGCTGGAGCAGCACAACTACGCCGCCGCGGTCAAGACCGGCCTGGAGCTGACCGGGTACTCGGCGGGACCGGTCCGCAAGCCGTTCACGCTGCTCGACGGCGAGGCCCGCGCCGAGCTGGCACGGCTGCTGCGCGCCGCGGGCGTCGACGTCGTCGGCTGACGTCGGCGCAGCTCGCGTCGGCACAAGCGGTATCACCAACGACAGATGGGGAAGCGATGAAGATCGTGGTGGTCGGCGGTGGAGTCGTCGGCCTCGGCAGCGCCTACGAGCTGGTCCGGGACGGGCACGACGTGACCGTCCTGGACGCCGGCACCGTCGGAGCCGGCGCGTCCCACGGCAACGCGGCGAAGATCACGATGGCGGAGGCGACACCCGTTCCGGCACCGGGCATGGTGCTCCAGGGCCTGAAGTGGATGCTGAAGTCCGACAGCCCGCTCTACGTGCGGCCGTCGCCTTCCCCGCCGTTCCTGCGGTTTCTGCTCACGATGGCGCGCCACTGCAACGAGGGAGACTTCCGGCACGCTCTGCGGGTGCATCTGCAGATGGCCTCAACCTGCGCCGAGGTGCTCGACGAGTGGGCCGACGACGGGCTCGCCTTCGAGATGCACCACAAGGGCGTACTCCTGGTCTTCGAGGAGCGCAGGAGCTTCGACGAACGGGTCCGGCTGAACGACGTGTTCGAGGCCTTCGGGATGGTGCCCGAGCTGCTCGACACCGACGTGCTGCACGAACGCGAGCCGTGCCTGTCGGAACGGGCGCGGCATGCCCTGTTCTTCCCTGACGACCGGCAGGTCGAGCCCGACTCCCTCACCGGGGCCCTGGCCCGGCGCCTGCGGGAGCTCGGCGCCGACCTGCGAGAGCGCACGGCCGTGGTCGACTTCGAGGCGAACGGCACCGGGACGACGGCCGTCGTCACCGACGAGGGACGCATCCCCTGTGACGCGGTCGTCCTCGCAGCCGGGGCGTGGACCGGTGTGCTCGCCGCACGGCTGGGCGCCGCCCTGCCGATCGGGCCCGGGAAGGGGTACAGCGTGGACTACTTCCCGTCGCCGGTCGCGCTGAGCACACCGCTCACGTTCGAGGACGCGCACGTCGCAGTCACTCCGCTCGACGGACGGCTGCGGCTCGCGGGCACGATGGAGTTCGCCGGGTACGGCACCGGGATCACGGCGGGGCGCGTGGCGGCGGTGACGCGGGCCGCGGCTCTCGGCTTCCGCGACTGGGACGACGACACGCCCCACGCGGAGCCGTGGGCGGGCCTGCGTCCGATGACGGCCGACGGCCTGCCGATCGTCGGCCGGCTGCGGCCCGACGGGAACGTCCTGGTGGCCTCCGGGCACGGCATGCTCGGCCTCACGCTGGCCCCGAGCACCGCCAAGACCGTGCGTGACCAGGCTCGCGACGTCGCCTCCGGGCGGCCGAGCCCCGTCACGCCCTACGGTCCTGAGCGCTTCGGACGGCCGTTCCGGAGTGCCGGCGGATGATGGGAGGATGACGGGCGATGGATCAGCGGGGGAGTGACCGATGAGCTCGGAAGACGGCGCCGCCGTCACCCTGAGCGGCGGCGTGGTCGTCTCACCGACCCTGCGGGAAGAGGTGGCAACCCGAATCCGCCGTGCGGTGCTGTCGGGCGAGCTCAAGCCCGGCCAGCGCATCAAGGAGATCCGCCTTGCCGAGGCGCTCGGCGTCAGCCGCCCGACTCTCCGGGAATCCCTTCAGCAGCTGATCCACGAGGGAGCCCTGGTCCAGGTCCCTTACAAGGGAATCTCCGTGGCGCGGCCGACGGTCGAGGAGCTGGTGGATGTCGCCGAGGTTCGCGTCGCCCTGGAGACCATGGCTGCGCTGATGCTGTCCCGGGAGCCCAAAGGGCCGGCCATGGACGCTGTGCGCGCGGCGTTGCAGGTGCACCTCGACGCCCTCGACGCCGGTGACGACGTCCAGTCGGACATGACGCATCTCGAGCTTCACCGGACGATCTGGGAGCAGTCCGGAAGCCCCACGCTGCGCAAGATCTGGCCTCTGATCGCCGCCCAGATCCAGCTGGCACTGACCGTGGACCAGGCCACCCACCGCAACCCCGAGCGGGACCGGCGGATGCACTGCCGGCTCGTCCGGGTGATCGAGGACGGCGACGAGGCCAAGATCGTCGCCGAGGTGCGAGAACACATCCAGGTGAGCGCGAAAGAGCTCATCCAGCGGATCTGACCGCTGAAGCGCCCCTACCTCGCTGGCTGCTGGGTCCTGCCCACGCAGCCCGGCGTGCGCACGCCTGCGGGCGGGCGCAGAACCGGTCTCGAACGGAGCGATGAAGATGACGAAGAACACGGCTGCCCCAGCCTCCGACGAGAGGCGCACGGTCGTCGGGTCGTGGGAGCACCTCCGCACGTCCGAGCTCGCGGAGCGCCTGCCCGCGGGCACACGCACCTTTCGCACCATCGAGTCGCACACAGCCGAAAACCCGACCCGAACCGTCCTGTCCGGAGTCCCGGATCTCGTGGGGGACACGATGCTCGACCGCATGCACGACCTGGCCACGAACCACGACTGGGTCCGTACGGCCCTGATGTTCGAGCCCCGCGGGGGGTCGGTGATGTCGGGCTGCGTGCTGCAGGCCCCGTGCGATGGGCGGGCGGACGTAGGCGTGCTCTACATCGAGGCCAGCGGCCACCTGCCGATGTGCGGGCACGACACCATCGGGCTCGCCACCGTCCTGGTCGAGGCCGGTCTCGTCGACGCCGTCGAGCCCGTAACCCGGATCGTGCTCGACACCCCCGCTGGGCTCGTCGAGACCGAGGTCGACGTGTGCGACGGGCGGGTCCGGTCGGCCAGCTTCGTCTCGACCCCGTCGTTCCTGCTGGCCGCGGACGTGCGCGTCGGGCTGTCGGACGGGACCCGGCTCACCGTCGACATCGCCTGGGGCGGCAACTTCTACGCCATCGTCTCCGCGCAAGAGGCGGGCGTCGACCTCGACTCCCCGTTCGTGGCTGAGCGGATAGCGCTGGCTGCGACGATTCGGGAGGCGGTCAACGCCACCGTGGACGTGGTCCACCCCGTGCTGCACGGCGTTCGGGGATGCACGCACGTCATGTTCACCGGCGAGCCCCGCGACCCCCGCGCCACAGGCCGCTGTTCGGTCATCATCCGCCCCGGTGGTGCCGACCGTTCCCCCTGCGGCACCGGTACCTCCGCTCGATCGGCGACGCTCGTCGCCAAGGGCCGGCTCGGGCTCGGCGAGCAGTTCGTCCACGAGAGCATCACCGGCGGCCTGTTCACCGCCACTCCTCTCGAGCGCGTGCAGGTCGGCCCCTTCGACGGCGTCCGCAGCAGGATCAGCGGCCAGGCGTTCGTCACCGGGACGGCGGAGTGGATCGTCGACCCCCGCGACCCCCAGCGCGACGGGTTCCTGGTGCTCTGAGGGCGAGCGGGGTCGCGGACAGCACCCCAGTCACGCCGCCGGCGCGGCAAGATCGGGTCATGAGGCAGGACAGGGACGCCCCGTGAAGCCCGCGCCGTTCCGCTACTACCGCCCGACCTCGCTGCAGGAGGCGCTGGACGTCCTTGCCCGTGTCGGCGGTCACGGGAAGGTGCTGGCCGGCGGCCAGAGCCTCGTCCCGCTGCTCTCGATGCGGCTCGCCGAGCCGGAGGCAGTCGTCGACATCAACGCCGTCCCGGGCCTGGACACGATCGAGGTGCGGGACGACGTCGTCCACGTCGGCGCGCTGGTGCGGCACACGGACCTCGAGCGGGACGAGCACGTGTTCGCCGCACAGCCGCTTCTGCGCCGGGCGCTGCGCCTCGTGGCCCACCCGACCATCCGCAACCGCGGGACGACGATGGGCTCGCTCGCCCACGCCGACCCGGCTGCCGAGATGCCGGCCGTGCTCACCCTGCTGGGCGGCCGGGTGCTCGCCCGGAGCGCCGCCCCCGGCCGGCCCGTCGAGCGCTGGGTCCGGGCCGGCGACTTCTTCGTCGGCCCGATGGAGTCCGCACTTCGCCCCGACGAGCTCGCCGTCGGCTTCGAGGTGCCGGTGGCCGCGGCGGGCGAGGGGACGGCGATCGGAGAGGTCGCGCGTCGGCACGGGGACTACGCCGTCTGCGGGGTCGCGGTGCGCGTCGTCCTGTCGGACGGGCTCGTCACCACGGCCGATGCCGCGTATGTGTCGGCGGGGGAGTGCGGCCGCGTCTACCCGCTCGCCGACGGCCGGCTGCCCCTGCGGCCGGAGGCGCTCGACGTGCCGGCGCTGGCGGGGCAGGCTCGGAAGGTGGTCTCCACGGAGGCGGACATCCATGCCAGCGCGCAGTACCGCTCGCAGCTGGTCGAGGTGCTCACGGCACGCGCCGTCCGCTCGGCTCTGGTTGACGCCGGGGCGGGCGGCGACGCCGACAGCGCGCGGGCAGGGCGGGTGGCATGACGACCGAACCGAGGACGGCGACCACGCACGAGTCCCCGTCGCGCGCCGAGGAGCTGCACGCCGTCCGGATCAGGGTGAACGGCACGTTGCGGGACCTCGACGTGCCTGCGCGCAGGCTGCTCTCGGACGCCCTGCGCCACGACCTGCGGCTGACCGGCACGCACGTCGGCTGCGAGCACGGAGTCTGCGGTGCGTGCACCGTGCTGCTGGACGGGCGGCCCGTCCGGTCGTGCCTGCTGCTCGCCGTGACCGTCGACGGGCACGAGGTGACGACGGTCGAGGGTCTCGCGGGCCGCGACGGCAGGCTCCACCCGGTGCAGCAGGCGTTCCTCGACTGCCACGGTCTGCAGTGCGGCTTCTGCACCCCGGGCTTCGTCACGACGGTCGTCGCCTTCCTCGACGAGAACCCGGACCCGTCGCCGGCGGAGGCGACCGAGGCCATCGCGGGGAACCTCTGCCGCTGCACCGGGTACCAGAACATCAAGGCCGCCGTCCTGCGGGCCGCCGAGCTCGTCCGGCAGGAGCAGCCGTGACGACGCGGATGTTCGGCGCGCCGATCCCGCGCGTCGAGGACCCCCGGCTGCTGCGGGGAGAGGGCCGCTACCTCGACGACTTGGGCCAGGACGCACTCCAGGCGGCGTTCGTGCGCAGCCCTCACGCCCATGCGCGTCTGGTCGACATCGACGTCTCGGCAGCGCTCGACGTCGAGGGCGTCGTCGCCGTCTACACCTACGACGACCTCGTGGACGACGCGGCCGCGACGGGGTCGGGCGTGGACCGTCCGCTGCCCCTGCTGATCCCGCACCCCGCGCTCTCCGCGCCCCGGACGGGGTACCCGCTCGCCAAGGACGAGGTCAACCACGTCGGCGAGGCGGTCGTGATGGTCGTGGCCACCGACCGCTACGTCGCCGAGGACGCGTGCGAGCGGATCGCCGTCGAGTACGACCTGCTCCCGCCGGTCGTCGGCCTGGAGGCGTCGCGCGCCGCGGCTGCGTCCGTGCACGCCGACGTCCCCGACAACGTCGCCGCCCACCTCAGCGAGGAGGTGGGAGACGTCGACGCTGCGCTCGCGGCCGCACCCCACACGCTCACGCTGGACCTGAAGGTCGAGCGCTCGGCGTCCACTCCGCTCGAGGGGCGAGGCGTGTATGCGCGCTGGGACGCCGACGAGCGCTCGCTCAGCGTCTACAGCTCGACCCAGGCCGCCACGTCCGTCCGGGCGGCAGTCGCGGCCACGCTCGGGCTCGCACTGAACAAGGTCGAGTGCATCGCGCCGGACGTCGGTGGCGGCTTCGGCGTGAAGATCGTGCACCCGTGGCCGGAGGAGGTCCTCGTCTGCTGGGCGGCCCGCAGGCTCGGAGCCGCGGGTGTCGCGAACGAGGTCAAGTGGACCGAGGACCGCCGCGAGCACTTCGTCGCGGCCGCCCACGAGCGAGCCCAGCTGCAGCGGGTGACCGTCGGCTTCGACGACGACGGGCGGCTGCTCGCGTTCGACTTCACGTTCTGGCACGACACCGGCGCGTACACGCCGTACGGGATCATCGTCCCCATCGTGACGAGCACCCAGGTGCTCGGCCCGTACAAGCCGGGGGCGTACCGGTACGAGTTCTTCTCGCAGTACACCAACACCGTCATCGTGACGCCGTACCGCGGCGCCGGGCGCCCGCAGGGCGCGTTCGCGATGGAGCGGGCGATGGACGCGGTCGCCCACTACCTCGGCGCGGACCGCGCCGCCGTCCGCGCGGTGAACTTCATCCAGCCCGACGAGATGCCGTACGACCACCACCTGACGTTCCAGGACGGCCGCCCGCTCGTGTACGACTCCGGCGACTACCCGGCGTCCCTGCAGAGGCTCAAGAAGATGGTCGGGTGGGACGAGTTCGAGGCCTTCCGCGAGTCGGCCCGGGCCGAGGGACGCCGCGTCGGCATCGGCCTCGCCTGCTACGTCGAGGGCACCGGCCCCGGCCCCTACGAGGGCGCGCACGTCGCGGTGGAGACGTCCGGCAAGGTGAAGGTGGCCACGGGCCTGACCACGCAGGGGCAGGGACACCAGACCGTCTTCGCGCAGGTCGTCGCGGACGAGCTCGGCGTGCCGGTCGAGGACGTCGAGGTGGTCACGGGCGACACCCGCCGTTTCCGTTACGCCGTCGGCACTTTCGCCTCTCGAGCCGCGGTGATGAGCGGCTCGGCGATGCACGTCGCAGCGCGCAAGGTGCGGGAGAAGGCACTGAGGATCGCGGCCGACGCGCTCGAGGTGGACGTCGACGACCTCGAGCTGGTCGACGGCAGGGCTCGCGTCAAGGGCACTGCCGAGGGGGACGTCGGCACGTCGCTGCCTCTGTCGACGATCGCCGTGCTCTCGAACCCGCTTCGTTACGCGTTCGACGAGGCGTCGAAGGCCGCGACGCAGTTCGCCGTCGTCGACACCTCTAAACCTCCTGTGGCAGAAGGGGAGGAGCCCGGGCTGGAGGCCACCGGCTACTACTCACCCGCGCAGTCGACGTTCGCGTCCGGAATCCACGCCGCCGTCGTCGAGACCGACCCGGAGACGGCGGAGATCAGGATCCTGCGCTACTGCGTGCTGCACGACTGCGGAAACCTCATCAACCCGAGGATCGTGGACGGCCAGATCCACGGCGGCGTCGCGCAGGGCGTCGGCGGGGCGCTGTACGAGCGCATGGTCTACGACGAGCACGGCCAGCTGCTCAACGCGTCGTTCATGGACTTCCTGATGCCGTTCGCCACCGAGGTGCCGGAGCGGGTCGAGATCGACCACCTCGAGACGCCGTCACCGCTCAACCCGTTGGGGATCAAGGGCGCGGGGGAGGCCGGCGTCATCCCGTCGGCCGCGCTCTTCGCCTCGGCGATCGAGGACGCGGAAGGTATCCCGATCACCTCGATGCCCATCTCGCCCTCCGACCTCTTCCACCTGCGGCAGGCGCACGAGCAGGGCAGGCTGACGGGGCTGCGCCCTGGTCGCCGCGACGAGAGGGAGGACGGATGAAGATCTCCGGAACCGCGGCGCTGGCGGCGCCCCCGGACGTCGTCTTCGACGCGTTGCACGACCCCGGCGTCCTGGTCGCCACGATTCCCGGCGTGCAGACGCTGCAGCAGGTCGGGCCCGACCGCTACCGGATGAGGCTGCACGCCGGGGTCGCGTCGATCAACGGCGAGTACGACGGTGAGGTGGCGCTGACGGAGCAGCAGCCCCCGTCGTCCTTCACCCTGCGCGCAAACGGCGCCGGGGCACCGGGCACCGTCGACGCCACCGTCCACGTGGCCCTCGCCGAGGAGGGCGGCGGCACCCGGCTCAGCTACGACGCCGAGGCCGTCGTCGGTGGCATGGTGGGTGGTGTCGGGCAGCGGATGCTGACGGGGGTGTCGAAGAGGATGGCGGAGCAGTTCTTCGGGAACGTCGACGCGGTGCTGTCGGGCCGTCGTCCGGAGAGGGGCGTCGAGCAGGGCGAGCCGGCGGCGGCGACCACCTCCGCACCGGGCCTCGCGGCTCAGCCGAGCGCCGGGGCGGCAGCGGCCGACGCGCCGGGTCAGCTGTACCGGGCGCCCGCGGCGGCCGGGTTCAGCCCGGGGATGGAGTACACGAGGGTGCCCTTCTGGGTCGTCCTCGCGGGCGTGGGTGCCGGGGCGTTCTGGGCCCTGGCCGGCGTCCTCGTCGGCTGGAGGATCGCGCGTCGACCCTGAGCCCAGCCCCCCACCCTGGCGTTGACCTGGGGGTCGCGCCCACTCCGGTGGCCGGAATCCCGTGATCAACGCGGAGGGGGTGCGTCCGGTCGCCTGGCGACCGCTGCTCGTCGTCGTCGGTGCGCTCGCGGCGCTCCAGGTCGCGCTCGGCGGCCGATACGGCTACCACCGCGACGAGCTCTACTTCGTCGCCGCGGGCGGGCGGCCGGCGTGGGGCTACCCCGACCAGCCGCCACTGACGCCACTGCTCGCCGCCGCTGCTCAGGCGGTGGCCCCGGGCTCGGTCACCGTGCTGCGGCTCTGGGCCGTGCTGGCCATGGCGGGAGCCACCCTGGTCAGCGGTCTCGTCGCTCGCGAGCTCGGCGGGGGACGCTTCGCGCAGGTCCTGGCGGCCCTCGCGACCGGGCTCGGCGCGTTCTCGCTGCTCTCCGGTCACCTTCTCGCCACCTCGACGATCGACCTGACCGTGTGGGTCGTGCTCTCGTGGCTGGTCCTGCGGTCCCTCCGCACCGGGGACGAGCGGCTGTGGCTGGTCGCAGGAGGCGTGCTGGGCGCCGGCCTGCTCAACAAGCAGCTACCCGTGTTCCTCGCCGTCGGGATCGCGGTCGGGATCCTCCTGACGCCCTCGGCCAGGCCGGTGCTGCGAAGCGCGTGGCTGTGGTGCGGCGTGCTGGTCGCAGCCGTCCTCTGGGCACCGGTGCTGGCGTGGCAGGCGGTTCACGGCTGGCCGCAGCTGACGCTGGCCGGTCAGATTCGCGCCGAGTACGGAACGGCGGGGGAGCGGCTGGGCTTCGTCGCGCTGCAGCTCGTGCTGTTCAGCCTTGCCGCCACGGTCCTCTGGGTGCTGGGTCTGGTCCGGCTCCTCCGCGATCCCGAGTGGTCCTGGGCGAGGGTCCTCGCATGGGCCTGGGTCGTCGTCCTGCTGATCTTCGTGCTGACCGCCGGCCAGGGCTACTACCCGGCGGGTCTGTACCCCGCTCTGATCGCGGCCGGCGCGGTCGTCGTCGAGCGCACCGCGGTGCCCCGCTGGTTGCCCGTCGCCGCGGTCGTCGGAACGTCCGCGCTCGTCGTCCCCGCCGTCCTGCCCGTGCTGCCTGCGGCCGACCTCGACCGCTCCGTCTGGGCAGGTCTGGGCGAGCAGCAGCGGGAGATGGTGGGCTGGCCGCAGCTCGTGGACCAGGTCGCGCACGCCTACCGGCAGCTGCCTGCGAGCGAGCGCGAGCGCGCGGTCGTCTTCACCGCCAACTACGGCGAAGCGGGTGCCGTCGAGATGTTCGGCCGCTCGCGAGGCCTCCCGGCCGTGTACAGCGGGCACAACGGCTTCGGCCTCTGGGGCCCTCCTCCCCAGGACGCGGGACCGGTGGTCGTCGTCTGGGAGGGCGGGACGCCGTCACGCGCGTTCTCGCGCTGCCGCTTCGTGACCAGGGTGAGCGGGCCGGTGCGGAACGAGGAGACCGAGCGGGCGTCGATCTACCTGTGCTCGGCGCCGAGCCGGGGCTGGCAGCAGGCCTGGCCCCGGCTCGTGCACCTGTCGGCGTGAGGGGACGGCGCCGCCGCGTCCTCGTCAGCGTCCGTCGTCGTGTCGATCGAGCTCGGCGTGGAACTCCTGCTCGTGCTGCACGTGCTTCGGGCGTCCCCGGAGCAGGAACCACACGATACCGAGGATCACGAACCACACCGGCGTCACGATGAGCGCAAGCCGCGTGTCGGGCGCCTGGGTGAGACCCCAGATGATGAAGCCGAAGAACGCCAGCACGACCCAGCACATCACCACTCCGCCGGGCATCTTGAAGTGGGACTCGGCGTGCAGCTCCGGGCTGCGGCGTCGGTAGGCCATGTACGAGACCAGGATGATGCTCCACACGAACATGAAGAGCAGCGCTGCGATCGTCGTCACCAGGGTGAACGCCTCGATGATGGAACCGCCGGCGTAGAGCATCGCCACGCCCGGCAGAAGGCAGAGGCACCCGAAGGCCAGCGCGTTGACCGGTACGTGCCGGCTGCTCAACCTGCCGAACCGGGCCGGCGCGTCACCCTCCTGCGCGAGACCGTAGATCATGCGGGACGTGGAGTAGATGCCGGAGTTCGCAGACGAGGCGGCGGGGGTGAGGACGACGAAGTTGATCACGCCCGCAGCGATCGCGAAGCCGGCGAGGCTGAACATCGCCACGAACGGGGAGCGGTCGGGGGACTGGTCGCGCCACGGGGTGACCATGATGATGACGGCCAGCGCCAGGACGTAGAACAACATCACCCGGACGGGGATGGCGTTGATCGCCCTGGGCAGGGTGGTGTGCGGGTTCTTCGTCTCCGCGGCGGTGGTGCCGACGAGCTCGACGCCCACGAACGCGAACACGGCGATCTGGAACCCGGTCACGAAGCCCATGAACCCGGTCGGGAAGAAGCCGCCGTCGTTCCAGAGGTTGGCGACGGACGACTGCGCGCCGTCCGGCGCCGTGAACCCGCGGAACACCATCACCAGGCCTACGACGATGAGGACGATGATCGTGACGATCTTGATGATCGCGAACCAGAACTCGGCCTCGCCGAAGGCCTTCACCGTGGGCAGGTTCAGGCAGAACAGCAGGACGATGGCCCCGACCGCGGGTATCCACAGGGGGACGTCGGGCCACCAGAAGGTGACGTAGCCCGCGATGGCCACCAGGTCGGCCATCCCGGTCGCGATCCAGCAGAACCAGTAGGTCCAGCCCGTGAAGAACCCGGCCCACGGCCCGAGCAGGTCGGAGGCGAAGTCCGCGAACGTCTTGTAGTTCAGGTTCGACAGGAGCAGCTCGCCCAGCGCCCGCATGACGAAGAAGAGCATGA
>JBKHWX010000084.1:0-21232 GCA_046566325.1 Actinomycetes bacterium | reverse complement strand
CGCGTGGTGCCCCCGCCTCGCGTCGTCCGGCATGACGGGGACGACTCGTACCTGGTCGTGGCGGCGGACAAGGGCACGGCGAGCTTCTCCGACATCGCGAACTCCGTCTCCGCCGAGTACGGCTTCTGGCTCGGCGACGCGTTCGCCTCGGGCGGGTCGACGGGGTCCGACCACAAGGCGATGGGGATCACCGCACGAGGCGCGTGGGAGTCGGTGAAGCGGCACTTCCGCGAGCTCGGCGTCGACACCCAGAGCCAGGACTTCACAGTCGTCGGGATCGGCGACATGAGCGGCGACGTGTTCGGCAACGGGATGCTTCTGAGCGAGCACATCCGCCTTGCGGCGGCGTTCGACCACCGGCATGTCTTCCTCGACCCGAACCCGGACGCCGCCACGTCCTTCGCGGAGCGGCTGCGGATGTTCTCGCTGCCCCGCTCGTCGTGGGCCGACTACGACACCAGCCTGATCAGCGAGGGCGGGGGTGTGTACCCGCGCTCCGCGAAGTCGGTGCCGATCAGCCCGCAGGTCGCCGAGCGGCTCGGTCTGCCTGCGGACGTCCAGCACCTGACGCCCGCCGAGCTGATGAGGGCGGTGCTCTGTGCGCCCGTGGACCTGCTGTGGAACGGCGGCATCGGGACGTACGTGAAGGCGTCGACGGAGTCGGACGCCCAGGTGGGGGACAAGGCGAACGACGCGATCCGCGTGAACGGCAACGACCTTCGTGTGCGGGTCGTCGGCGAGGGCGGGAACCTCGGGCTCACGCAGCTCGGGCGTATCGAGGCGGCGTTGCAGGGTGTGCGGCTCAACACGGACGCGATCGACAACTCGGCCGGGGTGGACTGCTCCGACCACGAGGTCAACATCAAGATTCTGCTCGACCAGGTGGTCGCGGACGGCGACCTCACGCTCAAGCAGCGCAACCAGCTGCTGGCCGACATGACCGACGAGGTCGCCGCGCTCGTGCTGCGCGACAACTACGAGCAGAACGTGCTGCTCGGCAACGCCAGGCGGCAGGCGCCGGGCATGCTGAGCGTCCACCAGAGGTTCATCCGCTCCTTGGAGGCGAACGGCCAGCTGGACCGTGAGCTGGAGTACCTGCCGAGCGACGCGGAGATCCGCGAGCGCGCCGCCGACGGAACCGGCCTGACCTCGCCCGAGTTCGCCGTCCTGGTCGCCTACGCGAAGATCTCGCTCGCGCAGGCTGTGCTGGACTCCGAGCTACCCGACGACCCGTGGTTCGCACGGGTGCTCCGTCAGTACTTCCCCCAGCGGCTGACCGAGAGCTACGGGGGTCGGATGGAGGCGCACCCCTTGCGCCGCGAGATCGTCACGACGTGGCTCGCGAACGACCTGGTGAACCGCGGCGGGATCACGTTCGCCTTCCGCGCGATGGAGGAGACGGGCGCCGCGGCGGACCAGGTCGTGAGGGCGTACGTCATCAGCCGCGAGGTCTTCGGCCTGCGCGACTACGTGGCTCAGGTCGAGGCGCTGGACAACGTCGTCGGCACCGACGTCCAGACCACCCTGTACCTGGAGTTCCGCAGGCTTCTCGACCGCTCCGCGCGCTGGTTCCTGCAGAACCGGCCGACGGAGCTGGACGTCGCACAGGAGGTCGACCGCTTCTCATCCACCGCTCAGCGCCATCGCGGTCGGATGCTGGACCTGCTCGTCGGCGCCGAGCGCCGCCGCCTGATGGCCAACGCCGACAGGCTGACGGAGGCCGGAGTGCCGAAGGAGCTCGCGGTACGCGCAGCTGGCCTTCTCGACGAGTTCTCCCTGCTCGACGTCAGCGACGTCGCCGGCTCGATGCCTGCGCCGGAGGACGAGGTCGCTCGGTTGTACTTCACCTTGTCGGAGCGCTATGGCGTCGACGCGATGCTGGCGCGCATCTCGCAGCTGGAGCGCACCAACCGCTGGGAGGCGCTCGCCCGAGGCGCTCTCCGCGACGACCTCTACGCCGCCCTCGAGGCGCTCACCCGCGCGGTGCTGACGCACAGCCACTCGAGGCAGCCGAGCGCCGCGGAGGAGCAGGAGCCGATGGAGCAGGTCACGGCCTGGGAGACGGCGAACGCCAGCCAGCTGGCTCGCGTGCGGGCCACGATCGAGGAGGTGGGACGGCTCGACCGTGTCGAGCTGGCCTCGCTGTCGGTGGCTCTGCGCCTGCTGCGCGGCGTGATCCGCTCGGGGTCGGCGACGTAGCGCGGTGCTCGTCTAGACGTCTGCGCCATGCCGACCCTCAACGACCTGGTCCGCCGGCATGCCTGCCTGGAGGATGCGGACCTGGACTGGCTGCACCTGCTCGTCGCCGACTGGCAGCTGCTCGCCGACCTGTCGTTCGCCGACCTCGTGCTGTGGGTTCCGCGGTGTGACGGGCACGGCTACGTGGCGATCGCCCACTGTCGCCCCAGCACCGGCGCCACGGTGTATTACGAGGACCAGGTGGGCCGGATGCTCGAGCGCGGCCTGCGTCCGCAGGTCGACGCCGCCTACGACGAGGCCCGGATCTGCCGGGAGCGGGACCCGGAGTGGCTCGACGCCGTCCCGGTGCGGGAGGAGACCGTCCCGGTTGTGCGGGGTGGCCCGCTGGTCCGGGGCGGCCCGCGCCTTGGAGGCGGCGCGCGGGTCGGGGGCGCAAAGGTGCTCGCTGTCCTGGCGCGACACACGAACCTGGCGAGCGCGAGGACGCCGAGCCGCCTCGAGCTGACGTACCTGCAGTGCGCCGACGCGTTGGTCGGGATGGTCGCGTCCGGGCACTTCCCGACACCGGGGACCCCGAGCGGGATGGGCCAGGGCGCCCCTCGGGTGGGGGACGGCCTGCTGACCCTCGACGCCGAGGGCAACGTTCGCTACGCGAGCCCGAACGCCCTGGCCGGCTTCCACCGCCTGGGCCTCGTCGGGGACCTCGTCGGCCGCTCGCTCCCGGAGGTGACCAGCGCGCTCGTCGACGACTCCAGCCCGGTGGACGAGTCGATGGCGCTGGTCGTCACCGGAAGGGCGCCCTGGCGCACGGAGGTCGCCTCCCGGAGCGCGGCGCTGTCCCTGCGCGCGGTCCCGTTGGTCGTGGACGGCGTCCGGTCCGGCGCGGTGCTGCTGTGCCGGGACGTCTCCGAGCTGCGGCGGCACGAGATGCAGCTGATGACGAAGGACGCGACGATCCGCGAGATCCACCATCGGGTGAAGAACAACCTGCAGACCGTGGCGGCCCTGCTTCGGCTGCAGGCACGCCGGATGACCTCGCCCGAGGCACGGCAGGCGCTCGAGGAGGCGATGCGGCGTGTCGGCACGATCGCGCTCGTGCACCAGACCCTCAGCCAGGGGCTGGACGAGCAGGTGAACTTCGACCAGCTGCTGGACGGCGGCCTGCTGCTCGCCGCGGACCTCGCGGGAGAGTCGTCGGGCGCGACGAGGGCGCTGCGCCGTGGTGAGATCGGGACGGTCGCCGCGCAGGACGCGACGCCCCTGGCGCTCGTGCTGAACGAGCTCGTGAGCAACGCGTTCGAGCACGGCGCGTCCGAGGGAGGCGGGACGGTGGTGGTGTCGGGGGAGCGGGATGGGGACCGGCTGCGCATCACCGTCGAGGACGACGGCGGCGGGCTACCCGTGAACTTCCGGCCGGGTGCGCAGGGGCTGGGCACTCAGATCGTGTCCGCGCTGGTCACCGGCGAGCTTCGGGGGACCATCCGCTGGCGGACACGCCCCGAGGGCGGGACGACGGTGGAGCTGGACGTTCGGCTGCGGGGCCAGGGGTAGCCGCCGCAGCCGCGTCAGACGCTGGTAGGCCCTGGCCGCACGTGGGTCTGACGGTTCGGGGCAGGCGACGGGTGTCAGACCCTGGTAGGCCCTCGCCGCACGCGGGTCTGACGGTTCGGGGGAGGCAGACGGGTGTCAGACCCTGGTAGGCCCTGGCCGCACGTGGGTCTGACCGGGTTCGGGGGAGGCAGACGAAAGGGGCGGCACCCGGCCCCATTGCCGGTCCGCCCCTGCGAGTACGTGCCGCGTCAGCTGGCGCGGCGGGCCCGGGCATTACGACGCTTCAGGGCGCGACGCTCGTCCTCGGACAAGCCGCCCCAGACCCCGGCGTCCTGGCCGTTCTCGAGCGCCCACTTCAGGCAGGTCTCCCGGACCTCGCAGCGATGGCAGACCGCCTTGGCCTCCTCGATCTGGAGGAGGGCCGGGCCGGTGTTCCCGATGGGGAAGAACAGCTCCGGATCCTCATCGAGGCACGCAGCGCGGTGGCGCCAGTCCATCAGGGATCTACTCCTTTGTGAAATCGTTCACGATCTCTCTCAGTGGAAAGGGGCGCACTCTTGCTGCGCGCCCCTCTGTGGAAGCAAGCGTCACACAGACGCCAGCATCCCCACAAGAGCTGGCCTCGGCTTTTAGTAACCGCTCAGTGAGCGTTCCGTCACAGTACGTTCTGACGCAGCGTCGAACCGCCGTCCAGGCAGGCGCAGACGCACCGTTCTTGCTAGGGCCACCTCCTCGGAACGCCGGGACGCCGCGTACTGTTCCACGACGGAGCGATCTTGTCTTCTCACTTGACTGATGTCAAGACATCCGTCACTTCACGCATCTTCTGCTGTACCCCGTGTTCGCGCAAGCGAAACACGCTGCGACCGTCCTGACAATCCCCCTGTCACAGTGCGGACGCGCAGGCGCCGGCGGCTACCGTGCAGGCGTGTCGTCCCCGAACTCGTCCTCGAGCACGTCGGAGCCCTCGCGGCCCCGGTCCTCGATGCTCGTGGCCGTCGTGGCGGCCGTCGCGCTCGAGGCCCTGCTGCTCGTGGCGGTAGCCGTGTTCTTCGCGGTCGAGGTCGTGGTCGCCCGTCCCTCGGACCCCGTCCTCGCCTCAGCCGTGGCGGCGCTCGCGCTGCTCGTCGGCGTGTTCCTCGCCGCCTGCGCCAGGGCGCTCTGGTTCCGACGCCGCTGGGCCAGGGCGCCCGTGGTCACCTGGCAGCTGCTGACCCTGTTCGCCGTGCTGCCGTCCGTGCTCGGCGCCTCGTGGTGGGCGGCGCTCGTGCTCCTGGTCCTCTGTGTCGTGGCTGGTGCCGGGCTCCTCACGCCGAAGGTCGTCGCCGAGACCACGGCACGCGGTAGGCCGCCGGTGACCTGAGCCTGGCTGAACCTTCTGGCCGCCAGTAGCCGTCCTGTCGGACAAGTCCCCGTCCAGCCGAACAAGTCGCGTGCCGCCGCTCAGCTTCCCGTCCTGACGACCCAGCGCTCACTCCCGGCTCATGCCCTCGCGCAAGGTCGCGAGGCTCCGGGCGAGCAGCCGGGACACGTGCATCTGAGACAGCCCCACCTCGGCCGCGATCTGCGACTGCGACAGCCCACGCACGAACCGGAGGGCGAGGATCCGGCGCTCCCGGGCGGGCAGGGCCGCGAGCAGGGGGCGGAGCACCTCCCGGTTCTCGACCCCGAGCAGCGCGTCGTCGTCCGCCCCGAGGCGCGGCTCGTCGTCCGGAGCGGGGTCCAGCGGCACCGTGGAGTACGCGCCCGCGGACTCCAGCCCCTCGAGCACGGTGTCGATGTCGAGCCCGGCCCGGCCTGCCAGCTCGGCGACTGTGGGCGCCCGGCCGAGCTCCTGCGTCAGGCGCGCCCGCACGTCCGTCAGGGTCAGGGTCAGCTCCTGCAGCCGGCGCGGCACGCGCACCGCCCAGCCGCGGTCACGGAAGTGACGCCGGATCTCCCCCAGGATGGTGGGCACCGCGTAGGCCGCCAGCGAGGTGCCGCGGGACGGGTCGAAGCGGTCCACGGCCTTGAGCAGGCCGATCGTGCCCACCTGGACGAGGTCGTCCAGCGGCTCACCCCGGCCCTCGTACCGGCGTGCGAGGTGCTCCACCAGCCCGAGGTGTGCGCGTACGACCTCCTCGCGCAGGGCGGCGCGATGGGGGTCGGCGGGGTCGAGCCCGGCCATCGCCTCGAGCGCGTCGTGCTGGCGCCCGTCGCGCGGCGCCGGCAGCTCGGTCAGCGCGGGCAGTTCGGTCGATGCGGCCCCGTGGACGGCGTCCGGCGCGCGGCCCGGCGGGAGCGGTGTCGTGCGCGGCGGGCGGACCATCAGGTCTCCAGCCCAGCGCGTCGGTGCCGGAGCCGGATCCAGGAGATGCCGTCCCGGGACCCGCTCGTGACGTCGCCCACGAGCGCGGCGAGCACCGCCCACGTGAGGCTGTGGCCGTTCGGCAGGGACGACGCGGGCCCGGTCACCGCGATGTCCAGCAGGTCCTCCTCGAGCTGGAACGACGCGTCCAGGTGGTCGCCGTCGGCCGCGCCCACGAGCAGCAGGACGCAGGCCTCGTCGACGGCGATGCGCAGGTCCTCGATCTCGTCCAGCGTGAGGTCCAGTCGAGCCGCGAGGCCCGCGGTCGCCGTCCGCAGGACCGTGAGGTACGCCGGATCGGCCGGCACGCGCAGGCCGACCCGGTCCTGTCTGGTGACGGGCTCCACCCGCGACATCGTCATCGTCCGTTCACTATGACAGGGCGAGACCGGCGGGTCACCTCCGCGTCGTGCCTCCGAGCGCGGACAGCCGGTCGCCGTCCAGTCGCCAGACCGTCCACTCGTCCTCCGGACGGGCGCCCAGAGAGCGGTAGAAGGCGTGTGCGGGGGAGTTCCAGTCGAGCACCCACCACTCCAGGCGCGCATACCCACGTGCCGTGCACTCGGCCGCCAGCACCTGCAGGAGGCTCCGGCCGAGGCCGAGGCCGCGGTCCCCGGGACGGACGAACAGGTCCTCGAGCCAGATCCCGTGCCGGCCCCGCCAGGTCGAGAACGTGACGTACCACAGGGCCATGCCCACGACTTCGGCCTTGCCGGTGTCGTCGACCACCTCCGCGACGTGGCAGTGGACCTTCGGGTCGGGACCGAACAGGGCGACGCGGAAGTCCTCCGGAACGGCCTCGACCGCATCGGGCTCCTTCTCGTACACAGCCAGCTCGCGGACGAGCCGGTCGATCACCGGGACGTCGTCGGGTGTCGCCGGGCGCACACGTCCCTCGGTCATCCGTCCTCCTGCCAGTTGCTCGTGGTACCGGTTGCGGGCATCGCGTGGGCGACCTGGACGGCGACGAGTCGACCCCGCTGGACGAGGAGCCCCCGTCCGGGCCGGCGCTCGGCGCGGCGAGGCGTCCGGACGCCGAACAGGTCGCCGTCAAGAGTGCCTGCCGGCCCGAGGAGGAGGCCGGTCGCCCCCTTGCGGACCTGCGCGCTCACTCCCGAGAAGCGGCCGAGCAGCTGCGGGGTCGAACCGGCGAGCACGACGACCTCCCGGGACGACGGGATGCGGTCGACCAGCTTGCGCAGCACCGGTTCGATCGGCGCCCCCTCGACTCGCTCGGCGTCGTCCACGAGGACGGCGGCAGGCCGGCGGGCGTCCAGGGACGCGTCGAGGACGGCGAGCAGGTTGTCGCCGTCCTCGGGCCCGAAGGAGCCGAGCACGCGCCCGGCCAGCAGTCCCGGGAGCGGAGACGGGCCGACGGTCACCACGGCAACGGGGACGTCGGCCCGCAGGAGCCCTCGCGCCAACACCGCCAGCGCCCCGGACCGCCCCGAGCCGGGGTGTCCTGCGACCAGCAGCGCGCCGCCGTCCCGGTCGAGGTCGAAGCCCACGGGGCTGACGTCGTCCCCGCCGACACCGACCGGCAGCCAGCGGCCTGACGGTGGCGAGCGTTCGTAGAGCGTGTCGAGGTCGATCCGGTCGGGCATCGCGGGGACGACGAACGGAGGCTCGACCGGCGGCGCCTGCTCGTGTCGTCGCGACTGCACGAGGTGCTTCAGCGTGCGCGCGTCGTCCTCCCCGGACAGGGACGCCACCTGGACCAGCCGGGGGCGACCGGAGCCGACCAGCAGTCCCCGCCCGGGCGGCAGGGAGGTCGGAACGTCGCGGGGAGACACGCCCGCGAGCACGACGTCCGTGGGGTCGGCCATCCGAAGCACGAGCCGCTGCGGGAGCGCGGCCCCGAGCTGGCCGGTGAGCACCGACCGGTCTCCCGCCACGACAGTGACGACGCCGACCGCGGGTCCCGACCGCAGGATCTGCACCAGAGGGTCGAGGCCTCGGCCGCCGTCCACGGCCTCGTGCGCCTGCTGCAGGGCGGGCCAGTCGTCGACGAGGAGGAGCAGGTGGGGCATCGCGCGTCCTCGCGTCGTCCCCGGTCCGGTCACCGTTGCCGTGCCTGTGTCGCCGCGGACGGCGAAGCCGCCTGCTGCGAGGGTCTGCTGCCGCCGTCCGATCTCCTCGGCGAGCCGCCGCAGCAGGCGGGTGGCGCGGTCGCTGTCGTGGCGGGGGACGACGGCGGCGACCGCGGGCACGTCGACGAGGCCGCCGAGGCCGGCGCCGCCGTCCAGGGCGTAGACGACGACAGGATCGGGCGAGACGGCCGCGGAGACGGCGAGGGCCTGCAGCAGACTGGTGCGACCGGATCGGGGCGCGCCGGCGACGGCGAGGCAGGCCCCGGCAGACAGGTCGAGCACGGCCGTCTCCTGCCGTTGCCGGTCGGGCAGGTCGAGCATGCCGAACGGCAGGAGCACGTGGCCCGGCGCAGTTCGGACGCCGGGGGCGGGCAGGGCGCCGAGGGGTAGCACCTCGGGCAGCGGCGCCAGCCAAGGGCTGGGAAGCCGCTCGAGAGCCAGTCGCTGGGCGGCGCGGGTGATCGCCTCGACGACGCGGGCGAGGTCGGTCGGTACGTCGTGGCGGTCCTGGTTGGAGGAGGTGGAGGAGCCGTCCGTGGCGGAGGAGCGCGCAGCGGGAGCGGGCCCGTCGCCGGCAGCCCGCCAGGAGAACGGCGTGACCCTCAGGGCCTCCGCGGAGCCCGCGGGCGGTCCGCCGAGCCGCGCCGTCTGGAACTCGAGGAGGCCGCCGGAACCGGTACGGCTGAACGCTCGTCCGGGGATGCCTTCGGGGATGCTCGCCGCGTCCCGGCTCTCCAGGACGTCGAGGGAGTCGGACGCGTCGCGGACGCGCAGGCAGATCCGGAGGTTGACGTTCGCCTTCACGTCAGCGGTGACGACACCGCCGGGGCGCTGGGTCGCCAGCACGACGTGGATCCCGAGGGAGCGCCCGACGGCCGCGATGCGGACGAGCCCGTCGAGGAACGAGGGCAGCTCCTCGGCGAGGACGCGGAACTCGTCGATGACCAGCACGAGCCGCGCGAGCGGCGGCTGGTCGCCGCCCGCCGCGCCTGCAGAGCCTCTGCCGGCGAGGTAGTCGTCGATGTCCTTGGCGCCGTGCCCTGCGAGCAGGCGCTCGCGCCGGCTGATCTCCGCGGTCAGCGACTCCAGCGCGCGGCGGGTGAGGTGCTCGTCCAGGTCCGTGACGAGCCCGAGGGTGTGCGGCAGACGGGCGCACTCCGCGAACGCGGACCCGCCCTTGTAGTCGACGAGGACGAAGCCGATCTCGCTCGGCCGGTTCGCGAGCGCCAGCGAGGTGACGAGGGTCTGGAGGAGCTCGGACTTGCCGGAACCGGTGGTGCCGGCGACGAGGACGTGCGGTCCGTCACGCCGAAGGTCGATGCGCTGCGTGCCGCTCGCGGAGACGCCCAGCACGGCTGTCGTCGAGCGCGGGCTCACCTCCCACCGTCGGACGACGCCGGCGGCGTCGGTGACGGCGGGCAGGCCTGGTTCGGCGAGGACGTCCACCAGGCGAGCGGTCTCGGGCAGCGAGCCGCCGCCGTCCGGTGTCGCGTCCCTCAGCGGGGCCAGAGCCCGCGCGACGCGCTCGAACCACCGGCGTCCTGTGAGGTCGGCGGCGGCGCCGTCCAGGGAGCCGCCGCCGGAGACGCGAAGTCTCAGCTCCGTGCCGACCTCGCCGCCCAGGACCACCGTCGCTCGGCACTCCACCGGCAGCGCGGACTCGTCCGCCTCGAGACAGACGGCGTAGATGCGGACGTCCGGCCCTTGCTGGAGAAGGCGTGCGACGCCGGGGACCGAGCGCAGCCGCTGCGCGCCGTCCAGCAGCAGCACCACGGAGGGGCCGGGAGGACGGTCAGCGGGTCGGAGAGCCTCCTTCGCGTCGCGGCGGCGTTCCTCCAGCAGCGCCCAGAGCTCCTCGACCCGCTTCTCCACCTGTTCTCCGGTCGTCCCGACGTGGTAGTCGCTGCTGGAGACCTCACGCGCCTCGCGACCGGGGCCGCCGGCGTGGGGGAACCACAGCGCGCTGTCCCATTCCCAGCCCGCCTGCTCCCGCTCGCGTCCCGCCTCGTGCGTGCCGTCGTCCTCGGCGGCGCCGAGGGAGAGCAGCACGACGCGCGTCTCGCGCGGGGAGTGCAGAGCCGCGACCTGAGCCAGCAAGGACCGGACGAGAGCGGTGCTCCGGTGTCGAGGGCCGGCCACGCCCAGCACGCCGACCTCGGGCAACGCGACGGTGACGGGAACCGGCGGCAGCACCGGACGCACGGGCGGGTCCGGTGCTGCGGTGACCAGCACGCTCGTCGAAGGGAGCGCAGACGTCCCGAGCCGCAAGGTGAGGAAGTCCTCGTCACCGGCTCGCCGTTCCCACAACCGTTGCAGGGGCACGGCGACGACGCGCAGGAGCTCGGCGGCGTCCGGCGCCGCGGAGCGCCGGTAGACCGTCTCGAGCGCGAGAGCCTCGTCCCGCCGCTGTTCGGCGTCTTCCGTCGCCGCCTCGTGCTGCTGGCGTCGGCGGCGGTACTCCGATCGTCCCGTCACCTTGTCGCTCAGGAGGTTTCCCAGCAGCATCACCGGCGTCGTGAGGGCGAACAGCAGCGCAAGGGGGCTCCACAGGAAGGCGAGCGGCACGGCGACGAGCACCGGGACGAGCATCGCCACGAGCGGTACGCGGACGGCGCGGGGCTCGTCCGGTGACGCGGGCAGGCGGATCTCCACCGACTCGAGAGGCCTGACGATCCGGGGTGAGCGGTTCACGTCGACGTCCCCGTCGCCGGACTGCCGGACGGCGGCGGGCAGGCCGTCGGGGACGCGCAGAGCGAGGGTGGAACCGCCGATGACCACGCGCGTGCTCGGCGTCAGCGGGACGGGTTCGGAACCTACCGGGACGCCGTCCACCTGCGTCCCGTTGGTGGAGCCCAGGTCCCGCAGGAACACCCCGGCGTCCGAGACGTGCAGCTCCGCATGCGCGCGTGAGCAGTCGGGGTCGTCGATGCGGAGCCGGCTGTCCCCGGCTCGCCCGATGACGTGCCGTCCGGGGCGCAGCCGGTAGATGTGGCCGCCGTCCGGGCCGGAGACCACGTCCAGCTCGAGGAAACCGCCTGTCGTCCCTGCGCTCCTGCCCTCGTCCGTTCCCGGGTGACCGACGGTGAGGACGACGCCCGTCAGCAGCGGGGCGATCCCAATCTGCTGGTCGTCGAGCACCGCTCTCCCATCCGCGAAGAGCGGAAGATCGGGCTCCGAGGCATGGCGGCCGAGCTGTTGCAGCAGGTCGGTACGAACGTCCCGGAACAGCGTCCCTGCCGGTGCGGTCACGAGGACGTCGAGGCGCAGGCCGGTGTGCCGCGGGTCGAGCACCGTCATGCGGACGTGCACATCGCTCCTCCCTCGGTGGGTCGACGGCTGCGGCGCGGGCCGGTGACCAAGTGTGGCAAGCAGGCGCGCGGGCGTCGGTGTACCTGGGGACAACCGGGCGTCCCGCTCGTCGAGGTGGGCGACGACGCCGGGTCGCAGCGGGCACGAGAGCACCGCTCCCGATGAACAGCGGTCGAGTTGTCCACAGGTGCGCCGCACTGGTTCCGCTTGTCCCAGTAGCGTGTTGCGAGTTCGTACAGGGGATGTCGGGTCGCCCGGCCAGTGCTGTGGAGGTCGGGGATGGACGGGATCGCGATCGTCGAGAACGAGGTGCGCGAGCTCATCCGTCGTGAGGGCGTCGACCCGCACCGTGACCCCGCAGGCATCAGGCGCCTCGTCGAGGCGGCGGTCGCCGACTACGACGAGCGTTCCCTGTCGGGAGGGCTGCCACCGCTGACCGACCCCGGCGCGACCGTGCGGTCGGTGCTCGGCACCGTCGCCGGGCTGGGTCCGCTGCAGGAGTACCTGGACGACCCGACGGTCGAGGAGATCTGGGTCAACGAGCCCGGGAAGGTCTTCGTCGCCCGGGACGGGCAGCCGGAGCTGACCACCACCATCCTGTCCGCCGACCAGGTCCGCGACCTCGTGGAGCGCATGCTCAAGACGTCGGGCCGGCGGGTCGACCTCAGCTCCCCGTTCGTCGACGCGATGCTGCCCGACGGCTCCCGGCTGCACGTCGTGATCCCCGACATCACCCGGGAGCACTGGGCCGTCAACATCCGCAAGTTCGTCGTCCGCGCGGACCGGCTCGAGCACCTCGTCGCCCTGGGGAGCCTCACCGCTGCCGCGTCGGCATTTCTCGAGGCGTCCGTCGCGGCAGGCCTGAACATCCTGGTCTCCGGCGGTACGCAGGCCGGCAAGACGACGATGCTCAACTGCCTCGCGGCCGCCATCCCTCCCCAGGAGAGGGTGATCACGTGCGAGGAGGTCTTCGAGCTGAAGATTCCCCTGCGCGACTGCGTCGGTCTGCAGTGCCGGCAGGCCAGCCTGGAGGGGACGGGTGAGGTCCCGCTGCGCCGCCTCGTCAAGGAGGCGCTCCGGATGCGGCCCAGCCGCATCCTGGTCGGCGAGGTGCGGCAGGCGGAAAGCCTGGACCTGCTCATCGCCTTGAACTCGGGCCTTCCCGGGATGGCGAGCATCCATGCGAACAGCGCCCGTGAGGCGCTGACGAAGATGTGCACACTTCCGCTGCTCGCCGGCGAGAACGTCGGGTCCCGCTTTGTCGTCCCGACAGTCGCCGGCAGCATCGACCTCGTCGTGCACCTCGCCCTGGACGGGAAGGGTCGGCGCACGGTGCGCGAGATCGTCGCCGTCCCTGGCCGTGTCGAGCAGGACGTCGTCGAGACCGCAGACATCTTCACGACGCGCGCCGGTCTCCTCGTACGCGCGGCCGGCTACCCGCCGCACCAGGAGCGCTTCGAGCGCATCGGTGTGGACCTGCCAGGACTGCTCTCCTCGGTCGAGCGACGGTAGCGGGATGGGAAGCGTTCTCGGGCTGCTGCTCGGCGGCGGCCTGTTCTGCGTCTGGTGGTCGTGCTGGGTTCCCGACGAGAGACGGACGCGTCGAGCGCCCCTCTGGCTGCAGCGGGTCCGTGACGAGCTCACGCAGGCGGGGATGGCCACGGTGAGCCCCCAGGCCCTGCTCGGGGCCTCCGCCGTGTGCGTCGCCACGACAGGTCTTCTCGTCGTGGCCTTCTCGGGTTCCGTGCCGATCGCCGTCTGCTTCGGCGCCATCGGAGGCTGGGCCCCCGTCGCCCTCGTCCGCATGCGCGCCCGGCGCCGACGGACGACGGTCCGCGAGCTCTGGCCGGAGGCCGTCGACCACCTGACCTCGGGGATCCGCGCGGGCCTGTCCCTGCCCGAGGCCCTGGCGCAGCTGGGGGAGAGAGGACCGAGCCCTCTACGACCCTCCTTCGCGGCGTTCGGCGAGGACTACCGCGCCACCGGCAGGTTCTCCGACTCCCTCGAGAACCTCAAGCAGCGGCTCGCTGACCCGGTCGCGGACCGCATCGTCGAGGCTCTGCGCGTGACGCGCGAGGTGGGCGGCAGCGATCTCGGCAGCATGCTCCGGACGCTCTCCGCGTTCCTGCGCGAGGACGTGCGTACGCGCAGCGAGCTCGAGGCACGGCAGAGCTGGACGGTCAACGCTGCCAGGCTCGCGGTCGCCGCTCCCTGGGTCGTCCTCGGGCTGCTGGCCACCCGGCCCGAGGCGGTGGACGCCTACAACAAGCCCCAGGGTGTTCTCGTCCTCGCGATCGGCGCGGCCTCCTCGGTGCTGGCGTACCGGGTGATGGTCCGGATCGGCCGGCTCCCCGACGAGGACCGGGTGCTCCGATGAGCGGCCTCGCGGGCAGTCCGGTGGCCGGTGCGCTCCTCGGGCTCGTGCTCGGGCTGGGCCTCTGGCTCACCCTGGTCCGGCTGCCGTTCCTGCGCCGTCCCACGTTGGACGACCGGCTCGCGCCCTACGTCCGGGACGCCGCGCCGGCATCCCGCCTGCTGCGCCCGTCGCCGTCCGCGCCCTCACCGTTCGCCGTCGTCGAGCGCATGCTCGCGCCCGTCATGACGGACGCCGCGCGCTGGGTCGAGCGGATCACCGGCGGTCCCGGGACCGTACGTCGCCGCCTCGAGCAGCTCGGGCGGGGGACGACGGTCGAGCAGTTCCGGGCCGAACAGGTCGTCTGGGGTGTGCTGGGACTCGCGGTGGGAGCGGTGCTCGCGCTGCTGCTGGCGGCGGGCCGAGGCTTCTCCGTGCTGCCGCTCGCCGCGCTCGTGCTCGTGGGAGGACTCAGCGGCGTCTTGCTCCGCGACCAGGTACTGACCCGCGCCGTTCGGCGACGGGAACAACAGATGTTGGCCGAGTTCCCGACCGTTGCAGAGCTTCTCGCGCTGTCTGTCAGCGCCGGGGAAGGCGCGGTCGGTGCTCTCGAACGGGTCGCCCGCACCTGCCAGGGGGAGCTCTCGGCGGAGCTGGCCCGGACTCTTGCAGACGCCCGGGCCGGCGCCTCCCTGGTGCAGGCACTGGAAGGGCTCGCCGCGCGGACCAGCCTCGGCAGCCTGGCCCGCTTCGTCGACGGCGTCGCCGTGGCGGTCGAGCGCGGAACACCGCTCGCCGAGGTGCTGCGAGCCCAGGCGCAGGACGTCCGGGACCTCGGGCGTCGGCAGCTTCTGGAGACCGGAGGGAAGAAGGAGATCGCCATGATGGTGCCGGTCGTCTTCCTGGTCCTTCCGGTCACCGTCGTCTTCGCGGTGTATCCGGGGCTGTCCGTACTGAGCGTCGGGCTGTAGCTCCGGCACTCGAAAGAGCCTGCGGCGTGCCGCAGGTAGTTCAGATTCCAGTCGCAGTCCGGCCACCTTGGCACGCGGCTGACCACAGCCCCGCCCCGGCGGGTGACGGAAGAGGAGAGACAGATGGCTCGACGGCTCGCCGCTGCTTGGGAGCGCCGGTTGATGATCTCGGGAGACCGTGGTGACGTCCCGGGATGGGTGCTGGTGACGTTGATGACGGCAGGGCTGGTCATCGGGTTGTGGACCGTCGCCGGCGACGCGCTGAACAACGTCTTCAGCGAGGCGATGAACCGCGTCCTCTCGAACTGAGCGACCGTGCGGTCCCTGCTAGCTCATGACCTCGGGCCAGCGCGTCACCACGGGCTGCCCGGGAGGCGCACAAGGGACGGCGGCGCCGCGGCGGTCGACTTCGCGCTCGTGGGTGCCCTGCTGACGCTGGTGTTCCTGGGCGTCGTCCAGCTGGGTGCCGTCCTGCACGTTCGGAACACGCTGGTCGACTGCGCCTCCGAGGGCGCCCGGTACGGCGCCTTCGCCGACCGCTCGCCGGAGGACGGCGCGCAGCGGGCTCGTGAGCTCATCCGGGCCTCCCTGTCCGACCGCTACGCCGAGCACGTGACGGCCGGGACGGCGCAGGTGGGGGGAGTCAGCACGGTCGAGGTGACGGTGACGGCGCCCGTTCCGGTGATCGGCCTGTTCGGGCCGTCGGGAGGGCTCGTCGTCAGGGGGCACGGGGTCGAGGAGGAGCGATGAGACGGCCTTCCCGGTTCAGGGGGTCCGACGAGGGCAGCGCGGTGGTCGAGTTCGTGACGCTGGGCGTGCTGCTGCTGGTGCCGGTCGTCTATCTGGTCCTCACGCTGGGCCGGCTGCAGGCAGCCGCGTTCGCCACCGAGGGGGCGGCCCGCGAGGCCGGCCGCGTCTTCGTCACCGCCCCCGACGAGCGCGTCGGGGCCAGCCGCGCCCAGGCCGTCGTCGCCCTCGCCATGCAGGACCAGGGGTTCTCGGACGTGCACCCGGCCCGTGCCACGCGCATCTCCTGCCAGGCGTCGCCGTGTCTGCAGGCGAACTCCCGGGTGACGGTGACGGTCACTGCTGACGTGGTGCTCCCCGGCGTCCCGGCGTTCGTCGACGCCGTCGTCCCGACGCACGTCTCCGTGACCGCGCGCTCGGTCGCAGTCGTCGAGCGCTTCTCGGACGTCGCTTCCTCAGGTGCGCGATGAAAAGGACAATCACCAAGGGGGACGACGACAGCGGGCAGGTCCTGCTCCTGATCGTCGTGTACGCGTCGATCGCGCTGCTCCTGGTCACGGTCGTGGTCGGTGCCTCCGCCGTCCACCTGAAGCGCAAGCAGCTGCTCGCCGTCGCGGACGCCGCGGCCCTCGACGCCGCCGACGCGGTCGACAGCGACGTCCTCTACGGAACGGGGGCCCGGCCCGGCGCCGTCCCGCTGACCGACCGCTCCGTGCGGGCAGCGGTGGACGACTACACCGTCGCGGTCGGGGCAGCGGCCGCGTTCGAGGACTTCCGCGTCGAACGCGCCACGGGCAGCCCGGACGGGCGGACGGCGCAGGTCACGCTCTCCGCGCGTGCCCGGCTGCCGCTCGTGTCCGCCGTCCTCGGGGACTACGCGGGCGGCGTCCCCCTGACCGTGACGGCCCGCGCCCGCACCAACCTCGGCTAGCGCTGCACGCCGACGCCGACGCCGACGCCGACGCCGACGCCGACGCCGTCCCGTCCGTCCTATGCTCCCCGCGTGATGTCGAAGAAGGCCCTCGTCCGGCGGCCGAGCCCGCGGCTCGCCGAAGGACTCGTGACCCACATCGACCGCTCCCCGGTCGACGCGGACCTCGCCCTGCAGCAGTGGCAGGGCTACGTCCAGGCCCTTCGGGACGCCGGCTGGGAGGTCACCGAGGTCGAGCCCGCCTTCGACCTGCCGGACAGCGCCTTCATCGAGGACGCCGTCGTCGTCTACGGCGACGTCGCGGTGATCACGCGGCCTGGCGCGAAGGAGCGGCAGCCCGAGGTGGAGGCCGCGGAGAATGCGGTCCGGGAGGCGGGCTACCGGGTCGAGCGCATCGTCGAACCGGGCACCCTGGACGGCGGCGACGTCCTGAAGTTCGCCGGCAGCGTCTACGTGGGCCGTGGCGGACGGACCAACGACGAAGGGATCCGCCAGCTCGGCGAGCACCTCGCCCCGCTCGGTGCGAGGGTCGTCGCGGTGCCGCTGACCAAGGTGCTGCACCTGAAGTCCGCAGTCACCGCGTTGCCCGACGGCACCGTCATCGGCTACGAGCCGCTCGTCGACGACAAGGACGTGTACGAGAGCTTCCTCCCCGTCCCGGAGGAGGAGGGCTCGCACGTGGTGCTGCTGGAGGACAACAAGCTCCTCATGTCGTCGAAGGCCTCGAAGACCGCGGAGATCTTCCGGGAGAAGGGGTACGACGTCGTCCCGGTCGACATCAGCGAGTTCGAGAAGCTCGAGGGCTGCGTGACCTGCCTCTCGGTGCGCATGCGCGGGATCTGAGGCGGGGCGGCTCGGCTACCCCTCCGGTGGCGTGAACTCGGGCAGGTGCTCGGCCAGGACCTCGAGCACCGGAACCTCGCCGCCGATCTGGCAGAGCACGCCGATGCCGCCGAGCCAGACCCGGTGGATGAGCAGGTACTCCGGCGGCAGGTTCAGCTTCAACCCTGTGGACCAGGACGGGCGGCGGGGGTCGTTGATGTGGGCGAACAGCTCTTGCAGCCACTTTCGGGAGAACCGGAACACCTCCGTGTGCACCGGCTCGAGGAACGGGGCCAGGTAGTCCATCAGTCCGTGGGGGTCGATGCTGATCGAGGACTTGATGAAGCCCTCCTCCCGCAGACCGGCCACGACGGCCTGGGCCTCGCCCTGCAGGGCCAGCGTCAGAAGCCGGCCGATCTCCGGCGGCATCCCGTCCGGAAGCCGCTTGACCGCGCCGAAGTCCAGCACCCCGAACCGCCCGTCCGGCGTGAGACGGAAGTTCCCCGGGTGCGGGTCCGCGTGCAGCAGACCGCA
The DNA here is from genome assembly GCA_046566325.1 of Actinomycetes bacterium. Lineage (GTDB taxonomy): Bacteria > Actinomycetota > Actinomycetes > Actinomycetales > BWSM-131 > BWSM-131. The sequence goes on along the minus strand of JBKHWX010000084.1, from coordinate 3,378 downwards.
GAGCGCCGGGCCCAGCAGCAGGAACTCCAGGTACCGACGGGCTGCCATGTCCCGCTGCTCCGGTGAGCCGTCGGAGATGACGCGCGACAGCGGCAGGCCGTCGAGCCACTCGCTGATCACGACCCGTTCCGTGCCGGCGACCACGGCAGGGATCGCGAACTCCTCCGACCCGGCGAACGCGTCCGCGAACGCCTGCTGCGACTCGGCCTCGGCCGTGTAGTCCAGCTCCTCGACGACGCGCGCCTTGAGCTCCGCCAGGATCGGCTTGAGGTCGAGCCCCGGGATCCACCCCGCCGCCACGCGGGCGACGCGCGACACCTGGTTCAGGTCCGAGATCAGGGCGTCCCCGGCCCCCGGGTACTGGACCTTCACCGCGACCGTCCGGCCGTCCTTGAGCACCGCCTTGTGCACCTGCCCGATCGACGCCGCGGCGGCGGGCTTGTCGTCGAAGTGCGCGAACTTGCGCCGCCAGCGCACCCCGAGCTGGTCAGCCAGCACCTTGTGGACCGACGCGGCGGGCATCGGGGGAGCGGCGTCCTGCAGCTTGGTCAGGGTCGCTCGGTACGGTCCGGCGAGCTCCTCCGGCAGGGCCGCCTCGAAGATGCTCATGGCCTGCCCGAACTTCATGGCGCCGCCCTTGAGCTCCCCGAGCACCTTGAACAGCTGCTCGGCGGTGCGCGCCTGCACCTCCGCGGCCACGAGCTCGGCGGGTTTGCCCCCCACGCGCTTTCCGAAGCCGATCGCCGTCCGCCCGGCGAAGCCGACCGGCAGGCTGGCCAGCCGCGCGCTACGGGCGAGGGCCCGACGGGGCAGGTCCGTCACGCCGTCTCCTGTCTCACGTGGCTCATTCTGTCCGCGCCGGGGACAGGTGCGCGCGGCGGCCCGTCGCCTCGTCCAGGGGTGTCCCCGCAGGCCAGACGCAGCCGCACTCCTGGTGCGACGTCCACGGCCGGACGGCGACCAGCGCGTCCGGCAGCGACGCCTCCAGCGTCGCGTCCACGGACGCCGGCAGCACCCGCCCGTCCAGGTGCGTCAGCGCCTGGGCGGCCGCCAGCGCCGCGGCGAGGGCGGCGAGAGCGGTCTCCTCGCGAGCACGCGTTCCTCGGCCGGCCGACACGAGCTGCGGTACCAGCCGTGGCCACTGCGGGTCGCGGTCCCGCCGGTGCAGGTCGAGGCAGCGCAGGCACGCGCTCTGTCCGGGGCGCACGAGCGGCCCGACGACGACACCCTGCTCGCGAAGGACGACGGCCAGGTGCGGCACGTCCTCGCGCAGGAGGCCGTCGGCGCGCGACGCGTCCACGGCCCAGTGGTCGACGAGCACCACGAGGTCGGGCCGCAGGAGCCCGGACGCCGACGTCGAGGTCTGCGGGCACGCTTCGGCCAGGAGCTCCGCCGCCACGTCGGCCCGCCGTCGTCCCAGATGGCTTGGCCGGTACCCGCCGGGAGCGACGTCGGGCCGGGCGACCGGTCTGTCGTCGTCCAGCACCACCATGCCCAGCCCCGCCCGGGCGAGGTGCGAGGCGACCGCGAGCCCACAGCGGCCCAGGCCGACCACCGCCGCTCGCTGGTCCGCGCGCTGCAGGACGAGCTCCCAGCCGTCGCCCTCGTGGTAGGCGACGGACAGCGCGTCGGCATCCGGACGAAGCTGCGCCGTGGCCGGTGCGCCGAAGTGGTGGAGCCGACCGGGAGGCGTTTGCGTGACGACCAGCACCCCTGCCGACGTCAACAGGTCGACGAGCGCGCGTACACGGCTCACCGAGATCCGCCTCTGCCGGCAGACGCGGAGGAGCTCGTCCAGAGAGAGCGGCTCCGCCAGCAGGGCGAGGACCTGCTCGTCCGGGGCCGTGAGGCCGTCGAGCACCACGGCGTGCGCCGCGTCCAGCCCGATCTGGAGGCGCCCCGGGGCCCGCCAGACGCGGAGCATGCCAGGACGGATCTGTAGGTGCATGCAGCAAGACTGGCAGTGGTGATGCTGTTTGGTGTTGTTTGCTTCCACAGGCGTGTGGAAGCAGGAAGAGCGTCGCTGGCTACGCCTTGCCGAGGATGCGGTTCAGGTTGGTGCCGCAGACGGGACACTTGCCCTTGGCCATTCGCCGTCCGTTGGTCTCGACGACGTTGCCCTGGGCCTGCCGCTTCTCCTTGCACTTGACACAGTAGAACTCGCCCTCGTACGTCTCCCCGGTGTCCGCCATGGTGCCCCTCTCGTGTGCTGCTCAGGTAAATGGTCCGGCCTGCGCGCGCCCGCCGCAGCCGCGACGAGCAACACACGGACCCGGGCTGTCTCGCCCTGCTGGCCAGGATCGCGCACTCACACTAACCGAGCATGCTGACGCGAGCGTGCTCTCGCCCCCGCGCGTCCTCTACCCGATTAGGGCGAAATGTCACTGGGCTGATGGCGGCGCCGTCCCCACCGGCACCGCTGGGCTGATGGCGGCGCCGTCCCGACCGGTACGGGTTCGTTGACGGCGGCGCCGTCCCCACCGGCACCGCTGGGCGTCGCGGCGAAGGGCGACGAGGTCCGGCAGGAGCCGCCGCCGGTACCGTGAAGCGTGGCCAGCTTGCCTCCGGACGGCGACCTCGCGTCCGCTGCCACGCCCGCCCCCGCCGTGGTCGTCCGCCGCAGCCGTCGGCGTCGCCGGACCGTGACCGCCTACCGCGAGGACGGCGCGATCGTCGTCGCCATCCCCGCTCGGTTCACCGCTGCCGAGGAGCGGCACTGGGTCGCCGCGATGGTCGAGCGTCTCGCGGCTCAGGAGAAGCGTCGGCGGCCCGGCAACAGGGCCCTGGCCACCCGTGCCGAGGAGCTGTCGCAGCGCTACCTGGGCGGCGCTGCCCGGCCGAGCAGTGTCCGGTGGTCCGACAACCAGCAGACGCGGTGGGGCTCCTGCACTCCGGCTGACGGCAGCATCCGGCTGTCGACGAGGTTGCGCGGTGTCCCTGCCTGGGTTCTGGACTACGTGCTCCTGCACGAGCTCGCGCACCTGCTCGAACCGGCCCACGGCCCTCGGTTCTGGGCCCTGCTCCAGGCCTACCCCCGCACCGAGCGGGCCCGTGGCTACCTCGACGGTTTCGCAGCGGGGCGTGACCTGCCTGCCCTCGACGGCGACGCTGCCCTCGACGGCGACTGCGAGGACGGCGACGCCGAGGAGGCAGACGTCGTCACCTGAGCCGCCGTCACCGGACCGCGTTCTGAAGCCCGGACGGCGTTCTGCAGCTCGTCGCGGCCGGCACACCCGTCAGACAGGGCGCCGCCCGCACCCGCTACGCCGGCCGGCCGCCCGGCTCGTCGCCGTCCCTGCCGCCGTCCTGTGTGCTGCCGTCCTGTGTGCCGCCGTCCTGCCCTCCGCCGCTCAGCAGCGCCTCGATCGCGGCGTCGAC
>JBKHWX010000083.1:0-12582 GCA_046566325.1 Actinomycetes bacterium | reverse complement strand
CCGTCGTAGGTTGACAGCGCACGAGGGTCTGACACTGGGTTGGGCCGTGCGCAACGTCCCGTACACAGGCCCGTCTGGACGCGGTCTCTGTCCACAGGCGGTCGAAGGTCGCCTGCACGCGCGGATTCCGCTGAGCAACGGTACCGGCATGACGACAGGACGAGCGGACGTCTTCGATCGAACCCCGGGGCTTGCACTGCTTGCCGCGGAGCAGGCAAGGATCATGAGCCGATCCCAGCTGGCGGCAGTCGGCGTCACCCCTCAGCACGTGCAGGTACACGTCGAGCAGGGCCGCTGGCGGGCGGTGACGCCGGTCGTCATCGCCCTGCACACCGGTCCGGTCGTCGGCAGAGCGCAGTGGTGGGTCGCCCTGCTGAATGCCGGGCCTCGGGCAGCGCTCTGCGCATGGACGGCGCTCGAGGCGTGGGGCTTGAGCGGATGGGAGCAGGACGACGTCCACGTCGTCGTCCCGCGTGGAGCAGACCCCCCGAAGCTGCCGAACGTCATGGTGCACGAGTCACGCCGGCACCGTGACGAGCACATCCAGCGACGCAGCGGCCTCGCTCTGCACGGCGTCGAGCGCGCGGCCATCGATGCCGGTGCATGGTCGCGCTCACCTCGAGCGGCGTGCGGACTGCTCGCGGCCGTCGTCCGCCAGCGACTCACCACAGCCGATCGGCTGCTGCTCGAGAGCGACCAGGTGGGACGTGTTCGGCATCTGAAGCTGATGCAGTACGCGCTGGGCGACATCGCCGGCGGCGCGCATGCAATGAGTGAGATCGACTTCGTCCGGTTGTGCCGAGACGCAGGTCTTCCGGAGCCCGCTCAGCAACAGCGCCGCCGTGACGCGGCTGGACGGTGGCGCTACCTCGATGTGGTCTGGCGACTGTGGGGAGGCCGGACAGTGACCCTGGAGATCGACGGCGTGGGACACATGGACGTGGAGCGCTGGTACGACGACCTGCTGCGCGCTGCAGAGGTGACCGCCCCCGGCGAGACGATGCTGCGCCTGCCCGCGATGGCCGCCCGCACCGAACCCGAGCGCGTCACGGCCATCCTGCGCAGGTATCTACTCGAGAGGTAGCGCAGTGTCAGATCTACATCCAGTGTCAGATCTACATCCAGTGTCAGATCGACGTGCAGTGTGGGCCTATGTGGGTCTGACCCGAGTGGGGGGTGCACGGGTGTCAGACCCACATGCAGTGTGGGCCTATCGGGGTCTGACACGAGTGGGGGGTGGACGGGTGGTCAGACCTACGTGCGGTGTGGGCCTATCGGGGTCTGACACAGCTCAGGGGGAAGCGAGGCGCGTCAGCCCGGCGGGGAGCTGGGAGGCGGCGGCGCGGTCGAGCAGCCAGCGGGTCGCCCGCTGACCGGTCGGGCCCGACGCCGGCACCTGGATCTCGCCCGCCTGGGACAGCGCAAGACGCACCGCCCCTGCTTTGTCGTCCCCCGACACCACGAACCACACCTCGGAGGCCTGGCGGATCGCCGGCAGCGTGAGCGAGATGCGCGTCGGAGGCGGCTTCGGCGCGCCGCGCACCCCGATCACCGTCCGCTGCGTCTCGTACAGCCCTGGCTGGCCGGGGAACAGCGACGCGACGTGGGCATCGGGGCCCACGCCGAGCATCAGCACGTCGAACCTGGGGACGCCGGCGCGGTCACCCGGCTCGGTCGCCGCCGCCAGCTCCTCGGCGTACCGGTCGGCCGCCGCGTCGACGTCCGCTCCGTCCGGCCCGTCGGAGGCGGGCATCGCATGCACGCGGGCCGGGTCGACGGGCACATGGTCCAGCAAGGCCTCGCGCGCCTGCGTCTCGTTGCGCTCCGGGTCCCCGGCAGGCAGGTAGCGCTCGTCCCCCCACCACACGTCGACCGCCCGCCAGTCCACCGCGTCCCGTGCCGGCGACCCGGCGAGGGTCGCGAGCAGCGCGATCCCCACGGTGCCACCGGTCAGGACGACGTGCGCCCGGCCGCGGGAGGCCTGCGCGTCGACGAGCTGGGTGACGAGCCGGGCGGCGATCGCCTCGCAGAGCAGCTGCCGGTCCGCGTGGACGACGACGGACGTCGCGGCGGTCACGACGCGCCGTCCGGTGCCGGTGCCGGTGTCTCGCTCGCCGGCGCCTGCGTCGCCGCCGCCTGCTTTCGGGCCGGGTTCGCACGCTTCATCGCCTCGGAGCGGCCCTCCATCCGCGACGCGGTCTCCTTGACCCGCCGGCTCGCCTCCTGCGGTGACGTCGCGACGGGCGCGGCGGAGCCCGGCACCTTGCGGCCCTCGGCGTCGAGGAGGGCGAGACCGCGGGTCACGACCTCCTGGTAGATGTCGTCGGGGTCCAGTCGTCGCAGCTCCTCCGCGAGGCACTCGCTGGTCGACCGGCGAGGCAGCGCGATCTGGCGGTCAGGCTGCCCCGGATGCGTGAGCAGCGCCACGTTGCCTTCGGGGCGCAGCAGCTCGATGGCCCCGGACCTGCGCTGCAGGCGGACGCCGGCGATCCCTCCGCCGGGCCTGATCTTGGACCGCGTCACCGGGCAGCGCAGCGCCAGCGCGAGCCAGGCGCCGAGCAGCTCGGTGGAGGGGCTGTCGGGGGCGCCAGTGACCACCGCCGAGGCCACCCTCTCGTACGGCGGCTGGTCCAACGCCGCCGCGAGGAGCCCCCGCCACAGCGTGAGCCGTGACCAGGCGAGGTCCGTGTCGCCGTCCGCGTAGTTCTCGGCGAGCTGCCTCAGCACCTTGTGAGGACGGGCCGCCTCCGCCGAGTCGGTGATCCGCCGCTGGGCCATCGCGCCGATGGGGTGCTCGCTGGGGACGGGCGGGGGAGCGCCCGGCCACCAGGCGACCACCGGGGCGTCGGGCAGCAGCAGGGGGACGACGACCGAGTCGCCGTGCAGCGCCAGCTCCCCGTAGAGCCGCAGCACGATGACCTCGCTGGCACCGGCGTCCCCGCCGACCCGGATCTGGGCGTCGAGCCGGGCCGAGCCCCGCCGGCTCCCCTTGGCGACGACGAGCACCCGACAGGGGTGCTCTCGGCTCGCGTCGTTGGCCGCCTCGATGGCCTCCTCGGCCTCGACGTCCTCGGTGACGATCACCAGCGTGAGCACACGGCTGAGCGCGACGGCACCGCCGGTCTCGCGGATGTCGACGAGGCTGCCGTTGATGGCGCTCGTCGTCGTGGACGGCAGGTCGACGATCATGGCCGTCTCCAGTGCCGGCCGTCACGGGCCATCATCTCGTCAGCGCTCTCGGGTCCCCAGCTCCCCGCCGCGTAGGGCTCGGGCTGCCCGCGCCCTGCCCAGTACTCCTCGATCGGGTCGAGGATCATCCACGACAGCTCGACCTCCTCGTGCCGGGGGAACAGCGGCGGGTCGCCGAGCAGGACGTCGAGGATGAGGCGCTCGTAGGCCTCCGGGCTGGACTCGGTGAACGCGTGCCCGTACCCGAAATCCATCGTCACGTCGCGCACCTCCATCGCGGTCCCGGGGACCTTCGAGCCGAACTTGAGCGTCACGCCCTCGTCCGGCTGCACGCGGATCACGAGCGCGTTCTGCCCGAGCTCCTCCGTCGCCGTCGACTCGAACGGCAGGTGCGGCGCGCGCTTGAAGACGACGGCGATCTCGGTCACGCGCCGTCCGAGCCGCTTGCCCGTGCGCAGGTAGAAGGGGACGCCGGCCCACCGGCGGGTGTCGATCGCGAGCTTGATGGCCGCGAACGTCTCGGTGGTCGAGGTGGAGGGGATGCCGTCCTCCTCGAGGTAGCCGCGGACGTGGACGCCGCCCTGCCAGCCGGCGCAGTACTGGCCGCGCGCCGTCGTCCGGGCCAGGTCCTTCGGCAGGCGGACGGCGGACAGCACCTTCTCCTTCTCCGCGCGCAGGTGCCGGGCGTCGAACGAGACCGGCTCCTCCATCGCCGTGAGCGCCAGGAGCTGCAGCAGGTGGTTCTGGATGACGTCCCGGGCCGCGCCGATCCCGTCGTAGTACCCGGCGCGGCCGCCGATCCCGATGTCCTCGGCCATCGTGATCTGCACGTGGTCGACGTAGTTCGCGTTCCAGATCGGCTCGAACAGCTGGTTGGCGAACCGCAGGGCCAGCAGGTTCTGGACCGTCTCCTTGCCGAGGTAGTGGTCGATCCGGAACACCGAGTCCGCGGGGAAGACCTTCTCGACGATCTCGTTCAGCTCGCGGGCGCTCGCCAGGTCGTGGCCGAACGGCTTCTCGATCACCACCCGTCGCCACTGACCGGGGCTCGCCCGTACCAGCCCCGACCGGTCGAGCTGCTCGCAGACGAGCTCGAAGAACTTCGGAGGAACGGACAGGTAGAACGCCAGGTTGCCGCCCGTGCCTCGCTCGGCGTCGAGCTCCTTCACCGTCTGAGCCAGCTTCTCGAACGCCACCTCGTCGGTGAACTCCCCGGGCACGAACCGCAGGCCCTCGGCGAGCTGTCGCCAGACGGCCTCGGAGAACGGCGTGCGGGCGTGCTCCTTCACCGATTCGTAGACGATCTTGCCGAAGTCCTCGTCCTCCCAGTCCCGCCGTGCGAAGCCGACGAGCGCGAAGCCGGGCGGCAGCAGTCCGCGGTTGGCGAGGTCGTAGACCGCGGGCATGAGCTTCTTGCGAGCCAGGTCTCCCGTCACCCCGAAGAGCACCAGGCCGCACGGGCCCGCGATGCGGGCGAGCCGCCGGTCGCGGGGGTCGCGCAGGGGGTTGGTGTCGCGGCCCGCCCGCGCGCCGCCCGTGCGGGCCGTCGTCCGGCTGGGGCTCATAAGCGCTACGTCACTTCCCTCTGGCGACCGACAACAGGCGCTGGATCCCGGCGACCCGGTCCGGAAGGTGCAGACGCAGGACCGGCCGGCCGTGCTCGGCGAGCACCTGGGCGTCACCGGCCGCCTGCGCCGCGATCAGCCGGCCGAACGTGAACGGCCGGTCCGGGACGTCGACGTCCGAGCTCGCGTCGGCCGTGACCTGCAGGTACACGCCGGTCGGCGGCCCGCCCTTGTGGTACTGCCCGGTGGAGTGCAAGAAGCGGGGTCCCCAGCCGAACGTGACGGGCCGACCAGAGCGTCGGGCGAGCGGCTGCCGGATGTCGGCCAGCTCGCTGTCGGCCTCCCGGTCGAGGTACGCCATCACGGCCAGGTAGCCGCGCTGCGGGTCGATCCGGTCGAGGAGCGCCTGAAGGGCGCTCTCCAGCGTGTCGGCCCCCTCGAGGAGCCCGTCCGTGGCACGGACCTCGATGCCGCCATCCGTGAAGTCCGGTGCGCTGGGCTTCGGCTGCTGGTCGAGCAGGCCACGAGCCGCCTTCTTGGCGCTCTCCACGTCGGGCTGGTCGAAGGGGTTGATCCCGAGCAGCCGGCCCGCGACCGCCGTCACCGTCTCCCACAGCTGCATCTGGCCGCCGAGGCTGCCGGATACGGCGACCTCGGCGGGTCCCGGGTCCGCCGTCCCGGCCGAGCCGACCAGCCTGACCACGAGGACGTCGTCCGCGGGGCCGCCCTGCAGCTCGGGCGCGTCGTCCGACCGGACGACGACGGGCAGCAGCCCGGTCCCCTCCTTGCCTGTCGACTCGGCGAGCAGCTGCTCGGCCCAGTCGCCGAACCCGACGAGGCCGGAGCCGTCGTCCACAATGACGATCTTGTCGCGCAGCGGGTCCGTCCCGCCGAGCGCCGACCCGAGGCGCAGCGCCGGGTTGTCGGGGCCGTCGACCGCGAGGGACGGCGCCACGTCGGCGGCTTGCTCGAGCAGCCCGCGGATGTCCGCGCCGGCCAGGCCGGAGGGCACCAGCCCGAACGCGGTCAGGGCCGAGTACCGGCCACCCACCTGCGGGTCGGCGGTGAACACCATCCGATACCCCGCGGACGTCGCCTCTTTCTCGAGGGGCGAGCCGGGGTCGATGACGACGACGATCCGGCTGGCCGCGTCGATGCCCGCGTCGGTGAACGCCTTCTCGAAGGCACGGCGCTGGCTGTCGGTCTCCACGGTCGAGCCGGACTTGCTCGACACCACGACGACCGTGCGCTGCAGCTCCGTGCTCATGGCCCGCTCGACCTGGCCCGGGTCGGTTCCGTCGAGGACGACGAGCGGGACGTCGTCCGTCGCCGTGATCACCTCGGGTGCGAGCGACGAGCCGCCCATGCCGCACAGCACGACCCGGTGGATGCCCTCGCCGGCGAGCTCTTCCTTCAGGTCGAGGATGTCGCCGACGAGCTCACGCGACGTGGTCGGCAGGTCGACCCAGCCGAGGCGCTTCGAGGCCTCCTCGACGGCTGCCTCGCCCCACAGGTCCGCGTCGCGGCCCGCGAGGCGCTGCGCGAAGTGCTCGCGGGCCAGCTCCGGCGCGTGCGCCTCGACGGCCTGCCCGGCCACGTCGCCGAGGGCGAGCGACACAGCGGAGGTCGTCGCCGACCGCTTGTCCGCTGGGCTCACTGCTCCGCCTCGGCGTCGGAGTCACCCGTCGAGAACCTGGCGAGCTCGTCGGAGACCGTGCCGCAGAGCTCCTCCCAGGACTTCACGAACTTGTCGACGCCCTCGCGCTCGAGCTTGTCCGTGACGTCCTTGTACGAGATGCCCAGCCGCTCGAGGCGGTCGAGCACCTGGTTCGACTCGTCCTCGGTGCCGCTCACCGTGTCGCCGTGCACCTCACCGTGGTCGGCGACCTGGTCGAGCGTCTTGTGGGGCATCGTGTTGACGACGCCCGGCGCGACCAGCTCGGTCACGTACATCGTGTCCGGGTAGTCCGGGTTCTTCACGCCCGTCGACGCCCACAGCGGCCGCTGCGGGTGGACGCCGGCCTCCTCCAGCACCTGCCAGCGCGGGGTCGAGAAGACCTCCTGGTAGGCGTGGTAGGCCAGCCGGGCGTTCGCGAGCCCGGCCTTGCCGCGCAGCTCGCGCGCCTCGTCGCTGCCGATCTCCTCGAGCCGGTTGTCGATCTCGGTGTCGACCCGGGACACGAAGAAGCTCGCCACGGACTCGATGTACTGCAGGTCGCGGCCGGCCTCACGGGCCTGCTCGATGCCGGTCAGGAACGCGTTCATCACCGCGCGGTACCGGTCGAGGCTGAAGATCAGCGTCACGTTCACGCTGATCCCCTCGGACAGCACGGTCGTGATCGCCGACAGGCCCTCGACGGTCGCCGGGATCTTGATGAACAGGTTCGGCCGGTCCACCGCCTGCCAGAGCTTGCGCGCCATCTCCACGGTCGCCTGGGTGTCGCTGGCGAGGCGCGGGTCGACCTCGATCGAGACGCGCCCGTCCACGCCGTCCGTCTCGTCGTACGTGCCACGCAGGACGTCGCAGCCGCGGCGGACGTCCTCGGTCGTCACCTGGAAGATCGCGTCGTCGACCGTCACGCCGCGCGAGGCGAGGTCGCGCATCTGGTCGGTGTACCGCTCGCCCTTGGCCAGGGCGCTCGCGAAGATCGTGGGGTTCGTGGTGACTCCGACCACGTGCTGGTCCTGGATCAGCTTCTCCAGGTCACCGGACTCGATCAGCTCGCGCGACAGGTCGTCGAGCCAGATCGAGACGCCGGCTCGGCTCAGGTCGGCGAGCGGAGAACCACTGCCCGGGTCGGGGGTGGGTGGTGCACTGGCGTTCATCGGATTCCTCCTGGAGGCGAGTCTGGTCGACAACTGGCGGTACGGCGACTGCCGCTGGTCACTGCTGGTCGCCGGTGCCTCCTTGCGTGGGGGTGGACGTGTCGCCACCGGGCGCGGCATCGCCGCGGCGCGCGGTCTCGAGGGACTCCCGGGCCGCCTGCGCGACCGCCTCGGCGGTGATCCCGAACTCCTCGAAGATCGTCCGGTAGTCGGCGGACGCGCCGAAGTGCTCGAGCGAGATGATCCGTCCCGCGTCGCCCACGAGCTCGCGCCAGCCCATCCCGACGGCCGCCTCGACCGACACGCGGGCACGCACGGACGGCGGCAGGACGCGGTCGCGGTACTCGTCGTCCTGCTGGTCGAACCACTCGCGGCAGGGCAGCGAGACCACGCGGGCCTTGATGCCCTCCCCGGCGAGCGTCTCGCGCGCCTGCACCGCGAGCTGGACCTCCGACCCCGTCGCGAGCAGCAGCACGTCCGGCTCGCCGCCGTCGGCCTCGGCCAGGATGTAGCCGCCCCGCGGGACCGCGGCCGCCGACGCGAACGTGTCGCCGCTGGCCTCGCCGTCCCCGCGTTCGAAGGTGGGCACGTTCTGCCGGGTCAGGCAGATCCCGGCCGGGCGGTCGGTGTGCTCGAGGATGGTGCGCCACGCCCACGCGGTCTCGTTCGCGTCGGCCGGCCGGACGACGTCCAGCCCGGGGATCGCTCGCAGCGCGGCGAGCTGCTCGACCGGCTGGTGCGTCGGTCCGTCCTCGCCGAGGCCGATCGAGTCGTGGGTCCAGACGAAGATCGACGGGCACTTCATCAGCGCCGCGAGCCGGTCGGCCGGCCGCATGTAGTCGCTGAAGATCAGGAAGGTGCCGCCGTACGCCCGCGTACCGCCGTGGACGTTGATCCCGTTGAGGATGGCGCCCATCGCGTGCTCGCGGATGCCGAAGTGCAGCGTGCGGCCGTAGGGGTTGCCGGGGAAGGCTTTGCTCGCGCGGTCCGTCGGCAGGAAGGACGGCTCGCCCTCCATCGTCGTGTTGTTGCTCTCGGCGAGGTCTGCCGAGCCGCCCCACAGCTCGGGGAGCACGGGGGCGAGGGCGGTGAGCACGTTGCCGGACGCCTTGCGGGTGGCCATGTCCTTGCCCGCGTCGAACACTGGCAGGGCGTCGGTCCAGCCCTCGGGCAGGCGCCGCTCCTGCATCCTGTCGAGCAGCTTCGCGGCGTCCGGGTTGTCCTGCCGCCACTTCTCGTACTGCTCGTCCCAGGCGGCGCGCAGCTCGCGGCCCCGGTCCTTGACCTTACGAGCGTGCGCCAGCACCTCGTCGTCCACCTGGAAGGTCTTGTCGGGGTCGAAGCCCAGCTCGCGCTTGACCGCCGCGACCTCGTCGTCGCCGAGCGCGGAGCCGTGGATCTTGCCGGTGTTCTGCTTCGTCGGGGAGGGCCAGCCGATGATCGTGCGGAGCGCGATGAAGGACGGGCGCGTCGTCTCGGCCTTCGCGGCCTCCATCGCCTGGGCGAGGGCCTGGACGTCCTCGTGGTAGCCGCCGCCGCTCGTCGTCCAGTCGACCCGCTGCGTGTGCCAGCCGTACGCGTCGTAGCGGGCGACGACGTCCTCGCTGAGGGCGATGCTCGTGTCGTCCTCGATGGAGATGTTGTTGTCGTCGTAGATCACGACGAGGTTGCCCAGCTGCTGGGTGCCGGCCAGCGAGCTCGCCTCCGACGTCACGCCTTCCTCGATGTCGCCGTCCGAGGCGAACACCCAGATCGTGTGGTCGAAGGGGCTCTGGCCGGTCGGCGCGTCCGGGTCGAGCAGGCCCCGCTCGCGGCGCGTCGCCATCGCCATGCCCACGCCGTTCGCCAGGCCCTGGCCGAGCGGACCGGTGGTCACCTCGACGCCGTCGGTGTGCCGGTACTCGGGGTGCCCGGGCGTCTTCGAGCCCCAGGTCCGCAAGGCCTTGAGGTCCTCCAGCTCCAGCCCGTAGCCCGATAGGTAGAGCTGGATGTACAGGGTGAGGCTGGTGTGCCCGCAGGAGAGGACGAACCGGTCACGGCCGATCCAGTGTGGGTCGGACGGGTCGTGGCGCAGCAGTCGCTGGAAGAGCAGGTACGCCGCGGGGGCCAGGCTCATCGCCGTCCCTGGGTGGCCGTTCCCCACCTTCTCGACGGCGTCCGCCGCCAGGACGCGGATCGTGTCGACGGCCCGTCGGTCGATGTCGCTCCACTGGAAGTCCTCGGCGTTCACCGCACCCCTTTCGTGGCCGAGACGTCGAAGACGGGCGTCTGCGGCGCTGCACCGGCCGGTCGTCGTCATGGCGGCGCCACTTCCGCGGTGGCCTCCGCTCCTGGCCGGTGAGAACCCCCGGCCTGTCGGCGCTTCGAACCACACGGGAATGTGTGTCGCTCGGGCGGGTTCGAGCCTAGCGTCACGCACGGACAGGCACCCCTCGGGCGTGATCAGACGACTGCCTCGGGGCGTCTCCGGGCGAACCGGCCGGCTCGTCGTAGCATGGGGCCGCCACGCCGGTCCCCGCCCCGGCACCTCGACGAAGGAACGCGTGAGAGCCTCGTGAGCCCGTTCGCCCGCCGGACCGCCCTCTCCTCGGGGGCCACGTCGGTCGAAGCGGCGGCGCCGGAGGCACCGGTGGCCGGGGTCGAAGGGACGGCGAAGGTCCGGGAGGCGGGCAGCGTTCCGGCCGTACGCAGCGCCCCCGACGTGGAGAGCGGCCCGCGCCGGCGCTCAGCGGGCCGGCGCATCGCCGCCTACGTCGCGCTCACCAAGCCCCGGATCATCGAGCTGCTGCTCGTGACGACGGTCCCCACGATGTTCCTCGCCCAGCAGGGGCTGCCGCCGGTGCGGCTCGTGCTGGCCACGCTGTTGGGCGGCACGCTCGCCGCGGGCAGCGCGAACACGCTCAACTGCTACGTCGACCGCGACATCGACGTCGTCATGCACCGGACGAAGAGGCGGCCGCTCGTCACCGGCGAGGTCACGCCTCGTGCCGCCCTGGCGTTCGGCATCGTGCTCGGCATCGTCGCCACGGTCCTGCTCGCCGTCACCGTGAACGTGCTGTCGGCGGCGCTCGCGCTCGTCGCGATCCTCTTCTACGTCTTCGTCTACACCGTCGGCCTCAAGCGGAGGACCCCGCAGAACATCGTCTGGGGCGGTGCCGCCGGGTGCATGCCCGTACTCATCGGCTGGTCCGCGGTGACGAACCGCCTGTCGTGGGCGGCACTGGTGCTGTTCGGGATCATCTTCCTCTGGACGCCGCCGCACTACTGGCCCCTGTCGATGCGCTACGCCCGTGACTACTCCTCCGTCGGCGTCCCGATGCTCGGGGCGGTCGAGCGACCGGCGCGGGTCGCCCGGCAGATCGTCCTGTACTCGTGGGCGATGGTGGCGTGCTCGCTGCTGCTGGTCCCCGTCGCCCCGACCGGGCCGGTCTACGCGGTGGCGGCCGTCGCGCTCGGGGCGTGGTTCCTCGTCGAGGTGCACCTGCTCGACCGCAGGGCACGACGGTCGCCGAGCGGTGACAGCAGTCAGGTCCGCGCGATGCGGGTCTTCCACCTGTCGATCACATACCTGACGCTGCTCTTCCTGGCGATCGCCGCCGACCCGTTCCTGCGCTTCTTCTGAGTCGGGCGGTTTCTGAGTAGCGCCGTCACCCACCGGCGCCCATCCCGCCTTCCCCAGGTTCGCCCATGTCCGCTGACCAAATGGCTCCTCATCCCCGGCATCTCGGGCGCTATAGCAACCATTTCGTCAGCGGACCCGACTGGGGAAGCCGTCAGTGCTCGAGCAGCGTCAGTGAGAACGAGTACCGCGAGGCGCGGTAGACGTGGTTGCCGAACTCCACCGCCTGCCCGCTGTCGTCGTACGCCGTCCTCGTCATGGTCAGCAGCGCCGCGCCCGGCGGCTCGTCGAGCAGCGCGGCCTCGGTCTCGCTGGCGGACTTGGCACCGATGCTCTGGTCGGCGACGTGGATGTGGACACCGGCGCTCCGGAGCACCTCGTACAGCCCTCGGTGCTCGAGCACCTCGGCGTCGAGCTGCACCAGGCCGACTGGCAGGTAGTTGCTGAGGACGGCGATCGGCTCGTCGTCCGCGAGCCTCAGCCGTCTCAGGTGGACGACGTCCGCACCGGCCAACGTGCCGAGCTCGGCCGCCACGTCGTCCCCGGCCGGTACGACCTCGAGGGCCAGCACCCGCGTCGCCGGCCGCCGCCCCGCGGAGGCCAGGTCGTCGTTCAGGCTCGTGAGCTCGAGGGGCCGCCGGACCTGCGCCCGCACGACCTGCGTGCCCACCCCGCGTTTGCGGACGAGCAGCCCGCGTCGCACGAGGTACTCGATCGCCTTTCGCACGGTCGGCCGCGAGATCCCGAGCTCGTCCGCGATGCGGATCTCGTTGCCGAGCAGCGAGCCGGCCGGGATCGCTCCCGTCTCGATGTGGTGCTGCAGCGCCTGGGCCACCTGGAAGTAGAGCGGCACGGGGCTCCCCCGGTCGACCGCGACCAGCTCGGCGACCTCGCTCACCGACCACCCCTCTCACGACCCCTCGCCCAGTATGCATGGAAAGCACGAGTGGTGAGTACATGAGAATGTCCTGACAAACCCTTGACGATCTCGGTCCGGCTGGGCAAGACTCCCGGCGTACCGAGGGCGGCCATCGCCTGTCGGGGAGGCGGAGCAGGGAGAGCGGATGCGGCTCGCGGTTGTCGGCGTCGGGCGGATCGGCGCCGCGCACGCGCAGGTCGTGCGGGACCACCCCGAGGTCGACGACGTCGTCCTCGTCGACGCCGACCGGACCCGTGCGGCGAAGGTCGCCGAGGAGCTGGGCGTAACGGCCGGCGGGACCCTCGAGGACGAGCTGCCCGCCGTGGACGGCCTCCTCGTCACGGCGAACACCGCCGCCCATCCGGACCTGATCATCGCCGGCGTGCGTGCCGGCGTCCCCGTCTTCTGCGAGAAGCCGGTCGCGACCGACGTGACCGGGACGAGGGCCGTGCTGCAGGAGGTGC
>JBKHWX010000082.1:0-11029 GCA_046566325.1 Actinomycetes bacterium | reverse complement strand
CGGCCTGACCGGACGCCGCGACGTCGTCGCCGGGGTTCCCGTCGCGGGCCGGCGCGGGGCGGTGCAGCGCCAGGCGCTCGGCTACTTCGTGAACATGCTGCCGCTGCCGGTCGACCTCGCCCGGCACGAGACCTTCGCCGAGCTGGTCGGCGACATCTCCGCGAAGACGTTCACGCTGCTGAGGCACCAGGACTTCGACCTCGCCGAGCACGCCGACGAGGTCCTCCCCGGGCATCGGGGCCCGCTGCTCGTCGACAACGCCTTCACCTACTACAAGCAGACGCTCGCTCCGCGCCTGGCGGGGTGCCGCGTCGAGCCGCTTCCGGTCCGCCGCGCCAGCGTGAAGTACCCCCTCGGGATGAACGTGGAGGACCGCGGGGACGCGTACGTCCTCACCGTCGAGCACGTCGAGCGGCTGACCGCCGCCGACCCGGCCGCCTGCCTCGAGCACGTGCTGCGGACCGCGCTCGAGGACCCCGACGTGGCGCTCGACCGGCTGGGCCTGCTGTCGCCGGCGAGGGAGGCCGCGCTGGCCGAGCTCACGGGCCTTCCGCGGCAGTACCCCACGCCGCCGTCGCTCGACGACTGGTTCCACGCGACGGCCGCGCGGCGCGGCGCGGCGACGGCGATCGTGGACGGCGCGGACGAGACCAGCTACGCCGAGCTCGACGCCGCCGTCGACCGGGTCGCGGACGCGCTCGACGAGCTGGGCGCCGGTGCGCACGTGGGCATCGCGATGAACCGCGGCCGCGACCTCGTCGCCGTGATCCTCGGCGTGCTCCGCGCGGGCCGGACCTACGTCCCCATCGACCCCGGAGCGCCGGCCGAGCGCGTGCGGCACATCGTCGGCCGCTTCGACGACCTGATGCTCGTCGCCGATGAGGGAGCACTCGAGGACGTGGACGGCGTGCGCCGCGTCGCGCCGTCCGAGGTGCTCGCGGAGCGGTCACCGGGCGCGGGGGCGGGCGCGAGGCGACGGGGAGCCGACCGCCGGGGCGAGGTCGCGTACGTCATCTTCACCTCCGGCTCCACGGGCGTGCCGAAGGGCGTGCAGGTCACGCACGGCAACGTCCTGCGGCTGTTCACGTCGGCCGAGGACCACTTCGACTTCGGCCAGGACGACACCTGGTGCCTCTTCCACTCCTACGCCTTCGACTTCTCCGTCTGGGAGATCTTCGGCGCGCTGCTCTACGGAGGCCGGCTCGTCGTCGTCCCGCAGCTCACCACCCGCTCACCCGAGATGTTCGCCGAGCTGCTGACCCGCGAACGTGTCACGGTGCTCAACCAGACGCCGTCCGCGTTCCGGCAGCTCACCGCGGTGCTGCCCCCTGGCGCCGCCCGGCACGTCCGCTGGGTGGTCTTCGGCGGGGAGGCCCTGCGGTTCGACGCCTTGCGCCCGTGGGTCGAGACCCAGGGCGAACGGGCCCGGCTGGTGAACATGTACGGGATCACCGAGACGACGGTGCACGTCACGTTCTTCGAGGTTGACCCTGCGACTGTCGCGGTCGAGACCGACAGCGTCATCGGACGTCCCCTCGGCGACCTCTCGGTCGCCGTCGTGGACACGAACCTGAACCGGTGCGCGCCCACCGTTCCCGGCGAGCTGCTCGTCGCGGGCGACGGGGTCTCCCTCGGCTACCGCGGGCAGCCGGACCTGACCGCCGCCCGGTTCCTGCGCGGCACCCCCTACGGGGAGGTCGTGTACCGGACCGGCGACCGGGTGAGCGTCCGGGCGGACGGCACGCTCGTCTACCACGGCAGGATCGACCGGCAGGTGCAGCTGCGCGGGCACCGGATCGAGCTCGGCGAGGTCGAGGCAGGGCTGCTGGCGGTGCCCGGCATGCGGCAGTGCGTGGTCCGCCTCGACGAGCGGCCCGGGGTCGAGCCGAGACTCGTCGGCTACCTCGTCGGCGACCCGCCGGACGACGCGGAGGTCCGACGCTGCCTCTCGTCCCGGCTGCCGAGGTACATGGTCCCCTCGATCCTGCTCCGGCTCGACGCGGTCCCCCTGACCGTCAACGGGAAGGTGGCGGAGGACCGGCTGCCGCTGCCCGGTGCGCCGGCAGCCGTCGAGGTCGCCTCCGTCGGCATCGACGACGAGCTGACCGCCGCCGTCGCGCGGATCTGGATGGACGTCGTCCAGACCGGCCCGGTGCGAGCGGACGACAACTTCTTCGACATCGGCGGGACGTCGATGCACGTCACCGAGGTGCATCGACGGCTGGCCGCCGAGCTCGGGGCCCACGACCTCGCCGTCGTCGACCTCTTCGAGTTCACGACACCGGCCTCGCTCGCCGAGCGTCTGCGCCGCGACCGGCCCGAGCCGCCGTCCGCGCGGCCGGCGCGCCCTCCCGCACGACGCGTGCGCACCCGCACGTTCCCGACCCCTCAGCCCGAACAGGAGCTCGCATCGTGACCACGGACACCTCGGCCGCCATCGCCATCGTCGGCATGGCGGGGCGCTTCCCCGGAGCGGACAGCGTCCGCGAGCTGTGGCAGAACCTGCTCGTGGGGAAGGAGTCGGTGCGGACCCTGACGCCCGAGGAGCTTCGGGCCGCGGGCGTCAGCGAGGCCGTCGCGGCGCACCGGGACTACGTCCCCGCCGCCTCCGACCTGTAGGACGCCGACGCCTTCGACGCGGAGTTCTTCGGGGTCCCGGCGCACGAGGCGCGCCTGCTCGACCCTCAGCAGCGGGTCTTCCTGGAGTGCGCCTCGACCGCCCTGGAGGACGCCGGGCACGTGCCCGACCGCTCGGGAGAGCGGGTCGGCGTGTTCGCCAGCAGCAGCATGAGCTCCTACCTCGTGAACGTCCTCGCCGCGACCGAGAACGTGGCACCCGGGGACCTCAACTACCCCGTGCTGCTGGGCAACGACAAGGACTTCCTGGCCACCCGCGTCTCGTACAAGCTGGGCCTCACCGGACCGAGCCTGACGGTCCAGACCGCCTGCTCGGGGTCCCTGGTCGCCGTCCACCTGGCCTGCCAGGCGCTGCTCGACGGCGACTGCTCCGTCGCCCTGGCCGGCGGCGTCAGCATCACCGTCCCGCAGGGCCACGGCTACCTCTACCGCGAGGGCGGGATCCTGTCCGCCGACGGGCACTGCCGCGTCTTCGACGAGGCCGCGACCGGAACGGTCAAGGGGAGCGGCTGCGCGGTGGTCGTGCTGCGGCCCCTCGCCGACGCGCTCGCGGCCGGTGACCACGTCTACGCCGTTCTCCAGGGGACGGCGGCGAACAACGACGGCTCGGAGAAGGTCGGCTTCACCGCCCCGAGCCCCGCCGGGCAGGCCGAGGTGATCCGTGAGGCCGTCGAGGTCTCGGGTATCCCCGTCGCCGACATCGGCTTCGTCGAGGCGCACGGCACCGGCACCTCGCTCGGCGACCCCATCGAGCTGCGCGCGCTGCGAACCGCCCACGCCGCCCTCGGCGGCCCCCCGCGCCGGTGCGTGCTCGGCAGCGTGAAGGCGAACATCGGCCACCTCGACGCGGCAGCCGGCGTGACCGGCCTGGTCAAGGCGGCGCTCGTCCTGCAGGAGCAGCGGATCCCCGGCCAACCGACGTTCCGCAGCCTGAACCCGGCACTCGGGCTCGCCGGCACGCCGTACGTGGTGAGCCGCGAGACCTCCGTGCCCGCCGAGCCGCTGCGCGCCGCCGCCGTCAGCTCGTTCGGCCTCGGCGGGACGAACGCGCACGCCGTGCTCGAGCGCTGGAGCGGCCCCGAGCGAGCCGGCGTCCCGGACGGTCCCTACGTCGTCCTGCTGTCGGCGGTGGACGACGACGCCCTCGCGACCGCGGCCGGCCGCCTGCGCCGCCGGCTCCAGGAGGACGAGGGGCTGCGCCTGGACGACGTCGCGCTGACCCTCGCCTCGGGACGGGCGGCCCTGCCGGCACGAGCAGCCTTCACGGTGACGAGCACCTCGGAGCTCGTCGACCGCCTCGGCGAGCTCGAGGACGGCCGGCTCGCCCCGGACCCGGCCGGCGAGACCGAGCAGGCCTGGCTCGACGGGGCGGACCGGGCGGCCTTGGCCGTCGGCGACCTCCGGCACGCCCGCCGCGTGCCGCTGCCGGGCCACCCGTTCCGGCGCACCCGGCACTGGGCCGTGCAGCAGGGAGCCGCCGTGGAGCAGAAGCCATCGGCGCCGACGGTGGCTCCGGCGGCGACACAGCCCGAGAGCGGCGACGTGCTGGCCACGGTGTGCGCCGTCCTCGGGCGGCACCTCGCGACCGAGGTGGGCCCGGACGACGACGTATTCGAGCTCGGAGTGGACTCGTTGACGCTGGTCGAGGTGGTGACGGACCTGCGCGACAGCCTCGACGTGCCGATCCAGTTCGAGGAGGCGGAGCGGGTCAGGACGGCGCGCGGGCTGGCCGACCTGCTCGCGCCGCGCGTCACCGGCGGCGCTCCCGCGGCGCCGAGCGCGGGCCCGCTCGCCCTCGTCCGGCCCGGGGACGGCGGACGGAACGTGTTCCTCGTCCACCCCGCCGGGGGGACGACCGTGTGCTACAACGACCTCGCCAGGCACCTGTCGACCAAGGACGCGGTCTACGGGATCGGCTTCCCGGCGGAGCGGGCCGACGACCTCCGGAGCGTCCGCGACCTCGCGACGCTGTACCTGCAGCTGGTCCGGGACGTGCAGCCGGAAGGGCCGTACGTGCTCGGCGGCTACTCCTTCGGCGGCAACGTCGCGTTCGAGATGGCCCTGCGGCTCGAGGCCGCGGGAGAGCGCGTGGAGACCGTGCTGATGTTCGACTCCCACCCGCCGGAGGCCTACGTCGGCGGCCAGGTGTCGGACGGCGCGTACGTGGAGGCCTTCCCGGCGCTCCTGCGGCAGGTGTTTCCGGACCTCGTGGTCCCGGACGGCCTGCGGGCGGCCAGCGCGGTCGAGGTGCTGCAGGCGGTTCGCCGGCCGACGTGGACGGCGTCCACGGAGCGGGAGCTCGAGCGCTTCTTCGGCATCTGGCAGCACAACCACGCGGCCCTGAAGCGCTACTACCCCGACGCGGCGCTGAAGGCCGACGTGCTGATCTTCACCGCGGAGGACCCGGAGCACGGCCCGGACCTCGACCGGCTCGGTATCCGCGCGATGCCGAAGCAGACCTGGAGCAGGCACGTCCTCGGCCGCCTCCGGGCGGTCCCCGTCCCCGGGGACCACTACTCGATGTTCCGGGACGCACGGAACGTGGCGGTCCTCGCCCGCCGGCTGGACGACGTCCTGGCGGCGGCCTAGCGACGAGGCCGTGGCTAGGATCGGGACCCGGCCGGGCTGCTTCTGGCCGGGTCCACCCGCCTGTGCGGAAGGAGGCAGGAGCAGGGAGATGGACGCCGACTCCCCCGTTGCCGACCTCGTCCGCCGTGCTCGCGACGGTGAGCAGGACGCGTGGAACGGGCTCGTCGACCGGTACCTGCCGCTCGGCCTCTCGGTGGCCCGCCGGTACGGCCTGTCGGGGTCGGACGCCGAGGACGTCCTGCAGACGCTGTGGCTGCGGCTGGTGGAGCACCTCGACAAGATCCGCGAGCCGGAGGCGCTGCCGGGGTGGATCGCCACGACGGCGCGCAACGAGTGCATGCGGCTGCTGCGCGGGCGCCAGCGGACGGCGACGTTCGACCCGCTGGACGACCGGACGTACCCGGCCCGGGTGGAGGACGACCTGCGGGTCGAGGAGCACGTCGTCGACAGCATGGGGCGGTCCGACCGCCACCAGGCCCTGCTCCAGGCGTTCGCGGCGCTGCCGGACCACCAGCGGAGCCTGCTGACCCTGCTGCTCGCCGACCCGCCCCTCAGCTACACGGAGATCAGCGGGCGCCTCGGGATCCCCATCGGGAGCATCGGGCCCACCCGGGCCCGCGCGCTGCAGCGGCTGCGGCAGCACCCAGCGGTCGCGGAGCAGATCTCCGCGACCCGCGCTACGCCCTGACCCAGTCGGCCAGCAGCGTCGTCGGCCCGCTGGTGGAGCGCACCCGGAAGGGTCCGTCGCCGGGGACCGCGGCCGTGAAGCACCCCGCCTCGTCGGCGGTGGCAGAGGCCGACTCACCGCTCAGCGAGACCACGGTGATCTCGGCCGGGCGGGGTGGGACGAGCTGGCCGAGGATTTGGTTTCCGCTGATCTCGATCTCCAGGGAGGTGTCGGCCGCGTCGAAGACGAGGCGGCGAGGAACCGTCGCGACGCCGCGCACGACGACGTGGTCGTCCAGCAGAGAGTCGTACCCGAGGACGGCGAGCTCGGCGTCCACCGTGCGCCACGTGAAGGCCGCGTACCCGTCCCTCGTCATCTTCTCGCTGTCGGGAGCCCCGGCTGCGAGCGCCTGCCCCAGCTCGGCCAGCAGGTGCTCGTCGTCCGCCCAGCTAGGTTCAGTCATGTCGGTCCACCTGCTCAGCACTCGCCCACGTCGTTCCGGCTCCTCGTTCCTCCCAGTACAGAAGGTTCCTCCCGCTACTGCAGGGTGCCTGCGACAGGGTGCCTGCGACCACGTGAGAATAACTCTGCATCCTCCGTGCGGAGCGTGCGCATCGGCTCCTGATACATCACCCGCTCGTCCGGCCCGTCCGGCCCGTCCGGCGGTCCACCCGCGAACACGCTCCCACCGAACCCGAGGCACACGAAGGCGGCCGCGGACGCGCGGCTCGCGTGGTCGTCGTCGGCCAGGGCGTGCTGGGCGTCGGCGAGAGCCTGGGCCGAGCCGAGGCCGAGACGCAGGCCGTCGTGGTAGGCCTGCATCAGCCGGAGGGTCTCGGAGTCGGCCACGGGCACGACCGGGGCGACCAGCGTGCAGGCCCCGCCGCCCAGCAGCGCCGCCGTGAACCCGAGGATCTCGTTCCCGGCGACGACGTGGGACTGGCCGGTGTCGCAGGCGGCGAGCACGACGTGATGGGGTGCGCGCTCGATCCGTTCGAGGTCGTACACCGTGAACGGACCGTCTGCCAGCTGCAGCGACGAGAACATCGGGTTGTCGGACCGGAGCGAGCCGTGCGCCGAGAGGTGGGCCAGCGTCGCGCCGTCCAGGGCGGCCGACACGTTCGCCGCCGTCGCCTCGTCGTCGACCAGCGCGGTGGAGCCCTCGTAGCGCCGGGCGACCGCAACGGCCTCCATCCGTGCCCCGGGCAGCCCGGGGCCGGCGATGCTGACGACGCGCCCGCCGACGTTCGCCTCGCGGGTTGCCGCCGCGTGCCACAGGCTCGCCGACGGGCTGACGCTGACCGCGCGGCGCGCGCACGACGGCAGCAGCGACCACGGGATCCCCTGCAGAGCGCCGTCCGGGACGACGACGAGGGGGCCGTCGCCGACCTCCCGTCGGATGGGGCCGAGCAGCACCTCCTCCAGGCGCGACGCCGCGGTGCGGAGCAGGGCCTCCGCCGCGTCCAGGCTGGCGGCGGACGCCGCACCCATCGCGAGCCTGCGCAGGGCGAAGTTGACGTACCCCACCTGCTGGGGGACCACGTCGACGTCCCCCAGGTCGTGCAGGCGGACCCGGCTGCCGGTCACCGTGACGGCGTGCATCCGCTGGTCGAGCGTTCCGAACTCGACGAGGACGGTTTCACCGAGCGCGTCCCGCAGGTCGCGGAGGGGGACCGGGCCCGTCCTCGACCGGTCCTGCGGGCCCTGCAGCTCGCGGCAGTGGTCGCGGATGCGCCGTTCGAGGGCCACCTGTTCGTGGACGAGCGCGGACGTCGACAGGCCGCCGGCCCGCCGCTCCTCGATCCTGCTCATCACGGCGCGCAGCTGCGCGAGCAGGTCGGCCAGCACGGGGTCCTGCGGCGGGTGGACGCGGCGCGGGAGGGCGGACGTCGCCCTGCTGCTCTCGGCCCACCAGAGCACCCGTCGGGCGTCCCTGTCACCCAGCGCCAGCCGCAGCCCCCGCCTGGCGGTCCCCCCGCGGAGGAGGGTGACGTGGGCCCGCAGCTCCGTCGCGCCCATCGTGGCGCGGTAGTCCTCGAGCACCCGCATCCCCGCGCGCAGGGCGGCGACCGCTGCTCGCGGCCGCCCGTCGGCCTCCCGGAGCATCGCCTCGGCCAGCCAGGCACGCACGCGGGCATCGGCCGGGCCCACCCGGCGGGCCCGGCTCGCCCGCTGGAAGTCCCGCCGGGCCTGCCGCCGGTTGCCGCTCTCCAGGGAGATGCCGCCGGCGCGGAGCCGGGCCTCGAGTGCGGGAACCGGCCACCCGGCCTCCTCCAGGGCGTCGGCGGCACGACGGCACTGGACGGCGGTCACGGGCCGGTCGAGCGCGAGGAGCGCCTGGATGCGCGCGAACCGGGCGAGGGCCAGCCACTCGCGGCGGCGGAGCCGGACGAACCCGTCGACCGCGGCCTCGGCGGCGTCCAGGGCGGAGCCGGCGTCCCCGTGCACGAGCAGGATCGTCGAGAGCAGCAGCTGGGCCTCGGGCAGGTGGTTGACGCGTCCGTCGCGGGCGTCGGCGTCCACGGCGGCCTGGGCCGTCTGCCGCGCCTCGTCGAGCAGGCGCACCGACAGCAGCAGCTCGGCGCGGTCCGTGAGCAGCGAGCCCGACGGCATCCCGAGCTCCTGGAACATCGACTCGGCGGCCGACAGGTGCCGCAGCGCCGCGGGCACCTCTCCGCGCTGAGACTCCATCCACGCGAGGTTGTGCTCCACGATCGCGACCGGCAGCACCAGCTCGTGCTCGGAGCAGAGCTGGCGGGCCGCGAGCAGGTCGGTCTCGGCGGCCCCGAACTCGCGCCGCGCGATGTGCAGGAGCCCCCGGTTCGACAGCGCACGCGTCGCCCACTGCGCGTCGCCGGCCCGACGCAGCACGGGCAGGGCCCGCCGGAGGTCTTCCAACGCGTCGTCCAGGCGTCCGAGCTCCTGCAGCATCGCCGCCCGCTGGACGCGCGCCCGCGCCGCCGGGACGCCGTCCAGCTCGTTCAGGGCCAGTGCGATCTGCCGGAAGGACCGGGCAGGCTTCCCGCACATCAGCAGGACGCCGGCGAGGCTCATCCTCGCCTCGCCGACGCACCCGCTGGTGCCCGCCCGCCGTCCCGCCGTCACCGCAGCGCGCAGGTGCCCGATCGCGTGCTCGAGCTGGGACTGGTGCATGGCGGCCACGCCGAGGGCTCGCTCGGCCAGGCAGACGCACTCCCACGACCGGGTGCTGCGCGCCTGCGCCAGGACCGTCTGGGCCAGGGCCGTCGCCCTCGGGGGGTCGACGGACGCGAGCCTCAGTGCCTCCTCGGCCTGCTTCTGAAGGCCGACCACGGCGAGCGCCCTCCCTGCCGGTTCCCGAATGTCACCGAGGACACCCAAGGTCCCACACCGTGCGCGGAAAGGCGCCGTTCTTCCCCCGGTTCCACCGATTTGCTGCCATAGTGAGGACTCCGCCAGATCGGGGGCCTGATGTCCGAGTCAACCCAGTCTGCCACTCGCTACGCGCTCGCAGGTGACACCGAGGGCCGCGTCGAGATCCTGGCCGCACTCGACCACGGCCGGCTCGTCAAGCACGTGCTGTCCGCCACGACCGGAGACTCCTTCTCCGCGGAGGACAGCGACCTCGTCCGGCTGTCACGCATCAGGATGGACGCCGAGACGGTGCGCCGCCTCGTGGACGCCCTGCCCTCGCTCTACGCGACCGATGCCGGCGTGACCGAGGCCGAGGCCGCGCGAGCGATCGACGAGCACGCCGCAGCCCGGTCGGCGGACCCGGTCGACACCGTCCTCAGCCGGCTGCGGGCGTACTTCGGCCTGCTCTACCACGGCTGGGCGCCGACGATGGGGAAGAACCGCCTCGTGGGGCAGGTCAGCGGCGGCGGCGGCACGGTCTCGTTCGGCGGCGGTCCTGCCCCCAGCCCCGCGGCCGCACCCGCGCTGCAGGGCAGCCCGGAGGGCCGGGGCGTGGTCGTGGGGGTCCTCGACACCGGCCTCGCCCCGCACCCTGCCCTGGCCGGCCGGTACCTGGCTGCGCCGACCGACCTGATCGCGGACGGCGGGTCGTTCCGCTACCCGGCCGGGCACGGCACCTTCGTCACGGGCCTGGTCCTGCAGCAGGCACCGTCGGCGGCCGTGCGCGCCGCCAAGGTGCTCGGGGACGACGGCCAGGCAACCTGCTGGGACGTGGCGAACGCGATCGTCGCGCTGGCGCACGAGGGAGTGAACGTCCTCAACCTGTCGTTCGTGTACTATACGGCCGACGGCCAGGCGCCCCTCGCGCTGGCGACGGCCGTGGACCGCCTGAGCTCCGACGTCCTCGTCATCGCCTGCGCCGGAAACCACGGCGACCCCGGCCTGAAGATCAGCGAGGCGGAGCACCGCCAGCCCGCGTGGCCGGCCGCCCTCGACGACGTCGTGGCCGTCGGGTCGGCGCACCGCTGCCAGCACGGCGGGCGAGGGTACGAGCTCTCCTCGTTCACACCCCCGGGTGCGGCCTGGGTCGACCTGGTCGCCGACGGCGAGAACGTGTCGAGCACCTACCTCACCGGCACGGGCCCCTCCGGAGAGACGTTCTCGGGCGGTGCGTCGTGGAGCGGGACGTCGTTCAGCGCCGCCCTGACGACCGGTCGGGTCGCCGCCACCGCCTCGGACGAGGCGATCTCCGTCCGCGAGGCGTACGAGAAGCTGCTGCCGTCGCTGGGTCCCGGGCAGACCGGGGAAGGCACGTGGCTCCCGCCGTACCTGGACGTCGCGGGGGCGGCAGCGGGCGGTCGCTGACGCGTCCGGCCGCGTCGGCCGCGTCGGCCGCGTCGGCCGGGCCGGCCGGGCCGGCCGGATCAGGTCGCTGTATCAGGTCGCCGGATCACGTCGCGGTATCAGACGCCCGGCCGGCGTCTCCCTGAGGTGTCAGCGATCCGGGCTCCGCCGAGCCCGCCCGTCGCGCCTTCGGAGGCGACCGAGCATGGTCCGTGTTCTTCCCCTGACGACGTCGGTCGGACGGCGCGCCCGGCCCCGCTGGCGCGGGCGACGTGCGGAGCCGACGTCCCGGCCACCGGGCCGGCGCCGACGCCTCGTCGTGGCCCTGGTGGCCGCCACTGCCACCAGCGGCCTCGTGACCGGCGTGGCCGTCGCGTTCGGGGCGGGCGACCTGAGGAC
>JBKHWX010000081.1:0-8521 GCA_046566325.1 Actinomycetes bacterium | reverse complement strand
ACCTCTGACCCTGCTCCGCCGAGGGGTGGCCCTCCTCCGGGAGGAGCCGTCGCTCATCCAGCGATGGAGCACCCTCGGGTGCCGGCCGATGACGCCGGCCGAGGCCGAGCAGACGATCCGCGCGCTCACGTGACGACCCGCCGGCGACATCTTGCGCAGCCTGTCGGAAATAAACTTGAGCCTCTCATTGTCAACATAGGCGTCGGGAGGATCGCCCCGTCGGCCGCGAGCAGCACCGGCAGGACACCGACCGAACACCCTGATGACCAACCAGGAGACCACCATGCTGATGCGAACAGACCCCTTCCGTGAGCTCGACCGTCTCACCCAGCACCTCGTCGGGACCGTCACCCGTCCCGCCGCCATGCCGATGGACGCCTACCGCGCCGACGACACCTTCGTCGTCCACTTCGACCTGCCGGGCGTCGACCCGCAGACCATCGACCTGGACGTCGAGCGCAACGTCGTGACGATCCGCGCCGAGCGCAAGCCCGCCGCGGTCGAGGGTGCGAACGTGCTCGCGGCCGAGCGCCCGACGGGAACCCTCAGCCGCCAGCTGTTCCTCGGCGAGTCGCTCGACACCGAGCGCATCGAGGCCAGCTACGAGGCCGGCGTCCTCACCCTGACGATCCCCGTCGCGGAGCAGGCGAAGCCGCGCAAGATCGAGGTCGTCGACGGGAGCTCGAAGGCAGAGATCGCAGCCTGACGGCTCCAAGCTGTCAGACCCTCGTAGGCCAGCACCGCACGAGGGTCTGACACCCCGGCGAGACCGCCGACCGTCAGACCCACGTACGGCCCTGGCCTACGTGGGTCTGACTGTTTTGGGTGAGCCGAGGACCGCTGCGTACCCCGGCTTGATCACCTCGTCGATCAGCGCGAGCCGCTCGTCGAAGGGGATGAAGGCGCTCTTCATCGCGTTCACCGTCACCCACCTCATGTCGGCCAGCGTCCAGGCGGCCTCGTCGAGAAGCAGCCGCATCTCGCGGCTCATCGACGTCCCCGACATCAGCCGGTTGTCGGTGTTCAGCGTCACCCGGAACCGCAGGTTCTTGAGCTTCGTGATCGGGTGGACGGCGATGCTCGCCGCCGCGCCCGTCTGCACGTTGGACGACGGGCACATCTCGAGCGGGATTCGCTTGTCCCGCACCCAGCCCGCGAGCCGTCCGAGCACGACGAGAGGGCTGCCGAAGCCGCTGGCGCCGGCCCCGGACCGCTCGTGGACGTCGTCCATGATGCGCACGCCGTGGCCCAGCCGGTCGGCCCCGCAGACCTGGACCGCCTCCCAGATGCTCGGCAGGCCGAAGGCCTCCCCGGCGTGGATCGTGAACGGGAAGTTCTCCCGGTGCAGGTACTCGAACGCGTCGAGGTGGCGGGACGGCGGGTACCCGGCTTCGGCGCCCGCGATGTCGAAGCCGACGACGCCGTCGTCCCGGAAGGCCACCGCCAGCTCGGCGATCTCCCGGCTCCTGGCGGCATGGCGCATCGCGGTCAGCAAGGTCCCCACGCGGACCTGCTGACCCTGCTTGGCGGCAAGAGCCTCCCCTGCCCGGAACCCCTCCTCGACCGCCATGACGACCCGGTCGAGGGTGAGGCCGTGTTCGAGGTGCTGCTCCGGCGCGTAGCGCACCTCGGCGTACACCACCCCGTCCTGAGCGAGGTCGAGAGCGCACTCGGTGGCCACCCGGCGCAGGGCCGCTTCCGTCTGCATCACGGCGACGGTGTGCGAGAACGTCTCGAGGTACAGCTCCAGTGAGCCTGAGGCTGCGGCGCTGCGAAACCACTCACCCAGCTTCTCCGGGTCGTCGACCGGGAGGGGATGGCCGACGTCGCGGGCGAGCTCGACGATCGTCTCAGGCCGCAGACCGCCGTCCAGGTGGTCGTGGAGCAAGACCTTCGGTACGCGTTCGACCACCGCTCGCTCGACACCTGCCACACGCGCACGGTAGTGGGTGGCCCGCCGACGACATGCGCGGGAACCGCGCGGGCCAGCGTGTCGCCGCCCCTGGCTGTTTGCCGTCCCCGCCGCCGGGTATGCCCGACGCGCCCGCACTGCGGCCTACAGCCCGTGCTACGACCGACGAGGGACCGGGATGGCACGGACCATCCGCCGGACGATCGCCAGCTTGAGGACGTCCGCGCTCGGCAGCTTCGGAGAATGGGTGCTGCGCGGCGTCGGGCAGGTCTTCCTGCAGAACAACCCGCTGACCGGGACCCTCTTCCTGCTCGGAATATTCCTGAGCAGCAGGGCCGCGGGGATGTACGCGCTCCTGGGTACCGTGACGGCGACGGGGACGGCGCTGCTCCTGGGTGTACCGCGCTCGTCGGTCGCGCAGGGGCTGTACGGCTTCAACGGGACCCTGACGGCCATCGCGCTGTCGTTCTACCTGCGGCACGAGTGGCAGCTCGCCGTGTACGTCGTCGTCGCGTCGGCAGCGTCGTCGATCCTCGCCGGCGCGCTGCAGAACTTCCTCAGCTCCGACCACATCCCGAGCCTGACGGTCGCGTTCGTCACCACCACGTGGCTGTTCCTCGCCGGGCTCCAGCAGTTCTCGGCTCTGACGGAGTACCGGACCGACATCGTCGAGGCCCACCTGCCCCAGCCGCAAGGCCGCAGCGGAGGTGCGCTGCACCCCCACGACCTGTTCGTCGGGTTCTTCAACGGTTTCTCGGAGGTGCTCCTGCAGGCCGGGGTCTGGAGCGGCGCCGCGATCCTCCTCGGGATCCTCGTCAACTCACGAATCTCGGCGGCCGCGGCTGCCGTCGGCACCCTGATCGGCTTCGGCGCGGGCTGGCTTCTCGGGTTCCCCGTCGACGCGGTGTCCGCGGGGCTGACCGGGTACAACTCGCTCCTCACAACGATCGCGCTCGGCGGCGTCTACTACGTGCTGACGATCCGGTCTGCGCTCTTCGCGGCCTTCGGTGGCCTGGTCACTCTCGTCGCGTACGCCGCGCTCACGAGCGTCCTGGCGCCGTTCGGCCTCCCGGTCCTGACCGCGCCGTTCGTCCTGACGACGTGGACCTTCCTCTACGCCACCAGCTCGCCGACCGCGCTCCGGGTGGTGCACCCGGACGACGCGAGCACCCCCGAGGGGAACCTGAGGAAGGCGGGCAGACCGTGGGCCAGGGCACGCGTCGTCCATCGCTGGCACGAGACGCCCGACGAGGAGTGACCGGCCTGCGTCCCACCGGCGCCTCTGACCTTCGCCGGCCCCGTGATTAGCCGACACGGCAAGGGGTACAGAACGCCTCGCTCGGGTCGCTCGCCACGTGAGGAGGCGCTTGATGGCCCAGGAGCAGAGCCCGAAGACCCAGGCAGACCGCTCGGCCATGCACAGCTCGTCGACCCCCGGCACCGAGACGTGGATCTCCTCCCTCATGCTCACCCCGCGCGAGACGGAGAAGCTGGTGATCTACCAGGTCGCCGACCTCGCCCGGCGGCGCAGGGAACGGGGGGTCAAGCTGAACTTTCCCGAGTCGATCGCCCTCATCTGCGAGGCGGTGCTGGAGGGCGCACGGGACGGGAAGTCCGTGGCCGACGTCCAGGAGCTGGGCAAGCAGGTGTTGACCCGGGACGACGTTCTGCCCGGCGTCCCCGAGATGGTCACCATCGTCCAGGTCGAGGCGACCTTCCGGACGGGGACACAGCTGATCTCCGTCTCCAACCCGATCCCGTGAGCGAGAGCGAGCTGGCGCGATGATCCCTGGTGAGTGGCTGCTCTCGGACGAGCCGGTCGAGATCAACGCCGGACGACGCACCGTCGAGCTCCACGTGCAGAACACGGGCGACCGCCCCATCCAGGTCGGCTCCCACTACCACTTCTTCGAGGCCAACCGAGCCCTGAAGTTCGACCGGCCGAAGAGCTTCGGGATGCGCCTGAACGTCCCGGCGGGCGCGGCCATCCGCTTCGAACCGGGGGACGAGAAGGACGTCGAGCTCGTCGAGTTCGGCGGCATGCGGCGGATCGTCGGCTTCGACGGCCTGGTGGACGGCGGCATGGACTCTGAGCAGACGGTCCGGCTCGCGATGCGCCGGGCGAAGGAGCGCGGCTACCTGGGCATGGAGGGCTGGCACGAACCGACGGGGGACCCCGGCGAGCACCAGGAGGACTCGCGGTGACCACCATCTCGCGCTTCACCTACGCGTCCCTCTACGGCCCGACGAAGGGCGACCGCTTCCGGCTCGCCGACACCGAGCTCATCGCGCAGGTCGAGGACAGCCTGCTCACCCCGGGCGAGGAGGTCGTCTACGGCGGCGGCAAGACCGCCCGCGACGGCATGGGCCAGACACCCGGCGTGCGCAACGAGGACGGGGCGCTGGACCTGGTGATCACCTCCGTGGTGGTCATGGACCCGCTGCTCGGCATCGTCAAGGCCGACATCGGCATCAAGGACGGCCGCATCGTCGGCATCGGACAGTCGGGGAACCCGAACCTGCAGTCGGGCGTCGACCCGGACCTGATCGTCGGTGCGGGCACGGAGGCGATCTCGGGCGAGGGTCTCATCGCGACCGCCGGGGGGATCGACTCGCACGTCCACTTCCTCACGCCCGACCAGATTCCGCACGCCCTGTCGAACGGCATCACCACGCTGCTCGGCGGTGGCACGGGACCCGCGGACGGCTCCAAGGGGACGACCTGCACGCCAGGGCCCTTCAACATCTTCCGGATGCTCGAGGCGACCGCGGCCCTGCCCGTCAACGTCGGCCTGCTCGGAAAGGGGAACAGCAGCCGGCCCGAGACGCTGGCCGAGCAGATCCGCGCGGGCACGTGCGGTCTGAAGGTGCACGAGGACTGGGGCGCGACGCCGTCCGTCATCGACTGCTCGCTCACCGTCGCCGACGAGTACGACGTCCAGGTCGCGATCCACACGGACTCGCTGAACGAGTGCGGCTACCTGGCCGAGACGATCGACGCGATCAACGGCCGCGCCATCCACACGTACCACACCGAGGGCGCGGGGGGTGGGCACGCGCCGGACATCATGGCCATCGCCGCCCTGCCGAACATCCTCCCGTCGTCCACGAACCCGACGCGGCCCTACACGACCGACACCACCGACAACCTCTTCTACATGACGACGGTGACGCACCACCTGAACCCGCAGAACCCGGAGGACGTGGCGTTCGCGCAGTCACGCATCCGCGGCGAGACGGAGGCCGCGGAGGACGTGCTGCAGGACCTTGGCGTGCTGTCCATGTACTCCTCGGACTCGCAGGCGATGGGCCGCATCGGGGACACCGTCACGACGACGTGGCGCACGGCCGACAAGATGAAGAAGCAACGCGGCAAGCTCCCCGGCGACCCCGACCAGCACGACAACAACCGAATCCTGCGCTACCTCGCGAAGTACACGATCAACCCGGCCATCACCCACGGCATCAGCCACCTCGTCGGCTCGCTCGAGCCCGGCAAGGTCGCCGACATCGTGCTCTGGCCGACGAACACGTTCGGGGTCAAGCCGAAGTACGTGCTCAAGGCCGGCTTCGTCGCATGGTCGATGATGGGCGACCCGAACGCGTCCATCCCGACACCCGAGCCCGTGCTGATGCGTGGCATGTTCGGCACCCAGGGAAAGGCCGTCGCTCGCACGTCGATGACGTTCATGTCGGCCGCTTCGATCCACGCCGGGGTACACGAGAGGCTGGGGCTCGACCGGTGGGTCGAGCCCGTGCACGGCTGCCGCATCATCGGCAAGCAGCAGATGGTCCGCAACGACGCGACGCCCGACATCCGGATCGACCCCGAGACCTACCAGGTCTACGTCGACGGCGAGCTCGCGGAGGTGCCGCCGACCGACGAGGTGTCGATGGCGCAGCTCTACTACATCGTCTGAGGGTGCGGGTGACCGCGGAGGGCAGCAGCGGCGAGGCGGTCGAGGACACCTACGGCCTGGGGCTCGAAGAGCCGAGAGCGTTGCTCTCTTCAGCACAGCTCTTCACCGCGCTGCAGCTCGCCGACTCGGCGTTCCCGAGCGGCCGGTACACGCTCTCGCACGGGCTGGAGTCGCTCGTCCAGGCCGGCGAGGTGGCGGTGGGCGCGTCGGTCCCGGTCTTGTCCGCGCTGCTCGCCGACCAGGTCGAGCACGCCATCGCGCCGGCGGACGGCGTGGCGCTCGCGTGGGCGCACCGGGCCGTTCCGACGGCTCCCGCGGCCGACGCGTACGACGAGCAGCTGACGCGCGAGGTCGACCTGCGGTTGAGCTCGGTGAAGCTGACCCGGGAGACGCGCGAGGCGTCGACGCGGACAGGCCGAGGCCTGCTCAGCACGGTGGTCGGCTCGTTCGCAGGGCCGGCGGTGCTGGCGTACGGCCGGCTGGTGCGAGCCGGCGCGGTGCCCGGTCACGGGGCCGTCGTCATGGGCCTGCTCGCCGCGGAGCGGAACGTGCCCCTCGTCTCCGCGGTGACCGCCGAGCTCTATGCCTTCGCCGCGGGATGGGTCAACGCGAGCGTCCGGCTGGGGGTCGCCGACCACCGGACGGCGCAGGCGGTGCTGCACCGCTGCGAGCCCGCCGTCGCCTCGGCCGCGTCGGCGGCATGCGCCGCCCGGCTGGACGACATGCACAGCTGCACACCGCTCGTGGACGTGATGAGCATGCGTCACGAGCAGGCCTCTCTGCGGCTCTTCAGGAGCTGACCAAGGATGGACACGAACACACCCGAAGACACGACGTCCCGACGATTGAACGCCACGAAAATTCGAACGCCGCGAAGACAAGGAGAGCCGCCATGACCGCTCACGACCTGGAGGGCGAGCCGCACAGCCACTCCCCCGTCGGCCACGGGCACGTCCACGCGGTCGGCGAGCGGCCGTCGTCCGACGACGACGTGATGGTCGGGCACGGGCACAGCCACGCAGTCCGCGAGGACCTGGCGGCGCCGCAGCTGGAGCGGCTCGGCGGCCCGGTGCCCCGGGTGGGGATCGGCGGCCCGGTCGGGTCGGGGAAGACGGCCCTGATCGAGGCGTTGGTCCCACGGCTCGTGCGGGCCGGCCATCACCCCGTCGTCGTCACGAACGACATCTTCACGCAGGAGGACGCGCACCACGTCCGTGCGACCCTGTCCGGCGTGCTGCCCGGGGAGAAGGTCGTGGGGGTCGAGACCGGCTCCTGCCCCCACACAGCCGTCCGGGACGACCCGACGATGAACCTCGAAGCGGTGCAGGAGCTCACCGAGCGCTTCCCGGAGACCGACCTCGTGCTCCTCGAGTCCGGCGGTGACAACCTGACCCTGACCTACAGCCGCGCCCTCGCGGACTTCTTCGTCTTCGTCATCGACGTCGGGGAGGGCGACAAGATCCCCCGCAAGCGCGGGCCCGGCATCACCTCGTCGGACCTGCTGGTCATCAACAAGATCGACATCGCCCCCTACGTCCGGTCGGACCCCGCGGTGATGGAGAGGGACGCCCGCGCCGTCCGGGGCGGCCGGCCCTTCGTGTTCACCGACTGCTTCGCGGGGACAGGTCTCGACGAGGTGCTCGCGCACCTGAGCGCCGCAGGGATGCTGTCGGGCCGCGTGCCCGTCGCCGGGTAGTGCTCCCCCTGTCGAGAGCGACGCAGCGCCGGGACCCCCGCTGGTGGTCCCCGGCCCGCCTGCCCGAGCCGCTCCGACGGCTCGAGGCCGCCGAGACCGCTCGTCCGCATACCGTGGGGCTGCTGGACCTGGGACTCGCGCCCGTCGCCGGCGCCACCCGCGTCGTCCGGCAGTTCCACCGGACCCCGCTCTACGTGCTGCGCCCCATCTACCTCGACCGGGCTCTGCCCGGCATGGCCTTCGTCTACCTGCAGCAGCAGGGGGGCGGCATGGTCCAGGGCGACCGCTACCGCGTGGACGTCGAGGTGGCTGCGGGCGGGCAGGCGCACCTGACGACGCAGTCGGCGACGAAGGTGTTCGGCATGCCTTCGGGTTACGCGACCCAGCTCGTCAACGTCAGCGCGGGCCCCGGCGCGCTGCTGGAGTACCTCCCCGAGCCGGTGATCCCGTTCCGCGCGTCCCGGTTCTTCACCGAGACCACGGTGACCGTCGACCCCCAGGCCACGGTGCTGGTCGCGGAGACGACCCTGCCCGGCCGCGTGGCGCGTGGCGAGTGGCACGACTACGACGTCTACTGCAGCTGGACGCGCTTCCTGCGGCCGGACGGTGCGCAGGTCGCCGTCGACGCCCTGCAGTTCGGCGACACCTGGGGACGCGCGGACTCACCCGCACGCCTCGGCCGGTACGGCGTCTCCGCGGCCCTGTTCGCGCTCGCGCCTCCCCTGCAGCTCGACGGGCTGCAGCCGGCGCTCGTCACGGCGCTGGACCGACAGTGCCCGGACGTCCTGGCCGGGGTGACCGCCCTCCCGTTCGACGCCGGCGTCGTCGTCCGCATCCTCGGAACCTCCTCGATCCCGGTCAGGAAGGCCCTTCTCGTGGCGTGGGACACCGCCCGACGGCACGTCGTGGGCGCCCCCGCCCCGGACCGGCGCCGGGACTGACCCCGCCCGCACGCCGATCTCTGGTGGGTTCGTGGCTGCCTCTACACGGGTG
>JBKHWX010000080.1:0-4694 GCA_046566325.1 Actinomycetes bacterium | reverse complement strand
TCCGCAACGCGTTCCGCCTGTGCTTCGCCTCGACCGCGCCCGACCGCACGGTCGTCGGCGTCGAGCGGCTCCGGCGCGCCTTCGACCTCATGATCAAGGACCCCCACGGTGGCTGACGCCGTCACGCTGCAGTCCGCGGAGCGCGCCGTCCTCGAGCAGATCAGCGAGGACGACGTCCGCGAGCTGGCAGTGGCTCTGGTCCGCCAGGAAGGGCAGAACCCTCCGGGGGGTGAGGCGGCGACGGTCGCCGAGCTGGCGCGCGCCTGCCGTGGGCTGGGCCTGGACGTGTCCACTACAGAGGTCGAGCGCGGGCGCGCGAACCTCTCTGCGGTCCTCCCGGGCGGTCCCGGCCCGGGGCTGCTGCTGCTCGGCCATACGGACGTCGTCCCGGTCGGCGAGGGCTGGACGGTGCCGCCGTTCTCGGGGACGGTCCGGGACGGCCGGCTCTTCGGACGGGGCTCCGCCGACATGAAGGGCGGCCTTGCCGCGTGCGTCGTCGCGATGGCGGCGCTGCGCGGGACGGGCGTGGGGCTGAGCGGGCCAGTCGAGCTGGCGGCGCTCGTTGACGAGGAGGAGAGCGGCAAGGGCATCCGCTCGTACGTCCGCACGCTCAGCTCTGCGCCCTTCGCGGGCTGCGTCGTGGCCGAGCCCACCGACCTGCAGACCGTGGTCGCGGCCCGAGGCGACTCCTACGTCGAGGTGACCGTGACCGGCCGGGCCGCGCATGCCGGCAACCCTGCGGACGGCGCCAACGCCATCTACGGCGCGGCCGCGGTCACCCGCGAGCTCGAGCGCTGGCACGACGAGCTGCGCGCGGCCGCGCATCCCCTCGCGGGTCCGGCGACGTGGAGCGTCGGTCAGATCTCCGGTGGCACCGGCACCTCGACCGTGCCTGCGGAGTCCACGCTCGTGGCGGACCGGCGGCTGCTCCCCGAAGAGGACCACGACCAGGTGCTGGCCGACGTCCGGGAGCGCATCGACGGGCTGCGGCTCGAGGAGCGGGGGCTGCGGGCCGACGTCCGGATGACGATGGAGATGCCGGGGTTCGAGACGCCGCCGGACGAGCCCCTGGTGCGTGTCGCGCAGCAGGCGGTCCGGGACGCCGGCGGGCCCGACCTGCCCCTCGCCGGCTGGACCGCCGCCTGCGACGGCGGTTTCGTCGCCCGGGACGCGGACGTGCCGGTCGTCGTCCTCGGGCCCGGCTCGGTGCAGACCCAGGCGCACCGCCCGGACGAGTCCGTCGCCCTCGACCACCTCGTCGTCGCCGCACGCACGTACGCGCTGTGCGCGATCCGGATGTTGGGCCATCACGAGCAGGGTCTCTTGTAGCTTTGTCGACAATCCACCTGCTGAGGGGAAGGCTTCGGAATGCCAATGCCAGGCGCTGCTCCGGTCGTCGGTCTGCTCTACCCCGGCTTCGGCGCGGAGGACGACTTCCCCGCGCTCGAGCGGCGCCTCGGCGGCGCCGTCCGCCTGCCCCTCGTTCACACCTCGGTCGGCGAGGACGCGCACCGGGTCGACGCGCTGCTCGACCTCGGGAGCGCGGAGCGGCTCGCGGAGGGGGCGAAGGCGCTCGCGGACCACTGGCCGGACAGCGTGATGTGGGCCTGTACCTCCGGCAGCTTCGTCTTCGGCTGGGAGGGCGCGCAGAAGCAGGTGGCGGGAATCGCGTCGGTCCTCGACCTGCCCGTCTCGTCGACGTCGATCGCCTTCGTCGAGGCGGCCAAGGCCCTGGGAGTGCGCCGCGTCTCCGTGGCCGCGTCCTACCCGCAGGACGTCGCGCGCCACTTCGCCGACTTCCTCACGCGGGGCGGCGTCGACGTGGTCGCCCTGGGCAGCCACGGTGTGATCACCGCGGCCGAGGTCGGCACGTTCGACCGGCTGCGTGTCCGCGAGATGGTTCGGGCGGCCTACCGGGACGACGCGGACGCCGTCCTCGTGCCCGACACCGCCATGCACTCGCTGCAGTGGGTGGACGAGCTGGAGGACGCCGTCCAGAAGCCGGTGCTGACGGCCAACCAGGTGACGGTCTGGGAGGGCCTGAGGATCGCAGACGCCGCGACCCGCCTCGACGGGCTCGGCTCCCTCTTCCGGCTCTGAGCCGTTTCGGTCTGGCGATTTCGGTGCGAGCGGGACGGGAGCAGCGCCCATGGCGGCAGCGAGGTCGATCCAGCCGGTCGAGCGGGAGTCGACGCCCAGCATCATCGCGCGCCAGCTGAGAGCGGCGATCAGCAGCGGCGAGCTGGCGCCGGGCACGCAGCTCGGCGAGGCGGAGCTGGCCCGTGAGCTCGGGGTCAGCCGCGGGCCGCTGCGCGAGGCCATGCAGCGGTTGAGCCAAGAGGGGCTGCTCGTCTCGATCCGCAACCGGGGCCTGTTCGTCGTCGAGCTGTCCGAGGACGACGTCCGCGACATCTACGTGGCACGCACGGCCGTCGAACGGGCGGCGGCCGCGGAGATCATCCGGCTCGGGCCGGCGCGACCCGCGGCCCGGCTCACGACGGTGGTCAAGAAGATGGCGCGGGCCGCGGCTCGCGGCGAGGCGGCCAAGGTCGGCGAGGCGGACCTGGAGTTCCACGAGCTGCTCGTGCAGCTCGCCCAGAGCCCGCGGCTCGCCCGGATGCACCAGACCCTGCTCACCGAGACACGCATGTGCATCGTCGGCCTACAGGGCAGCTACGAGACGGGGGACCACCGCGTCGAGGAGCACCTCGGCATCGTCGATGCCTTGAAGCGCAAGGACGAGGATCTCGTCAACACACTGCTCGCCGAGCACATGCAAGACGCCTTGCGACGCCTTGGCCACGGAGTGCTGCTCGCGCCGTCCGCCTCCTGACCGTCACCGCACCCCACGTGATCATGCACTTCCGCCACCCCGCCCCCACCCGGCACGCCTCACCCCGCCGCGATCATGCACTTCCGCCACCCCACGCACCGTCGCGATCATGCACTTCCGCCACCCCACGGTGATCACGCACTCCCGCTACCTTCCACTCGAAGTGCGAAGGGTTGGGGGCCTCCCCAGGGTGGCGCAAGTGCATGATCACGGCGGGGGCCCAGGGTGGCGGACGTGCCTGATCACCGCGGTGGGGTGGCCCCGGGGCGGCCCCCAGGGTGGCGGAAGTGCATGATCACCGCGGGGTCTTAGGAACTGGACATCGCGATCCCGATGTACTTGGTCTCCAGGAACTCCTCGATACCGAGAGCACCGCCCTCCCTACCGAGGCCGGATGCCTTCACACCGCCGAACGGCGCGGCCGGGTTGGACACCACCCCCTGGTTGAGCCCGACCATGCCCGTCTCCAGCGCCTCGGCGACACGTAGCGCGCGCTCGAGATCACGCGTGTACACGTATGCGACGAGCCCGTACTCGGTGTCGTTCGCCTCGGCCACGACCTCGTCCTCGTCGAGGAACGAGGAGATCGGGGCGACGGGTCCGAAGATCTCCTCGTGGCGCATTCGCGCCGACTCGGGGACCTCGGTCAGCACCGTCGGCGGGTAGAAGTACCCGTCGCCCTCGACCGGCTCGCCTCCGGTGACGACGCGCGCACCCTGGCGGACGGCGTCCTCCACCAGCTCCTGCACCTTCGCCCGCGCGTCGCCGTCGATCAGCGGACCCACCCGCACGCCCTCCTCGACGCCGCGCCCCACGGGCAGCCGGCTCATCCGCTCCGCCAGCCGCTTGCCGAACTCGTCGACCACGTCGGCGTGCACGTAGATCCGGTTCGCGGCGGTGCACGCTTCCCCGGAGTTCCGCATCTTCGCCGCGAGCGCGCCCTCCACCGCGGCCTCGAGGTCGGCGTCCGCGAACACGACGAACGGCGCGTTGCCGCCGAGCTCCATCGACGTCCGTAGCACCTTGTCCGCGCACTGCTCGAGCAGACGGCGTCCGACGGCGGTCGAGCCGGTGAACGACAGCTTGCGAGCCAGCCCCGACCTGATCATGGGCTCCATCACCTGCCCTGCCCGGCTCGTCGTCACGACGTTCACCGCACCCTCGGGGACCCCGGCCTCCTGCAGGATCGCTGCGAGAGCCAGCATCGACAACGGGGTCTGCGCCGCCGGCTTGACCACGCTCGTGCAGCCGGCCGCGATGGCCGGCCCGATCTTGCGCGTCCCCATCGCCATCGGGAAGTTCCACGGCGTGACCAGCAGGCAGGGCCCGACGGGCTGCTTCGCGAGCAGGAACCGAGCGTTTCCTGCCGGCGCGACCTGGTAGCCACCGCTGATGCGCACCGCCTCCTCCGCGAAGTGCCGGAAGAACTCGGCCGCGTACACGATCTCGCCCCGGGACTCGGCAAGCGGCTTGCCCATCTCGAGCGTCATGAGCAGGGCGAGGTCGTCGATCCGCTCGTGCAGCAGCCGGAAGGCGGTCATCAGCATGCCCGACCGGTCCCGCGGGGGGACGGCGGCAAACTCCTTCTGCGAGGCCGCTGCGGCCTCGAGGGCCGCCATGCCGTCGTCCGGGCTTGCGTCCGCGACGCTGCACAGCACCTGACCGGTCGACGGGTCGACGACGTCCAGCGTCTCGCCGGACGCCGCGTCGAGCCACCTGCCTCCCACCAGGAGCTGCTTCGGAACGGCCTGGACGACGGCGCGCTCGCGGAACTGCTGCATCGGCTGTCCTTTCGGAGAGTGTGGTGACGGCCGGACATCGACCTGTCCGACGCACACGAGAGGGCTCTCGCCAACTTTTT
>JBKHWX010000079.1:0-2296 GCA_046566325.1 Actinomycetes bacterium | reverse complement strand
GTGGCTTGGAAAGCGAGCTGGGCGGGGGCGGCGAGCGGCCCGCCGCGTAACGCACGCCAGATGGTCGAGGATCCGGTGCAATATCCGCGCCGGATCCTCGACACAGGTGTCCCTGAGTGGCGAGATTGCATGATCACGCCGGGTGGGCTGGGCCGCGGAGATTGAATGATCCCGCCGGCTGGCTGTGAGGCGGGATCCCGTGATCAACGAGGGGTGGCGGGATTACATGATCACGGACAGGGGTGGATCAACCTCGGGGGACGAGACGCGCCAGCGCCAGGGCGTCCCACGGTGCGAACCCCTTGGCGTCGTTGTCGAAGTACACGTAGACGTCGCGGCCGTCGGCGGTCCAACGCTCGGCCCGCCGCGCCCACTCCCCCAGCGTCTCGGCCGAGTACCCGCTCGCGTACAGCTCGACGTCCCCGTGCAGGCGGGCGTAGGCGAAGTCGGCGGTGTTCTCGTCGGCGAACGGCCACTTGCCCGGCGAGTCGGCGACGACCAGGGCCATGCCGAAGCGCCTCAGCAGGGCAATCGAGTCCGCGGCGAGGAAGCTCGCGTGCCGCACCTCCAGCGCGTGCCGGATCGGCAGGTCCACCTCGGAGGTCGTCCACGCCCGGCCGTCGAGGCGCTCGTCGTGCTGCCCGGCCAGCAGGGCGGCGTCCCCGGTGCTGCGCGGCAACAGGGTCAGGAACCGCTCGACGCGCTCTGCGTCGAACCCCAGCGACGGCGGCAGCTGCCACAGCACGGGGCCGAGCTTCTCACCCAGCGCCAGCACCCCCGAGGCGAAGAAGTTGGCGAGCGGCGTCTCGACCCCGCTCAGCTTCTTCATGTGGGTGATGAAGCGGCCGCCCTTGACGGCGAACACGAAACCCGCCGGCGTCGCTCGCGCCCACGCCGCGTAGCTCTCGGGCCGCTGCAGGGAGTAGAACGATCCGTTGATCTCGACGGTGGCCATCTGCTCGGACAGGTAGCCGAGCTCGCGCCGCTGCGGCAGCCCCTTGGGGTAGAAGTCACCGCGCCAGCGGGAGTACCGCCAGCCGGAGGTGCCGATCCAGACCCTCGGGCTACCCCCGGCCACCTGGCACCGGCGGCCGGACGTCGAACCGCAGCAGCGCCCCGATCCCGTCCTTGAGCACGTCGCCCGGGTCGACGAGCGTGATGCTCGCGCTCTCGCCGGCCAGTGCCCTGATGAGGACGGCGTCCGCCCGGTCCTCGATGACCTGCTGCGCGCCGAGCGCCTCGACGTCCTGACGGGTCGTACCGATCTGCATCGGGTCCTCGCCGGCGAACAGCCGCAGGTCCGAGCTGGGCTCGTCGTGCAGCAGGAGGGTGTCGACGGCAGCGCCACGGGTGGCCTCGACCACCGAGTGGAAGCCGACGGCGACCTGGCTGTCCTGCCCCACCGCCTGTGTGTACCGCGCGAGCACGTCGCCCATCCGCTCCTGTCGACGGCGGGTCAGTACCTCCTCGACACGCTGTGCGAAGGCCTCGTCGTCGGTGCCTTCCGCGCGCCCGCCGCCCTCGACCTGCTCGACCAGACCCCGGGCCTCGGTGCCCAGAGCCTCGCTCAGCGCCGAGCACGCGTACGGGTCGCCGGTCACGAGAACGACGCTGGGCCGGTGCTCGTCCACGGCCCGATCGACCTGCGCCGCGACCGCCTCCGCGTTGCGGTCCCAGGAGTCCTGGACCCTGCTCTGGAAGCGCCGGTGCGACCAGCCGCCACCTGGGACCTTGTGCAGCACGTCGTGGCCGCCCTCGACCTCCTCGTGCTCCTGCTCCGCGGCCATCGGGTCGACGACGGTGATCTCGGCGCCGGCCCGGTCGGTCTCGACGAGCACGTACGTCGTGGCGCCGTCCAGCCCGCGGACGAGCGGCATCAGGTGCGGAATGGCGCCGTAGTGGCCGCTGTCCCGTACCGGACGCCGCGGGACCACCCGGTCGAGCAGCACGCCGTCCGCGCCGACGACGACGCTGCGCCCCTGGTCGCCCGCCCTGCCGGTCGACTGCAGCACCGTCTGCTCCAGGGAGTCCAGCACCTCGGACGGCGCCCCCTGCTCCTCGAGGGACCGCCGGACCGCCTGCCACCGCAGCTCGATCTCGTGCGCCGCGTCCGCCGTCTCGCGCGAGACGTCGATGTGCACGCTCGTGAACGGTCCTCGGCCGCTCACCACGGGCTGCAACCAGGTCAGGTCCATCAGTCCTCCTTCGGGCATGAGCGGCTGGGTGGCCGGCGCGGCCCCCTACGCCGCAGCTGCGATCAGCACGCCACGTCCTGGACGACGGTGGTCCGGTGAGC
>JBKHWX010000078.1:0-21239 GCA_046566325.1 Actinomycetes bacterium | reverse complement strand
CAAGGCGCGCACCGCCCGCATCCACCTCGTCCTATCGACCCAGCGACCCGACGCCGAGTTCCTCGGAGGCGAGGCGCTCGCCATCGACACCCCAATCCCCACTCCTGACGGGTGGACGACGATGGGTGAGATCCAAGTCGGCCAGTACGTCTTCGCCGAGGACGGCCGGGCTGTCCGGGTCACCACCACCACCGAGGTGGCCGAGGGGCGTCCCTGCTATCGCGTGAGGGTTCTCGGACGGCTCGAGCCTGGTCACCGACGAGAACCATCTTTGGGCTGCGCGCAGTGCAAGCCAACGCGCCGGCGATCGCGCGGCAGCGCGGCTCTATGCCGCGGCGTGCCGGGAGGAAGGCGATCTGTGGAGCGCCCAGGAGAAGCTGCACGAGGAGGCAACCACCCCGGACGCCGCGTTCGCTGCGGCCGC
This sequence comes from Actinomycetes bacterium, assembly GCA_046566325.1. Classification (GTDB taxonomy): domain Bacteria; phylum Actinomycetota; class Actinomycetes; order Actinomycetales; family BWSM-131; genus BWSM-131. The sequence goes on along the minus strand of JBKHWX010000078.1, from coordinate 20,815 downwards.
CCCGCTGTTGCAGGTCTGCGCTGGCTGCCCAATCGTCGCGGAGTGCCAAGCCTGGGCCGTCATCGACGAGTACACCGGCATCGCCGCCGGCGCGGCGTGGGTCAACGGGAAGGAGAAGCCGGTGCATGCGGTGCGGAGGCTCCCGCCGCGCCGTCTCGGAGTTGACTGGCACCAGGAGCGCGGGTCTTCGACCGTTCTTGACCCGCGAAAGCGCTCGCTCCGCAAGACCGTCCACCGTGCCACGTCGCCGAGGCTGACCCATACTTCAGTGGACGACTCGCAGCGATCGGTGTTGTACGCCCCACCGCGTGGTTCTGACCAATGACCACCGTCGACTTGCTCCTCCCAGCCGCGTTCTGCTGAGCCTGGGCGCGGCGATGGGCCCGGCCCACCTGCTCGTGAGGATGTCCAGAGCTCCGTGGAATTTCAGCGGCGACCTGATGCGGGATGACCACCCCGAACGGCGAGGCACCTCGTCCGACTACTCGTCGGGTACCCATCGTCCCAGCGTGGCATCCCAGCGGGTCACCCCCGAGAAGCCGCCCACCTGCTCGACGTCGAGGTCGGGGTCCAACAGGGCAAGGAAGGGCTCGTCGCCGGAGCTGCTGGCATTGGGACAGCTGACCCATAGATCGCCGATCACGAACCGGACGACAATAGGTCTGGTCGCTTGCGCCGTACTTAGCTAACAGGATGGACCGACACCTTGGTGGTGCGCGGCCCGCGTGGCGCGGAGTGGCAACGGCAGCCGACCGTCTCGGTGTGTGGCGCATGTCGATGGGTGGATGTGCCACTCCAAGCTCGCCTCAGCGCGTTGCGGACCTTCCAGCGCCGCCTCGAGGTCGAATCTCCGCCTCAGCCGTACCGAGCAGCGTTCGGACCCGCTGGATGCTGTAGCCGGTCTCAGCGGAGAGTTCGCGAATGCTCTTCTTGTTCTCGTACTGCTCGCGCAGTGCCGCTGCGACGGCTGCCTGGGTGTCCGGCTGGAGGCGCTCGTAGGGGTCGAGGTCGGGGGTGGCGATAAGCCCGCCTGCGTACCCGCGGTGGACCTTGCCGCGGGGCTCGACCTCTTCGAGCGACTCATCACCCCAAACTCTCCAACCCTTGCGGGGTTGGCGGGCAAACAACTCCAGGTGCGGTCCGGGCGAGCAGGCCTCGATCAGCTCGTACTGCTCGTCCGGTTTGCGGCTGTGCTCACGCTTGCGGGTCTCGATCATGTTGACCTGACGGCGGGCGGGGGCGAGCGTTCGCATCGAACCGCGCACCCCGAAGAGCAGGATCTCGGTGACGTTGCGGAAGTAAAACCCGACGCCGCGGCCGTCGGGACCGCCGTCCTTGCGGCGCTTGGCCCACACGATGTTGCTGACGTACCGGAATCCCCACGACTCCATCACCGCGAGCCCGTCGGGCAGCAGCGCGTTCGGTACCCAGAGGTAGAGGTGGGCGTTCTTGGCCGCCACGTCCGCGACCTCGATGTCCTTGATCGCCGCCAAGGTCATCGTTGAGTAGCGATCCAGTCGGCGATGCTCTGGTGCGACCTTGCCCGTGCGGTTGGTGAAGCGCCACGGCGGGTCCGCCAGGACCGTCTTGAACCCTCCGACCACCTTCGGCAAAGGTGCTGGTTCGGAGTCGGGGCGCAGGGGCTGGACGGTCTCGGCGGTCACGAGTCCGACCGTAGCAGAAATGGATCTTTCTTTAGATCTTCTGTGGGTCGCGTGTCGTCGAGGCGTCCGGGGCCCTTGAGCCCGTTGTCGCCGGGCGCGTGCTGTCGGGCGGTAGTCAGGAGATTCGAGGAGAGAAACGAGATGGAAAAGCTGCTACTCAGTCCCGAGGAGGCTGCCGAAGTCCTCGGTGTCACGAGGTCGACGATCTACGACCTCATGCGGACGCGAATCCTCGCTTCCGTCAAGATCGGCCGTCGCCGGCTGGTCCCCGTGAAGGCCTGCCGCGACATGGTCGAGCGCATGGTCGAGGAGTCGACATGAGTCGGTGGGCGAACGGTGAGCACACGATCTACCGGCGACAAGACGGACGATGGGCGGCCGTTGCCTTCGTGCCGACCAACACCGGGGGGCGTAAGCGTGTCTGGGTCTATGGGCGCACTCGCGCGGAAGCGAAGGAGAAGCAGGACAAGCTGCTCCGCGAGGCCGACGCCGGTGTGCGGGTATCTGTCGAGAACTGGAACGTCCAGGCGTACCTGGAGCACTGGCTCGAGACCGTCGTCAGGCCGAACCGGGCAGCCAAGACTTACCAGGGCTACGAGCTGGCGGTCCGTCGCCACATCGCCCCACGCATCGGCAAGAAGAAGCTCAGGACACTGACGATGCGCGACGTTCGGGTCATGTGTCAGGAGCTTGGGCAGGACGGCTTGCAGCGGCGTGGTGTCCAGTTCGTGCATGCGGTGCTCCGCGCAGGTCTACAGAACGCGATGCGGGACGAGCTGCTGGCTCGGAACGTCGCCAAGCTCGTCCAAGTGCCGGGCCCGGTCTACGAGGTGGGCCACGGCCTGACTCCGAAGCAGGCGCGGAACCTGCTCAGTGCCGCGAAGTCCGACCGGCTCTCGGCGCTCTATGTGCTGGCGGTGTACCTCGGCCTCCGCCGTGCCGAGCTGCTCGGGCTCCAGTGGGAACACGTCGACCTCGACGAGGGGACGCTCCAAGTGGTGCACACGCTGCAGCGCGTCGATGGCCGGCTGCAGCTGCTCCCGCCGAAGACCCGCACCTCCCGCCGAACGGTGCCCTTGCCGCCGCCGGTCGTCGAGGCACTCAGGGCACACAGGGTCGCCCAGGGCAAGGGACGCTTGACAGCCGGGAGCCGATGGGTGGGCTCCGGCATGGTCTTCGCCACCACCATCGGCACACCCATCGAGCCCGACAACCTGAACCGCAGCTGGTGCAGGGTCCGCCAAGTGCTGGACGAGCCGCTGCCGCGGTTCCACGACCTGCGGCACACGTGCGTGACCTTGCTCCTGACCGAGGGCGTGCCCCCGCACGTCGTGCAACAGATCGTCGGGCACAGCGGGATCGACGTGACCATGACGATCTACGCGCACACGTCGCTGGAGGAGAAGCGGAAGGCTCTCCACCTGCTCGGGGAGCGGTTGGCGTGACGCGCAGGCGGTTCCAGCTGCTACCAACTACTGCTATCAGCGGCCCCCGCAGACCAAAAGCCGTAGGGCGAGCAACTCGCTGACCTGCGCTTTTGCTGGTGGCCAGGGGCGGGGTCGAACCGCCGACCTTCCGATTTTCAGTCGGACGCTCGTACCAACTGAGCTACCTGGCCGTTACGAGCGTCGCCGCTCGTCAAGCGACCCCGACGGGACTCGAACCCGCGACCTCCGCCGTGACAGGGCGGCGCGCTAACCAACTGCGCTACGGGACCTCGATGCTGCTGAGACCGTGCTCTCTGTGCTCTTGTCCAACCTGTACTGCGTACCCCCAACGGGATTCGAACCCGCGCTGCCGCCTTGAAAGGGCGGTGTCCTAGGCCGCTAGACGATGGGGGCCGGGTGACGCCCCTCGTCCACGATCCAAGGACGTCGAACCGTCGAGGACGTCCGCAAGCATAGGGGGAGGAGCACCTCCTCTTCAAAGCGGGGGCGGGTCGAGGGACGGCGGCCGCCCGTTCCGGCGTCGGATCGGAGACACTCGGCTCGTGGTCGAGATGTCCGTCGAGGCGTTCGAGGAGGCCGTGGCCGACGGCCTGGACCTGATCCCGGAGGAGCTCGCTCGCGCCATGGCGAACGTGGCCATCCTGATCGAGGACGACGCCCCGAACGACGCGCCCGACCTGCTCGGCCTCTACGAGGGCACGCCACTGACCGAGCGCGGCGAGTGGTGGGCGGCGGGCTCCCTGCCCGACCGGATCACGATCTTCCGCAACCCCACCCTCGCCATCTGCGACACCCCGGAAGAGGTCGCCGAGGAGGTCGCCGTGACCGTCGTCCACGAGGTGGCCCACCACTTCGGCATCAGCGACGAGCGGCTGCACGAGCTGGGCTGGGCCTGACCGCCGAGGTGGGCGGAACTCCATGATCAAGGTGAGGTGATGGGGTCCTCCATGATCAACGCGGGGGGAGGGGCGAGGGTGGGCGGGTCACCGGCGCCGAGCGGCCCGCACCGAGGACGGCGGCGGCTGGCTGAGCATCTCCAGCACGGCTTCCTCGATGGCTCCGTGCGTCGCGGGCTCGCCGAACGCCGCGCCGTCCCCGATCTGGCGGAGCGCGGGCTCGATCGTGACGCCGTCATCGAACAGGTCGACGACGCGAGGGTCGACGTACGACGTCCGGGCCACCGCCGGGGTGTTGCCGAGGTAGTCCGACACCTCCCGCATCGCCCGGGCGACGGCCCGCTTCCGCGCCGACTCGCTGTGCGCCGCGTGGGTGGACACGGCCAGCGCGACGGCGGCGAGGACCGTGGCGTGCCAGGTGCGGAAGTCCTTGGCGGAGACCTCGCCCCCGACGACCTGCTTGACGTACTGGTTGATGTCCGCGCTCGTGACGTCGACCCAGACGTTGTCCTCCTTGCACGCGAGCAGCTCCTCGCCGCCGGTGCGGCGTCGGAGCATCGTGCGGAGGGCCTCGAGCACGTCGTCGTCCGAGAGTGTGATCAGCCGCTCCTTGCCGGACTTGGCGGTGTAGTCGAACACGATGTGGCCATTGGACAGCCGGACGTGCTCCCGGCGTAGCGTCGCCAGGCCGAACGAGCCGTTCGCCTCGGCGTACTCCTCGCCTCCGATCCGGAAGAACCCCAGGTCGAGCAGCCGGAAGGACGTCGCCAGCGCCCGGTCGCGCGGCATCCCCGGCAGGTTCAGGTCGTGCCGGACGAGCTCTCTCGCCTCGGGCAGCCGGGCGGCGACCGTGAGGATCCGCTCGTGCTTCTCCGCGTCGCGCTGCTGGCACCAGAGCGGGTGGTAGAGGTACTGGCGGCGGCCGGCGTCGTCCGTGCCGACGGCCTGGATGTGGCCGTTGGCGTACGGGGAGATCCAGACGTCGTGCCAGGCGGGCGGGATCACGAGGCTCTTGCAGCGCTGGAGGCCCTCGTCACCGACACGCGCGCCTGCCTGGTCGACGTACACGAAGCCGCCGCCACGACGTCGCCGCGTCCAACCCGGCTGGCTGGGCGAGGTGGTGCGTAGTCTCGGCACACACTGATCGTCATCCGGCGCGACGTCGCCCGCACGCCGGACGTCGGCAGCAGGCCGGTCGGCGAGTGGGTCCATATTCCGGACAGATCAGGCCACGAATGCCAGCCATAACCTACAGTTGTGTTCGTGGTCCTCGGTCGCAGCGCGCAGCTCGTCTCGCGCCGTCACGTGGATCTTCTGCGCGTCCAGAGCGCCTTCATGTGTTGTCCGGGCACACCGTCCCGCACCTGACCTGACGCACGCTTTTCCGCCCGCGCGAGCGGCGTAGGCGGCTGTCTGCTTCCAGAGTCCGGATGCGGAGCGTCCGGGCTGCCTGCTGCTCGAGGCCTCCGGCGCCTCCGCGTCCCTGTTGCCACCAGAGGACCCCCCGATGAGCGTCCCCACGCAAACACGCCCTGCCCCGCCGGCCGTCGTCCCGAAGCCTCCCCGGCCGACCCGGTCGGCGTCGCACGGGCAGTGGGCGGTCGACGGAAAGACCCCGCTGAACTCCAACGAGGAGGTCAAGGCCAGGGACAACGGCCTCAACGTCCGGCAGCGGATCGAGGAGACCTACAGCAAGCACGGTTTCGACTCGATCGACCCCGAGGACCTGCACGGCCGGTTCCGCTGGTGGGGCCTGTACACGCAGCGCAAGCCGGGGATCGAGGGTGGCCGGACAGCGCAGCTGGAGCCGCACGAGCTCGAGGACCGGTACTTCATGCTCCGGGTCCGGATCGACGGCGGAGGTCTGACGACCGAGCAGCTGCGCGTCGTCGGGGAGATCTCGACGCTGTTCGCCCGCGACACGGCCGACATCACCGACCGCCAGAACATCCAGCTGCACTGGGTGCAGATCGAGGACGTGCCGGAGATCTGGCGCCGGCTCGAGTCCGTCGGCCTGCAGACGACCACCGCGTGCGGTGACACGCCTCGCGTGATCCTCGGCAGTCCCGTTGCCGGTATCGCCGCCGACGAGATCCTCGACTGCACCCCCCACGTGCGAGAGATCAACCGCCGGTTCATCGGCGACCCTGACCTGGCGAACCTGCCTCGCAAGTTCAAGACCGCACTGAGCGGCCACCCCAGCCAGGACGTCGTCCACGAGATCAACGACGTGTCGTTCGTCGGCGTCGTCCACCCCGAGCTCGGACCGGGGTACGACCTGTGGGTGGGCGGGGGGCTCTCCACGAACCCGCGGCTCGCCGTCCGGCTCGGTGCCTTCGTCCCGCCGGACCAGACCGCAGACGTCTGGGCCGGTGTCGTCAAGGTCTTCCGCGACTACGGGTACCGGCGCCTGCGCAACAAGGCCCGCCTGAAGTTCCTCCTCGCCGACTGGGGTCCCGAGAAGTTCCGCCAGGTGCTGGAGGACGAGTACCTCGGTGCACCTCTGCCCGACGGGCCCGCCCCCGCCGCAGCGACGTCGACGGGCGACCACGTCGGCGTCCACCTGCAGAAGGACGGCAAGCGTTACGTCGGAGCGGCACCCGTGGTCGGGCGCGTCTCCGGAACGGTGCTCACCGGCCTCGCCAAGCTTGCGGAGAGCGTGGGCTCGCAGCGCGTCCGGCTCACGCCGTACCAGAAGATCCTCGTGCTGGACGTGCCGGCCGAGTCGGTCGAGTCGGTGGTGGGAGGCCTCGAGGCGCTCGGGCTGTCGGTCTCTCCGAGCCCGTTCCGGCGCTCCACCATCGCGTGTACCGGGATCGAGTACTGCAAGCTCGCGATCGTCGAGACGAAGGCAGCAGCCGCGACAGCCATCCAGGAGCTGGAGCGGCGTCTCGCCGGCGTCGCTCTGGACCCGCCGATCACCCTTCACCTCAACGGCTGCCCGAACTCGTGCGCCCGGATACAGACCGCGGACATCGGGCTCAAGGGCCAGATCGTCACGGCGGACGACGGCCAGCAGGTCCCCGGGTTCCAGGTCCACCTCGGCGGTGGGCTGGCGTCGGTGGACCGGGACGAGGGAGGTCTGGGGCGCACGGTGCGCGGCCTGAAGGTGACAGCGGACGAGCTGCCGGACTACGTCGAGCGCCTGGTGCGCCGCTACCTCTCGGAGCGGATCGACGGGGAGACGTTCGCCGGCTGGGTCCAGCGCGTCGAGGAAGGAGCGCTGCGGTGACCGCGCTCCGCACCGACGTGGGTGCTGCCCGGAGCAAGAGTGACCTGAAGTCGCTCGCCCAGAAAGCTTCTCGTGAGCTTGCCGACGCCTCTGCCGACGACGTCGTCCAGTGGGCCGTGCGGGAGTTCGGGCAGGGCCTCGCGGTCGCGAGCAGCATGTCGGACGCCGTTCTGCCGCACCTGGTCTCACGGTGGCTGCCGGGCGTCGACGTGCTCTTCATCGACACCGGGTACCACTTCGCCGAGACGATCGGGACGCGGGACGCGGTGGCCGCGGCGATGCCGGTGAACGTCGTCGACGTGCTGGCGAAGCGGACCGTCGAGGAGCAGGAGGCCGACCACGGGCCGAAGCTGCACGCCCGCGACCCCGAGGCGTGCTGCCGGATGCGCAAGGTCGAGCCGCTCGCACAGCAGCTCCAGGGCTACGAGGCCTGGGCGACGGGGGTGCGCCGTGAGGAGTCGCCGACACGTGCCAACACGCCGGTCGTGGGCTGGGACTCCCGGCACCAGCTCGTGAAGGTGAACCCCTTGGCCGCGTGGACCTTCGACGACGTCCTCGCCTACGCCGAGGCGCACGCGGTGATCGTCAACCCGCTCCTCTCCGAGGGGTACCTGTCGATCGGCTGCCAGCCGTGCACGCGTCGCGTGCTCCCCGGAGAGGACCCGAGAGCGGGCCGCTGGGCGGGCCTGGCCAAGACCGAGTGCGGGATCCACCTGTGAGCGCCGCCACCCCTTCCCGATCTCTGGTGGGAAATCGTTCTATCGACGGCCGTCCACGGACCGAAAAGCCACCAGAGATCGGCAGGTACGCGCTGTCCCTCGACGTGTCCGGCCGGCGTGTCGTGGTCGTCGGTGGCGGGCCGGTCGCGGCGCGGCGCGTCGCCGGACTGCTGGGCGCCGGTGCGCAGGTGGTCGTCGTGTCACCGTGGCTCTGTGAGGACCTCGCGGAGGCGGCATCCGCCGAGCGCATCGAGTGGCGCGACCGGGAGTACCGCTCCGGCGACCTGGACGGCGCGTGGCTGGCGTGCACGGCCGCGGGCGACCGGGACGTCGACGCCGCTGTCGCCGCGGACGCCGAGGTGCAGCGCGTCTGGTGCGTGAACGCAGGTGACGCGTCGTCGTCCAGCGCCTGGACGCCGGCCGTCGCCCGGGTCGACGACGTCCAGGTCGCGGTCAACGCCGGCGGGGACCCACGCCGTGCGATGCGGCTTCGCGACGCCGTCGCCGCCGCCCTCGAGAGCGGTGATCTCCCGCTTCGCCGCCACCGGACGCCCTCCCCGGGAACGCTCGGCAGCGTCGCCCTCGTGGGCGGTGGGCCCGGCGACACCGGGCTGATCACGGCGCGTGGACGACGTCTGCTCGCCCAGGCGGACGTCGTCGTGGTCGACCGCCTCGGTCCGCGCGCGTTGCTCGACGCGCTGGACGGCGACGTCCTCGTCGTGGACGTCGGAAAGACGCCCGGTCACCATCCCGTACCTCAGCACGAGATCAACGCTCTGCTCGTGCAGCACGCGCTGCTCGGACGACGCGTGGTGCGCCTCAAGGGCGGCGACCCGTACGTGCTCGGTCGGGGAGGTGAGGAGCTGCAGGCATGCGAGGACGCCGGCGTCCCGGTGGAGGTGGTGCCGGGTGTGACGAGCGCGGTGTCCGTGCCTGCCGCTGCGGGGATCCCGGTGACGCACCGGGGCGTCGCACGCTCGTTCAGCGTGCTCACGGGGCACGACGAGATCGGCGACGTGCCGGGCGGGGCGGACCACACCCTCGTCCTGCTCATGGGCGTGACCACGCTCGCGGGCACCTGCCGTGCGCTGATCCGCGGTGGCCGGCCGGGGACGACGCCCGTCGCCGTCGTCGAGGACGGTTACGGCCCGCGCCAACGCGTCACTGTCGGAACCTTGGAGACCATCGCGCAGCGTGCCGCCGACGCGGGTGTCGAGCCGCCGGCCGTGACCGTCGTGGGGGACGTCGTCCGGTTGTCGCCGCACTGGGTGGCGGGATAGCTGCCTCGCGAGCGGGAGGTACCCCAGTTCAACGGGGTAATTCTGCCGCTACTTGAACCAGAAGGGCGCGCAGTGACGTCCCCCTCCACCCCCCGTGATCATGCATTCGCGCCACCTTCGGCTCCGTGCGCGGCCGGGCTTGCTCCCCGGCGAGCGGGAAGTACCCCCGATCAACGCGGGACGGATGGGGCTCCGCGTGGCGGGAGTGCATGATCAACACAAGGGGAGATAGCCCGAGGCCGACGGGAGGCGGGAAGAACCCGGTGGCGGGATTGCATGATCAACGCAAGGGCAGGTAGCCCGAGGCCGAGGGGAGGCGGGAAAGGCTCCGTGGCGGGACTGCTCCCCCGCGACCGGGAAGGATGGGCCCGGGTGGCGGGAGTGCATGATCACGGGAGGATGGGTCGTTCTCCTCTCGTCTCGGGGTGTGAGAATCGCCGGCTCGGTGATTGGCAGGCTTCCGCCCAGCCCTCTACTCTTGTCAACCAGGTCACGAGTGCCAGCGTCAAAGCCCCGGCTTGCTGGCCGGCAACCCTCCTCCGCGGTGGGGTGCCCCGGGTGATGACCAGGCCGTACCGGGGTGGTGCGGCAAGCGCGGACCCGCACGGGTCCCCGACCCGACGAGGTTGCCATGACCAGTGTCCTCGCGCGCTCCCTGAACCTGGACGCACGCTCCGCCGCCGACCGTCCGCTCCTACCGGTGGCGGGGGCCGACCTCCCCGTCCCACTAGTTGACGGGCGCGTGGTTCCGTACGCGAACCTCGACTACGCGGCGAGCGCACCCGCCCTGGAGTGCGTCGCCCAGCACGTCGCGCAGGTGCTGCCGTACTACGCGAGCGTGCACCGAGGGGCAGGCTACGCATCACGGGTGAGCACTGCTCTCTACGAGGGGGCGAGGGTGTCGGTCGGGCGCTTCCTCGACGTCCGCGAGGACGACGTCGTCGTGTTCACGCGGAACACCACCGACTCCCTCAACCTGCTCGCGGGCTGCGTGCCGCCCGGTGGGCGCGTCCTCCTTCTCGACCTCGAGCACCACGCGAACCTCCTCCCGTGGCAGCAGGTGGAGCATGACGTGCTCCCTGTCGCCTCCACTCTCGAGGAGACCCTGACCGATGTGAGCAGGGCTCTCGCTCAGCGGCCCACGGCGCTGCTCGCGGTCACCGGCGCCTCGAACGTGACCGGTGAGGAGCTACCGGTCGACCTGCTCGTCACCATCGCTCACGCGCACGGGGCCCGTGTCGTCGTCGACGCCGCGCAGCTCGCACCGCACCGGCGGATCTCCTTGCAGGAGAGCGGGGTCGACTACCTCGCCTTCTCCGGCCACAAGCTGTACGCGCCGTACGGCTCGGGTGTGCTGGTCGGTCGGCGCGACTGGCTCGACGCGGGGCGTCCCCACCTGGCCGGCGGCGGCGCCGTCCGGTCGGTCGCCGTCGACTCCACCGAGTGGGCCGCTGCACCGCAGCGGCACGAGGCAGGCTCTCCGAACGTCCTCGGCGCCACCGCCATCGCCGCCGCATGCGAAGCGCTGGCCACGCTGCCCGAGGGCGCCCTCGAGGTACACGAGACCGTCCTGCGCGACCGTCTCGTCGGCGGCCTGTCGGCGATCGACGGCGTGCACGTGCACCGCATCTGGCCCGACAGCCAGTCGTCGATAGGCGTCGTGACGTTCTCGGTCGACGGCTACGACCCCGGACTGGTCGCCGCCGAGCTGTCCGCCGAGCACGGCATCGGCGTGCGTGACGGCAAGTTCTGCGCGCACCCGCTCCTCGCGCGTCTCGGCCTGCCCGAGGGCGCCGTCCGCGCGAGCGTCGGCGTGGGCACGACCGCGACGGACGTCGACAGGCTGGTCGCCGCAGTCCGCGCGCTGCTGGCGGACGGGCCCGGGGCGCGGTACGAGGTGCGGGAGGGCCGGTGGGTTCCGGTGGACGACCCGCGCGAGCTGCCGTCGTCCCTCTGGGGCCTGCTGCAGGGCGCCACGTCGAGCGGTACCTCGCCCTGCGCGCAGCGCTGATCGGGCGGTGCAGCGACGGTGTGCGAGAACTGAGGACTTCCGTCCCTACGACCGGTTCGTCGTCCGCGCGAGAGTGGGGCCAACCTGAGGAGAGGGGACGACGATGAAGTCGCTGGTAGACATCGCGGTCGACGCGCCGGTCTCGGCGATCATGAGCTGGCCGGTGGCCACCGTCGAGGGTGACGCGACGCTGCGCGAGGTGGCAGAGGCGCTGTCGGACAACGAGGTCAGCGCGGCCCTCGTGCTCATCGACGGACACTTCGCGGGGGTGGTGTCCGAGCGGGACGTCGCCGTGCACCTCGCCGACGGCGCCAACCCGGAGCACCTTCTGGCCGAGGAGATGGCCTCCGGGAGCGTGGTGGCCGTCGAACCGCAGGACAGCGTGCGCACCGCGGGGGAGCGGATGATGGAGGCGGGGATCCGTCACCTCCCGGTGATCGGGGAGCGCGGGATCGAGGGGATGGTCTCCATCCGGGACGTCTGCGCCGTCCTCCTGCGCTGAGGGGCGTCGGTACCCCTCAGCGTGAGCCTGCGGCCTTCAGCAGCGCCCTGCTGATGACCAGGCGCTGGATCTGGTTGGTGCCCTCGAAGATCTGCGTCACCTTGGCCTCGCGCATGTACCGCTCGACGGGGAAGTCCTTGGTGTAGCCGTAGCCACCGAGCACCTGGACCGCGTCCGTCGTCACCTTCATGGCAGCGTCCGTCGCGACCAGCTTCGCGACGGACGCCTGCCGGCTGAAGGGCCTGCCGGCGTCCTTGAGCCGAGCAGCGAGCAGGTAGGAGGCACGGGCGGACGAGATCGCCGCCTCCATGTCGGCGAGCAGGAACTGCAGGCCCTGGAACTCCGCGATCGCCCGGCCGAACTGCTGGCGCTCGAGCGCGTAGCGGGCGGCGACGTCGAGCGCGGCCTGGGCGAGGCCGGTGGCGCACGCGGCGATCCCGAGGCGTCCGGTGTCGAGGGCGGCCAGGGCGATCCGCAGGCCGATGCCCTCCGCGCCGATCAGGCGGTCGGCCGGCACCTCGACGCCTTCGAAATGCATCTGCGCGGTCGGTGAGGACGTCAGGCCCATCTTCTTCTCGTGCGCCCCGAAGGACAGCCCGTCCGTTCCGGACTCCACGAGAAAGGCCGAGATGCCCGCCGTCCGGTCGTCGGAGGTGCGCGCGAACACGCTGTAGAAGTCCGCGACCCCGGCATGGGTGATCCACGCCTTGGTGCCGTCGAGCCGGTATCCGCCGTCCGTGGGGCGTGCGCGCGTCGTCATCGAGGCGACGTCCGACCCCGCGTTCGTCTCCGAGAGGCAGTAGGCGCCCAGCGTCTCGCCGCTCAGCATCCGCGGCAGCAGCTCCTCCTGCTGCTGCGGGGTGCCGAACGCCGCCACCGGGTAGCACGACAGCCCGTGCACCGAGATGCCCAGCGCGACCGCCATCCAGGACGACGCCAGCTCCTCGAGCACCTGCAGGTACGTCTCGTACGGCTGGCCGCCGCCGCCCAGCTCGACCGGGTACGGCAGCGACAGGAGCCCGGACTGGCCGAGCAGCTCGAACAGGTCGCGGGGAAAGGTGGACGACGCCTCGTCGGCCGCCGCCCGGGGCTCCAGCTTCTCGGCACCGATCTCGCGCACGAGGTCGAGCAGGTCGTAGGCCTCGTCCGAGGGGAGCAGGCGTTCCACGGGCATGGAGGGCACTGTACGGCCCTGGGTCCGCTGACGAAGTGGTTGTATTCGCGCCTAAAATGTCGACTTTGTACGGCCACTTCATCAGCGAACGTCGGAGGAGGGGCGGGGGAGGGCGGCGGGGGGATGTCCGGGACGTCGTCAGGGCAGGCCGGGCAGGGTGTCCAGCCGCTCGCCGTCCCGCGCCGACACCACCTCGACGCCGGCGCCGGCCCGCCGAACGCGCCGGACCCGGTGGGCCCGGCCGAGCCCGTGCACCAGGACGTGTCCGTCCCGCACGTCCACCATGGTGTTCTCGTCGATCGCGATCCCCTCCGCCACGTCCCCTCGGCGCACCGCCTCGACGAGCCGGGCGAGCGTCCCCCACTGCGCCGCGTGCACGTCGACGGCGAAGGGCACGAGGCCGAGCCCGGGAACGCAGTCGAGCTCGTCCAGGTCCTCGGCCGCGTCCTCGGGGCAGATCGGGACGCCGTCGCTGAGCCAGCCGCCGACCACGGCCCTGCGTGCAGCGACCGCAGCGCCGGCCGAGAATCCCGCGTACGGCCGCTCGTCGTCGTCCAGCCACGCCGTGAGCTGCGCGGCGACGGGAGCCAGCGCGGCCGCGTAGGCGGGGGTGAGACCACCACACACGAGGACGGCGTCCGCCTCGCCCAGCGCCGCGACGTCCAGCACCGCTCCTTCCCGGACGAGCACCGGATTCGGATCGCACCGGCCCACCGCCGTCAGCGCACCGGCCCACCGCTCGAACTGGGCGTGGCCGTCGCCCTCGTCGAGGACGACGCAGGCGACGGTCGGCGTCTCGCCCGCGGCCGCGAGGAACCGGCCGTACACGGCCTCGCGTGCCTCCCCGGCCCAGCCGCCGCCGATCAGATAGGTGCTCACGAGCCGACAGTGTGGCGGGAGCCGCCCTCGTGCACCCGAGCCAGCTCACGGGAGTGACCGTCGTCCAGCTAACGGGGACGTCGCTCCATCTCATCGCGGAGGCATGCTCGGTCGCGCGGACCCTGCAGCCCTCCATGGTCGTCGTCGAGGACGTCGACCTGATCGCGGAGGAGCGGAGCGGCTACGGCGGCGAGCACCCGCTCCTGTTCCAGCTGCTCAACGAGATGGACGGGCTCGCCGAGGACGCGGACGTCGTCTTCGTCCTCACCACGAACCGTGCCGACCTGCTGGAGCCGGCGCTCGCGGCGCGTCCGGGCCGCGTCGACCAGGCCGTCGAGCTGGCCCTCCCGGACGCCCGGGCGCGGCGCGCGTTGTTCGACCTCTACCGCGGTGACCTCGACGTCGACACCACGAATCTGGACGACGTCCTGGAGCGCACCGAGGCCGTCACCGCCTCGTTCCTCAAGGAGCTGCTGCGCCGGGCTGCCCTGCTGAGCGCCCTCCGGCTAGCCGGAGGGGGAGAGGCTGAAGGTCTCGTCCGCCGACCTGTCCCAGGCGCTGGACGAGCTGCTCGACACCAGGAACGCCATGACCCGCGTGCTGCTCGGCGGCACCCAGACCCCCACCCCCAGCCCGGCCCCCAACCCCCACCCCCACCGCGGTTCGCTGACGAAGTGGTTGTAATCGCACCCCAAATGCCGGGTTTGAACAGCCATTTCGTCAGCGAGGCTGCTTGGGGACCGCATGCGTCAGCGGTAGGACGGCGCGCGCGCAGCCGCCGCCCGGGCCCTGTGCGAGCGCCAAGGTCCCGCCCACCTCGAGGGCGCGTTCTCCCATCGACGACAGACCGACGCCTTCCGTCCAGCCCTCGGTGAAGGAGCCGCCGTCCCGCACCTCGATCTCGAGGACGTCGTCGGCCACGTGCAGCCGCACATCGGCTCGGTCAGAGCCGCTGTGCCGCGCGGCGTTGGTCAGCGCCTCCACGACGATGCGGTACGCCGCCACCTCGACGGCCGCCGACAGCCCCTCCGGCTCCTCCGCGTCGATGGCGACGCGCAGCGGCTGCCCGTTCGCCGTGCGCATGCCGGCGGCCTGCTGACGGAGCGCCCCGACCAGGCCGAGCTCGTCGAGCGCCGGTGGTCGCATGTCGTAGACGAGCTGCCGGATCTCGTGCATCGCAGCCACGGCGTCGCCGCGGAGCGTCTGCAGCAGCTGCTCCGCCGCGTCCGGGTCGTGTCGCAGGCTGTTGCGAGCGGCGTCGGCGGTGAAGCCGATCCCGGAGAGGCGAGGTCCGAGCCCGTCGTGCAGGTCGCGGCGCAGGCGCCGACGCTCCTCCTCGAGCGCCTGGACCGTGCCTGCCCGCGACACCTTCAGGTCCGCGGCGAGGGTCCGTGCATAGAGGTTCTGCGCGAGCAGGGGCGCGACCAACCTCAGCACTCGCTCGTCGGCGGCGGTGAGGGACGACTCTCCGGGGCGCAGGCCCACCTCCAGCTCCCCGAGCCGGTCCTGGCCGATCCGGAGCGGCACGGTGGAGCTGCGCCCGACCGCCACGCCGGAGGTCGCGAGAGGCACGTCGTCCACCGTCACCCGGGCGTACGGCAGGACCATCGCCTCCCGGATCGCGCGCAGTGCGAGCACCGGGTCCGCGCCGAGGTGACCCGCCACGTGCAAGGCCGCGCCGAGAGGGTCCGGTCGGTGCCCGAAGAGCAGTTCCTCGACGACGCCCCGAAGGACGGACTGGATCGGGTGGAAGGCCATGCCGCACAGGGCCGCCACCAGCACGACCGCGCCGGGCGACGGCCGGTGCCCGCCGATCACCTCGAGAAACGCTGTCACGCACACGAAGAGGGCCATGTACGCCAGCAGCGCGGTGGCGAGGACGACGACAGTCACCACCAGGTGCCGGACGTCGACGACCTCGGGACGCGCGACGCCGACGTAGAGCGCGGGTCCGACGAGCGCGAAGACGACGCAGGCGACGACCACGGCCAGCGTGCTGGGGGCGGCGAACAGGACCAGGCCGGCTGCCAGCAGCGCCGCTCCGACGGACAGGGCCATCCAGCTGAGCGCCCAACGCTCCGCCGCGTAACGTTCCAGCCGCCACCAGGTATGCAGGATCAGCACCAGGACGACGACGGCGACGAGAGCCTCCCCGCTGAACCTGGTCCCCGGGTCGGCCTGCCACAAGATCGCCGCCGCGAGAAGCAACGGTGCGGCGGAGACAAGAGCGAGAGCGACGGCGTCGACAACGGTCTGCCAGCGAACCGACGGGTATGTCGTGAGCGCCAGGGCCGTCAGCAGCATTGCGAACATCGACAGCGTGTCGGCCGCCCCGTGGAGGCTGGCGGAGTACACCACCACGACGGCAAGGGCAGTCCCGCCGGCCACGGCGAGCAGGCCGCCCGCCGCCCGCGCTCTCGCCGTGAGCAGGAGCCTGACACCGCTCAGGGCGTAGGACGCGCCGACGAGCGCCACCGCCACCAGGACGGCGTACGGCATCACACGCCCAGCCCACCCTCCCGCGCCCGGATGATCGCCGCCGTCCGGTCGGCCACCTCGAGCTTCGCGAAGATCTTCGTCATGTGGTTGCTGACCGTCTTCGGCGACAGGAACAGCTTCTCGGCGATCCCGCTCGTCCCGTGGCCGGCAGCCAGGAGGTCGAGGATCTCGCGCTCGCGGTCGGTCAGCTCTGGAAAGGGAGTCGCTTTGCGGACAGGCGGCGACGCGAAGTAGCCGAGCATGCGGGCGGCCACGGTCGGCCCGAAGATCACCTGCCCGGAGCAGACCGCCCTGATCGCTGCGGCGATCTCCTGCTGCTCGGCGTCCTTGAGCAGGTAGCCGCGCGCTCCCGCCCGCATCGCCGTGAACACCGTCGCGTCGTCGTCGTACATCGTGAGCATCAGAACCGCGGTCGTCGGCACCTTCTCGCGGATCAGCCGCGTCGCTTCCACCCCGCCGACGCCCGGCATGCGCACGTCCATGAGGACGACGTCAGGCTGCAGCAGCTGCGCCTCACGGACCGCCGACTCGCCGTCCCCGGCCTCGCCGACGACCTCGAAGCCGTCCAGCGTCCCGAACAGCGCTCGCAGGCCCCCACGGACGACGGGGTGGTCGTCCGCCAGCAGGATCCGCAAGGCCATGGCGCAATGATGGCCTGACGGGCCGCCCTGCGGCCGGGAACTTCTTCCCGTCAGACGGGCAAGATCGGGAACTGGCCGGGGGTAGCTCCTCTGGTGGGAGGGACGCCGGTCGCGGCACCTTCAGACGACCGGCGGCCCATGGCGGGCCGTCACCAGTGGGAGGAGCAGCCCCATGAACCACATGTCCGGACGGCGCCGCGCCGGGTTCGTCCTCGGGATGATCCTTGGCCTGTCCAACCTGGTCTCGATCGTAGGGCCGAGCGGCGAGGCGGAGTCAGGCGCGCCGGCCGGCCCACCGATGGCGGTCATCGTCGTCGACATGGTGTGCGGGGTGCTCGTCATCGCCCTGCTCGCGCTCGCGTGGCGGACGGGCAGGCGGTCGCTCGTGCGCGCGGCGGCCGTGCTCATGATCCTCGCGGCGCTCAGCGCGGTGCCCGCGTTCTTCGCCGGGGTCCCGGCACCGGTGCAGATCCTGGCTGCCGCCTACATCCTCGCCACGCTGGTCTCGGTCGTGCTGATGTTCGCGCCGGTGCGTGAGCCCGCTCCGCTGCCGGTCCTCGACTGAGGGGGCACCCCACGCGACGTTCGTCCCCCACTCCGTGGGAGGTGCCCCCAGACGAAGTGGTCGTTGGATTCGGGCATTTCTGGCGCGATCACCACCACTTGGTCAGCGAACCGGCATGGGTGGGGGACGAACCGGCATGGGGTGCGGATGCGTTGTGGGAGGGGTGGCGCCGAGCAGCGCCAGCGGCCTAGCGTCTGGGTGGTGCCATGCCGAGGAGAGGGCTCAGCGTCCTCCCCGCTCGTCGAAGGCAGCAGCGTGCCGGTCGCCGCGTCCACCGTCCTCGCACCGATCCTGTCGGGCCGTCCCCGTCCCCTCACGGTCGTCGTGGGCGGCGCCTCGGCGGCCTACCTCAGGGACGACGGCGGGGTCGTCGCCGTCCACTCCGCCGACTCGGTCCCGGCCTCCTGCGGCCTGCTCCTGCCCCCGGGGCGCGGGCCCGACGTGCTCTTCCACCCCGGCCAGACGGTCCTTGCCGGGCACGGCTTCCTGCAGACCGCGTCTCACCGGCTGCTCGTCACCCGCTGGTGGCCGCCTGCCAGCGTCGGTCCTCCCGCCACCGACGAACAGGTCCCTCTGCCGCCGGCACCTCGCGAGCTCTTGCGTGCACTGCTCTCGGACGCCGGCCCGTCCGTCGACGAGGCCGCGCTGCAAGCCCGGAACGTCGCCGTCCCCGCCGCCGTCGCCCTCGCGGGCGGGGACATCCCGACGACGGCGCGGCTGCTCACGGGCGTGCTCGGCCTCGGTCCCGGCCTCACCCCCAGCGGGGACGACGTCGCCGCCGGGATCCTGCTCGTGCTGTTCGGCGTGCTCGGCGGGGACTGCCCGAACCTCGAACGGCTGGCCTCCACGGTGGTTGCCGCCGCGCGGTCGTCGACGACGACGGTGTCCGTAGCGCTGCTGACCGAGGCAGCGGCGGGCCGGACGTCGGTCCCGGTGGCGCGCGCGGTCCGGGCGCTGCTCGGACGCCCCTTCGTCGGGACCCCCGCGGACGCCTTCGCCGCCCTGCTCGCGCTCGGTCACCTCTCCGGCGCCGACCTGGCGACCGGCATGCTCGCCGCGGCCGACGCCTTCGCGGCCGCGCCTCTGCAGCAGCGGAGGAGCGCATGACGGTCGAGCACGTGGAGGTCCGGCGCGGCCAGTACCACGACTCCGTGACCCTGCTCTCGGTCAGCCGCGCCGTGGGCGCCGTGCCTGGCGTCGCGGCCGCGCAGGTGGCGATGGCGACTCCGTTGAACCTCGACCTCCTGTCGCAGATGGGTTTCGAGCTGCCGGACGCCGGCCCCGACGACCTCGTGGTCGCGCTGCGGTTCGACTCCGGCGACGCCGACCGCCCCGAGGATGCACGGGCTGCGGCACTGTCGGCCCTGGAGTCGGCACTCGTCCGCCGGAGCGAGCCCCACGCCGTCCAGGAGGAACCGCCCCGGACGACGGCAGCGGCACTCCGCCGCGGATGGGCGCCGCTCGTGCTCGTGTCGGTCCCCGGGCCGAGCGCGGGCGCCGAGGCCTGGGACGCCCTGGAGGCCGGTTCCTGGTGATGATGTTCAGCGACAACGTGAGCGTCGCCACGGAGGTGGCCCTCAAGCTCCGGGCCGCCGAGCGCGGGCTGCTCGTGATGGGTCCCGACTGCGGCACCGCGGTGGTCGGCGGCGTCGGCCTGGGCTTCGCGAACGTCGTGCTGCCGGGGCCGGTCTCGCTCGTCGCCGCGTCGGGAACAGGCGCCCAGCACCTGCTGGCGCTGCTCGACGCGGCCGGCGTCGGCGTCCGGCACTGCCTCGGCGTCGGCGGCCGCGACCTCGGTGCGGACGTCGGCGGCCTCGCGGCCGAGCAGGCGCTGCACATGCTCGCCGCGGACGACGCCACGCAGCTCGTCGTGCTCGTCTCGAAACCCGCCGACCCGGCCGTCGTTCGGCGTCTCCAGGACGTGGCGGCCTCACTCGACCTGCACCTCGAACAGGCCGTGGTCGGGATGGGCGCGCCCGACCTCACCGAGGCCGCCGAGAGGGTCTGCCGTCGCATCGGCGTGCCGATCCCCGAATGGCCCACCTGGCACGGCGCCCCGCCCTCCCGATCTCTGGTGGGTTTTCGGGGTCTCGCGGACGGTGGAGACACCGAAAACCCACCAGAGATCGGCGGGAGTGACGGGTCCCCAGGGCTTGTGCGCGGCCTTTTCTCGGGCGGGACGCTCTGCGACGAGGCGATGGTGATCGCGTCGGCCGAGCTGGGGACCGTGGCGTCGAACGTCCCCCTCCGACGTGACTGGCCGTCATTGGAGACGACGGGACCGTCGTCCCTGAGGTCGGCGCTGCTCGCCGCCGGGCACGCGTTCGTCGACCTCGGGGACGACACCCTCACGCGAGGACGCGCCCACCCGATGATCGACCCGACCCTGCGCCTCGAGGCGGTCGAGGACGCCGCGCACGACCGCCGCGTCCGCGTGCTGCTGCTGGACGTCGTCCTCGGGCACGGCTCGCATCCCGACCCTGCCGGCGCATATGTACCGGTCATCCGCAGGGCGCTGCAGACGGCGGCGGACGACGGCCGCCCGCTGGACGTCGTCGTGTCGCTCACCGGTACCGCCGGCGACCCGCAGGGACGCGACTCGGTGGCGGGTCGGCTGGCGGAGGTTGGGGCGCACGTCTACCTGTCGAACGCGCAGGCGACCCGGGCGGCGGTCGCCCTCGCGACGGGGGTGACCAGGTGACGCAGACCGCGCCCGAGTCGCACCCAACGCTGCTCGACGGCCTGGACTCGGTCGTCAGCGTCGGCGTCGACGTCTTCGCGGACGCCCTCGAGGCGCAGCTCGTTCCCACCCGGCGGGTGGACTGGCGGCCACCTCCGTCCGGCACCGAGGCGGACGTGTTCACCGTGCTGTCCGACCCCCGCCGGACCCGGGCCAACGACACCGCCACCAGCCGCGTGCTGGACACGGGGGCCGCGCTGGTCGACGTCCGCCCTGCGGCCGAGGCGCTCGCGCTGACGCGCGGGACCTTCCTGCACGCCGGCCCCCCGCTGACCTGGGAGCGTGCGTCCGGACCGATGCGCGGCGCGCTCCTCGGAGCGATGCTCTTCGAGGGCCTCGCGGACTCGCCGGAGGAGGCGGAGAGCCTGCTGGCCTCGGGGAGGCTCCGGGACGGCTCCCCGGTACGGCTCGACGCGTGCCACCACCACTCCACGGTCGGGCCGATGGCCGGTGTCGTGAGCCCGAGCATGTGGGTGTTCGAGCTGCAGGACCCGGTCACGGGGCGCTCGGCCTACTGCTCCCTCAACGAGGGGCTGGGCAAGGTGCTGCGGTACGGCGCCTACGG
>JBKHWX010000077.1:0-7406 GCA_046566325.1 Actinomycetes bacterium | reverse complement strand
CGTCGGGCGGCAGCGAGGTCAGCCGGCGGATCTCGTCACGGATCTGACGCATGTGGGTGGTGGCGTTCGAGACGTCCCCGGTGCCGGCTTCGCCCTTGGAGCGGATCATCGCCGCGCCCTCGGTGATCCGGCGCAGCGCCTCGCCGAGGTTGGTGGCCCCGCAGACGAAGGGCACCCGGAACTGCCACTTGTCGATGTGGTGGGCGTAGTCGGCCGGGGTGAGCACCTCCGACTCGTCGATGTAGTCCACGCCGAGGGACTGCAGCACCTGCGCCTCGACGAAGTGCCCGATCCGCGCCTTGGCCATCACCGGGATGGAGACGGCGGCGATGATCCCGTCGATCATGTCGGGGTCGCTCATGAGCGAGACCCCGCCCTGGGCGCGGATGTCGGCCGGCACACGCTCGAGCGCCATCACCGCGACCGCGCCGGCGTCCTCGGCGATCTTCGCCTGCTCCGGAGTGACGACGTCCATGATGACGCCGCCCTTCAGCATCTCGGCCATGCCGCGCTTCACCCTGGCCGTGCCGACGACCGTCTGCCCGGCGTCTGCGGGCTGGCCGGCTGTGGCGGGGGCGGACAAGGACTGCTCGGGGCTGGACACCTGAACCTCGCTCGACTCTCGACGACAACGGTCGCGCCGTTCCCGACGCGGGACGCCGCGGCGCGGGCTGGCCGCTGGGCGCCGACACCTCCATGGTAGGCCCCGTCCCCACGCCGTCCGACCGTCAGCGCTCGAGGGCGTCCGGCGGGTCGTCGTCCATCTCGAACGTCTGGGGCCACGGGGCGCGGCCGGCGAGCCGGGTGAGGCGCACCAGCCGCTTGCCCCGCAGACGCCGGGCCTGAGCGACGGCGTCGTTGAGGAACCGGCGGGCGAGCGAGGCGCGCTGGGACGCCGCCTGAAGGTCGCCGAGCAGGTCCCGGCCGAAGGGGTCGCCGGCCAGCTCGTCCACGACGTCCCGGGTCAGGGTGGCGCGCAGGGCCCGGGTCAGGTCGCTCTCTGCCGCCTCCCGGGCCGCCTGTGCGTCCGCCTCGGCACGACGGCCGTTCGGGTCCGCCGCCTGGATGCCGGCCACGTCCTCACCCACGCAGATCGCCTCCGCGGCGGCACCGGCGAGCAGCAGCGCGGTGGCCGGGTCGAGCAGGCCCGAGTTCGCGAGGACGCGGGACGCGCTCGCCCGTCGCAGCAGCTGGTTGTCGAGCGCTGCGGCCGCGCTCTCGACCCGGTGGTGCAGCCGGTCGAGGCGCGCGGCGCACGACGCGAGGTACCAGGCCACGACCCCGAGCACGAGGACGACGGCGAGCACGATCGTCGAGGACGGCCCGCCCTCCGCGCCTGCCGCCGTCCCCTGCACCAGCCCCGTCCCACGCGTGAGCGCCGTCCCGCCCACGAGCGACACGCCACCGGCGATCACGAACGCCACCTCGACAGCAGGGCGCGCAGCCCGGTCTCACCCGGCTCCTGAGCAGCCGGCCTCGGCTCCGGAACCGACGCGGGCGCCGGTGGGACCACCGTCTCGTAGACCGCGAGCACGTCCGCCGCCACGATTGACCAGTCGTACCGGCGGACCCCCGCCTGCCCTGCGGCGGCCAGCTCGGCCCGCCGCCCCGGGTCGGCCAGCGCCGAGGCGACGGCCGTCGCGAGCGCGTCGGGGTCCCCGGTCGGGAAGAGCAGGCCGAACTCGCCGTCGTCCAGCACCCGACGGAAGGCCCCGAGGTCGCTGGCGACGACGCAGGTCCCCGCGCTCATGGCCTCAACGAGCACGATGCCGAAGCTCTCACCGCCGGTCTGCGGCGCGACGTACACGTCCACCGAGCGCAGCAGCGACGCCTTCGCCTCGTCGCTGACCGCGCCGAGGAAGGTGACCGACCGGGCCGCCTCGCCCAGCACCTCGAGGGCCTCGTCGGCGTCCCCCCGGCCCGCGACGAGCACGCGCAGGTCCGGCCACCCCGACAGCAGCGCGGGAAGCGCGCGGCACAGCACCTCCAGCCCCTTGCGTGGCTCGTCGAGCCGGCCGAGGAACGCCAGAGTGGGCGCGCCTTCCGTCCCCTCCCACTCCTCCGCCACGGGCGCGCTCGCGAACCGGTCGACGTACACCCCGTTCGGGATCACGACCGCGTCGCCGCCGAGGTGCTCGACGAGGGTGCGCCGGGCGTCCTCGCTGACGGCGATGCGCGCGGAGATCTTCTCCAGCGACGGCCGGACCACCGGGTACGCCGCCTGCATCGCCCGCGACCGCAGGATGGCGGTGTGGAACGTGGCGACGATCGGACCGGTCGCGTTCCACAGGGCCAGCAGCGCCAGGCTCGGGGTGATGGGCTCGTGGATGTGCACCACGTCGAAGTCGCCCTCGGCCAGCCACCGCCGCACCCGTGCGTTGCTCACCGGCCCGAAGCTCACCCTGGCGACGGACCCGTTGTAGGGCACGGGGACGGCGCGTCCCGCCGGCTCGACGTACGCGGGCACCGGCGTGTCGTCGTCCGCGGGCGCGAGCACGCTCACGACGTGCCCGAGCGACATCAGGTGCTCGGCCAGGTCCCGGATGTGGAACTGGACGCCGCCCGGGACGTCGAACGAGTACGGGCAGACGATCCCGACCCTCATCGCCCGTGCTCGACCGCGTCGAGGCCGGCCGGTCTCAGCCGTGCAGGGTCGAGGTCGGCGACGAAGACCTTCTGCAGCATGTGCCAGTCCTGCGGGGAGCGCGCAATCCCCGCGGCCAGGCCGTCGGCGCACGCCTGCGTCATCGCGGCGACGCGCCCGGGCCGGCTGCCGCCGTCCGGTCGGGGCACCTCCGCTCCGATCTGCGCGACGATCCCCCAGCCGGACCGCGCCACGCGCGACCGTTCGGCATCGAGCCTCTCGTACCGGACGACGACGGGGAACAGTGCTGCACCGGTCACCTCAGCGAGGGCCGCCGGACCAACCGCCATCCGCGCCCGCTCGCCGAAGAAGTCGACCTCGACGCCGGAGGAGGTCAGGTCCCGGTCCGCCACGAGCGGCACGAACCCGCCCTCGCGCAGCCGCCGCACGAGCGTCGGGAAGATGCCGGACGACGTCCCGCCGGCGCCGGTGCCACGGCCGGCCCCCGCCCGGTCCAGGTTGAGGATCTCCATGCCCAGGCGCTCCCGGAACGCGAGGAATGCGTCCGAGACCTCAGCGGGCTCGAGCCGCTCCGCCACAGTGGTCACCGGAGCGAGCCGGAGCGTCGACCACGCCCCCGCGTGGTCCCAGTTGCCCATGTGCGCGAGCGCGGCGACGACACCGCGTCCTTCCGCAAGGCAGGCGCGCAGCGGCTCGTCCCCCTCGAGCCGGCACCCGACGAGGATCCGCTCCCGCGACCAGCTCGGCAGCCGGAAGACGTCGCACCAGTAGCGCAGGTAGGAGCGCATCCCCTCCCGGCTCAGCCGCCGCAGCTCGACCGGAGTCGCCTCCGGACGGACCCGGGCGAGGTTGGCCTCGAGCTGGTCGACGCCGCCGAGCCGCCACCTCCAGGCCACGGCGGCGAAGACGTCGAACAACGCGTACGCGACGCGCTCGGGAAGCAGCCGCACCGCTTGCCAGCTGCCGAGGTAGCCGACGACCGAGGCGCGGCGGGCTAGGCGTCGTCCCGGTGTCGCCCCTGCGTGGCGCAGTCCCGTCACCCCTCGCTCATCGCCTGTCCGCTGGCGCGAGCGCCTGGCGCCGGACGAGCAGCATGCGCTGCATGACGGTGACGAGGCTCGCGACGGCGAGCAGCGCGAGCACCACGGTGAGGACGACGCGGGGCAGCCCGAGCCCGACGAGCCCGGTCGTGAAGAGCACGACCACGAGGCGGTCGGCGCGCTCCGCGATCCCGACGTTGGCGGTCATCCCGAGCCCCTCGGCGCGCGCCTTCGCATACGGCACGATCGCGCCGAGCACCAGGCAGAGCAGCGCGAGCAGGCCGGTGAGCCGGTGGCCGCCGCCGCCGGTGAACCACAGCACGAGGCCGCCGAACACGGCGGCGTCGGCGAACCGGTCGAGCGTGGAGTCGAGGAACGCGCCCCAGTGCCCGCTCCGCTCCACACGGCGGGCCATGATCCCGTCGACGGTGTCGGAGAAGACGAAGGCCGTGACCACGACGGTCCCGAGGAACAGCTGACCCCGGGGGTAGAAGATCAGCGCGCCGGCGCAGACGCCCGTGGTCCCGACGAGCGTGACGGCGTCCGGACCGACCCCGAGCCGAAGCAGCAGGACGGCGACCGGCGTCAGCAGCCGGGTGAAGAGGGCACGGGCGTATCGGTTGAGCATGGCGTCCGGTCGACGGCGGTAGAGGGACAAGACCAGCCTATCGACCGTCCCGCCGACCGCTTCAGGCTCGCGCCGCGGACGCGGCGCGAACGAAGGGAGGGTGCGCCGAGGGCTTCCCATGACCGAGCCGTTACGGTCTCATATGCCGCATGATCCGGCGCAGGGAGTGGGCATGACGCAGACAGCTCGGGGATCGGGAGCCGAGGAGGCTCCGCAGCAAGTCCGCAACGTCGTCCTCGTCGGGCACGGCGCTGCGGGCAAGACCCTCCTCGTCGAGGCGATCCTGGCGCAGACCGGCGCGATCCCCAGAGCCGGGCGGATCGAGGACGGCAACACCGTCACCGACTTCGAGGACGTCGAACGGCGGCTCGGCCGTTCCGTCTCCCTGTCGGTGGCGAGCATCCTCCTCGACGACCCCGAGGTATGCGGGGAGGGCGCCGGGCCGGTCCGGCTGAACCAGCTCGACACACCCGGTCACGCCGACTTCGTCGGTGAGCTGCGTGCCGGCCTTCGCGCCGCGGACGCCGCGCTGTTCGTGGTCTCCGCCGTCGACGGCGTGGACGGCGGCACCCGGATGGTCTGGGAGGAGTGCGCCGCCGTCGGGATGCCGCGGGCGGTGGTGGTGACACACATCGACCAGCCGCGGGGCGACTTCGAGGCGGTGCTGGAGATCTGCCAGCGCGTGTTCGGGGAGGGCGTGCAGCCGCTGTACCTGCCCCTGCTGGGGGACGACGAGACGCCGGCGGGGCTGATCGGCCTGCTGTCGGGCACCGTCTACGACTTCAGCTCCGGCAAGCGGGAGCGGCGCGAGCCGGACCCCGAGCACCTGGAGGCGATCAGCGACCGGCGCGACGCCGTCATCGAGGCGGTGATCACCGAGTCGGAGGACGACACGATGCTCGACCGCTACCTCGGCGGGGAGCAGGTCGGCTTCGAGACGCTGGTGGAGGACCTCGAGAAGGCGGTCGCCCGGGCGTCCTTCCACCCGGTGCTGCCCTGCGTGCCGCCGACCGGTCTCGGGGTCCACGAGCTGCTCGAGGTGGTCTGCCGGGGGTTCCCGTCCCCGCACGAGCACGTGCTGCCGCCGGTGTACACCCCCGCCGGAGCCGCGAGGGAGCCGCTGACCGGGACGCCGGACGAGCCGCTCGTCGCAGAGGTCGTCAAGACGACCACCGACCCCTACGTGGGACGCCTGTCGCTGGTGCGGGTGTTCGCCGGGACGCTCGAGCCGGACGTCCCCGTCCACGTGAGCGGGCACTTCGCCAGGTTCTCCGGGCACGCCGAGGACGAGGCGTGGCACGCCGAGCACGACCTGGACGAGCGGGCGGGGGCGATCTCGCGGCCCCTGGGCGCCAGCCTCACCCCGCTGACCCGGGCCGTCGCCGGCGACCTCGTCGCCGTCGCCCGGCTCACCCACGCCGAGACCGGGGACACGCTGTCGGACCCCGGCAGGCCCGCGGTGATGGAGCCCTGGGTGATGCCCCAGCCCCTGCTGCCCGTGGCCATCTCGGCCCGCGCGAGCAGCGAGGAGGACAAGCTCATGCAGGGCCTGGCCCGGCTGCAGGCGGAGGACCCGACCGTCCGCCTCGAGGTCGACCCGGCCACCCGGCAGATGGTGCTGTGGGCCATGGGCGAGCAGCAGCTCGAGGTGCTGCTCGACCGGCTCCGGAGCCGCAGCGGTGTCGAGGTCGTGACCGAGCCGGTGCGGGTCGCCGTCCGCGAGACGCTGAAGGGGTCGGCCAAGGGGCTCGGACGGCACGTCAAGCAGTCGGGAGGGCACGGCCAGTACGCCGTGGCCGAGATCGAGGTCGAGCCGCTGCCGGAGGGCAGCGGGTTCGAGTTCGTCGACAAGGTCGTGGGCGGCGCCGTCCCCCGGCAGTTCATCCCCAGCGTCGAGAAGGGCGTGCGCGCCCAGATGGACAAGGGCGTCACCGGCTACCCGATGGTCGACCTGCGCGTCACGCTCACCGGAGGGAAGGCGCACAGCGTCGACTCGTCGGACGCCGCCTTCCAGACCGCGGGAGCGCTGGCACTCAAGGAGGCGGCGGGCTCGGCCGGCATCCAGCTGCTCGAGCCGATGGACCTCGTGACGATCACGCTGGACGACGAGTTCGTCGGCGCCGTGCTGGCCGACCTCGCCTCGCGCCGTGGACGGGTGCGCGGGACCGAGCAGGCGGGCACCGGACGGTCGACCGTGACGGCGGAGGTGCCCGCCTTCGAGCTCACCCGGTACGCCACGGAGCTGCGGGCCCTGGCGCACGGAACCGGGGCGTTCAGCCGCGAGTACGTGCGCCACTCCCCCGCGCCGGGGCACGTCATGGAGAGGCTGACGGCGGGCGCGTCCTCGTAGGGCCAGCGGTCGCCCAAGCGATCGATCTCTGGTGGTCGGTGGCTGCCTCAACGACGGTCGAGGCAGCCACCGACCCCCAGAGACAAGTGCCTGACTGCAGCAGGAGTGCGTGATACTCATCGTATGAGTGCCCGGCTGCAGGTTGTGCTCGACGACAGCGAGTTCGACGAGATCCGCGCGATCGCGGCCAGCGAGGGGACGACGGTCTCCGAGTGGGTACGCAGGAGTCTGCGAGAAGCCCGTCGGTCAACTGCCGCCGGCAAGGTTGACACGAAGCTGGCCGCGGTTCGCGCCGCCGCCCAGCATTCGTTTCCCGCTCCGGACATCGAGCAGATGCTGCGTGAGGTGGAGCGAGGCTACCTCGAGTGATCCTGGTCGACTTGAACATCCCGATGTATCTGGTCGCATCCGACCACCCGAACAAGCACGCGGCACAACGCCTGCTGGACTCGGCCATCTCCAGGAGAGAGCCGCTGGTCACCGATGCCGAGGCCCTGCAAGAGATCTTGCACCGGTACCTGGCGATCCGGCGAGCAGAGGCCATAGGACCGGCGTTCGATGCGTTGCTCACCGTCGTCGACGAGGTCCTTCCCGTCGATGCCGACATCGTCAAGGAGGCGAAGCAGATCGCCCTCGGGCTTACGGCCTCTCTGCCCGGGACGCGGTGCACCTATCGGTGATGCGCTCAGCGGGCATCCGGCGCGTCATGACGTTCGACTCCGGGTTCGACTCGTACCCGGGGATCGAGAGACTGCACTGAGCCGTCGGCTGAGCCGTCGACCG
>JBKHWX010000076.1:0-6950 GCA_046566325.1 Actinomycetes bacterium | reverse complement strand
CTGCCGCTCATCCACGTGGACGAGCCCGCCATCTCCATGACCATCGGCACCAACACCTCGCCGCTCGTCGGTCGGGTCAAGGGCCACAAGGTCACCGCGCGGCTGGTCAAGGACCGGCTCGACCGTGAGCTCGTCGGCAACGTCTCGCTGCGGGTGCTGCCGACCGAGCGTCCCGACACGTGGGAGGTGCAGGGCCGGGGCGAGCTGGCGCTCGCGATCCTTGTCGAGCAGATGCGACGCGAGGGGTTCGAGCTGACCGTCGGCAAGCCGCAGGTCGTGACGAGGCTGGTGGACGGCGCGGTGCACGAGCCGGTCGAGCGGCTCACTATCGACGCGCCCGAGGAGTACCTGGGAGCGATCACGCAGCTGCTCGCCGTCCGGAAGGGCCGGATGGAGCAGATGACCAACCACGGCACGGGCTGGGTGCGGATGGAGTTCCTCGTGCCGTCGCGCGGGCTGATCGGCTTCCGGACCGAGTTCCTCACCGAGACGCGCGGGACCGGCATCGCCCACCACGTGTTCGAGCGGTACGAGCCGTGGGCCGGCGAGCTGCGGACGCGGTCGTCCGGGTCGCTGGTCGCCGACCGGTCCGGCGCCGCGACCTCGTACGCGATCACGAACCTGCAGGAGCGCGGCAGCTTGTTCGTCGGCCCGGGGACCGAGGTGTACGAGGGCATGATCGTCGGCGAGAACTCCCGTGCCGACGACATGGACGTGAACATCACGAAGGAGAAGAAGCTCACCAACATCCGGTCGTCGACCGCCGACGAGCTCGAGCGGCTGGTGCCGCCACGGGTGCTGTCGCTCGAGCAGTCGCTGGAGTTCTGCCGCGAGGACGAGTGCGTCGAGGTGACCGCCGACGCGGTCCGCCTCCGCAAGGTCGTGCTGAGCGCGACCGACCGCGAGAAGCAGCGGGGGCGGGCGCGCCGTCCCTCGTGACGCGGCGGTGGCGGGATTGCATGATCACGCGGAGGGTGGCGGGATTGCATGATCACCGAAGTCGGTGATCATGCAGTCCCGCCACCGTCGCCGAGCACGCCGGGCAGTCCGGCCCACCCCGCTCGAACGGTCGGCCGCGCCGGTCGGGGCTAGCCTCGGAGCGGCCGGGCGAGCAGCGGTGCGGGGGCCAGGGCGGCGGGTGAGCAGATGGTGTGGGTGCGCGGCGCCGACCAGCGGACGCTGACCGTGACCGACGCCGTCGCCGTGTTCTGGCTCGTGTTCTGGCTCGTGATCGCCCTGGTGACCGCCTACCAGGTCTGGTCGCTGTCGCAGGTGAGCGACACCGCGCAGGCGTCGGCGCGCGCCGCCGACCAGGCCGGTCAGGCGCTGCAGCAGCTGAGCCAGATCCCGCTCGTCGGCGACGGCCCGGGCAAGCTCGGCGGGCAGATGCGGGAGGCCGCCGCGCAGATCACGCAGAGCGCGCAGGACACGCGTTCCGACGTCCGGCGGCTGAGCGTCGTCCTCGGCCTGGCGATCTTCCTGCTCCCCGGCTCGCCCGTCGTGTGGTTCTACCTGCCGGAGCGGCTGCGGCGCCGGCGCGACGTGCGCGAGCTGCGCAGACGGCTGTCGGACGGCGGCCCGGACCCGGACATGGAGGCCTACCTCGCACGCCGCGCGGTGGCGAACCTCACCTACGCCGAGCTGACCGCGTTCACCCCCGAACCGGCCAGGGACCTTCGCGAAGGCCGGCACGAGGCCCTCGCCCGGGCGGAGCTGAGCCGTCTGGGCCTGCGGCCAGGACACTGACCGATGGAGCCGGCTGCGCCTCGGACGCACGGCCGGTTCGCGCACGGCTACGCCAGGACGGTCGTCTTCCTCAGGTACGTCGTCATCCTCGCCTGGATCGGGCTCGCCGTGGCCGCTAACCAGCTGCCGCACATCACGCAGTCGGGAGGCGGCGGCGACCTGCAGGGGTTCGTCCCCTCCGGCAGCCGCTCGCTGCAGACCGAGCTGCGGTCGTTCCATGCCTTCGGGTTCCCGCTGATCTCCCGGACCGTCCTCGTCCAGCGCGACCCGGACGGGCTCTCGCCGTACACCCAGGCAGAGGCGGTGCTGCGAGCCCTCGCCCTCGACCAGGGCAGCTTCCCCGACGCGTCACCGGTCGTCGGCGGACTGCCGATCCTGAACACCCGAGGTCTGTTCCCGTCGTCCTCCGAGCGCGGGACGACGGCGGTCACCTACCTGTTCGTCAAGCCCGGCGCCGGCTTCGCCACCCAGACGCGGGCCGCCCGCGAGTTCGCGAAGCAGCACGTCGGCAAGCCGGACGACGCGCTGGTCGGCGTCACGGGGTCGGTTCCGGCCAGGGTCGCGCAGGGACGGATCCTCACCGACACGCTGCCGCTGCTCGAGCTCGCCACCCTCGGCGCGATCATCCTCATCGTCTCGCTGAACTTCAGGGCGCTCGCCGCTCCCCTGCTGGCGCTGTCCACCGCCGGTGTCGCCTTCTTCGTCGCGACCCGGCTCGCCGGGCTAGGCGGCGCGCTGCTCGGCATCGCCATCCCCAGCGAGCTTGAGCCGCTCATCCTGGCGCTGATGCTCGGCGTCGTCACCGACTACGTGATCTTCTTCCTGGCAGGCATGCGGCGGGAGCTGCAGCAGGGTCGGCACCGCCTCGAGGCGGCGAGGACGGCGACCGAGACCTTCGGTCCCATCGTCGCGGTCGCGGGTCTCACGGTGGCCGGTGGGACGGCGGCCCTCCTCGTGGCGCGGTCGGGGTTCTTCCGGGCGTTCGGACCGGCGATGGCCGTCGCCGTCCTCGTCGCCCTCGTCGTGTCCGTCACCCTCGTTCCCGCGCTGATGGCCGTCTTCGGCCGGCTGCTGTTCTGGCCCGCGGTCCCGCACGCGTCCGTCCGGCTGCCGCCCGCCGCCCGGGCGCCACGGGGCCGTCCCGTCCGGATCATGACCGTGCGGCCGGTGGCGTTACTCGTCGTCCTCGTCTGCGTCGCGGGTCTCGGCGCCGTCGCGATGCCGGTCCGGGACCTGACGCTCGGGGTGTCGTTCGTCGAGTCCCTGCCCCGCTCGACCGAGGAGAGGCAGGCCGCCGACGCCGCCGCTGCCGGGTTCGCCCCCGGCATCCTGTCGCCCACCGTGCTGCTCCTGCAGGACGACGGCATCGCGCGGCACCGTCCGGAGCTCGCCGAGCTGGGCCGGCTGCTCGCCGGGAGCAAGGGGGTCGCGGGCGTGGTCGGTCCCGGGACCCTGCTGCCGCAGCTCGAGCAGCGGGTCCTGGTGTCCTCCTCCGGGGACGACGCGCGCTACTTCATCGTGCTCGACGACGAGCCGCTCGGGGCGACCGCCATCGGCAACCTCGAGCAGCTGATGCAGCGCCTGCCGGGCCTGCTCGACGGGGTCGGGCTGCACGGCGTCCGCGCGGGGTTCGGCGGCGACACCGCCCTGGCGGGCGAGCTCGTCTCGGCGACGCGAGCCGACCTCGGCCGCATCGCCCTCGCGGCCCTGCTCGTGAACCTGCTGCTGCTCGTCGCGTTCCTGCGGTCGCTCCTCGCGCCCGTGTACCTGCTCGCGTGCAGCGTGCTGGCGCTCGCCGCGGCGCTCGGCGCGACGACGTACGTGTTCCAGAAGTGGCTCGGCCACGACGGGATCACCTTCTACGTGCCGTTCGCGGCGGCCGTGCTGCTGCTGTCCCTCGGCTCGGACTACAACATCTTCGGCGTGGGCCACATCTGGGCCAAGGCGCGCCAGCTGCCGCTGCGGCAGGCGGTCATCGCGGCCGTGCCGGAGACCACGCGTGCCATCACCGCCGCGGGTGTCACGCTGGCCGCCAGCTTCGGGATGCTGGCCCTCGTGCCGCTGCGGCCGTTCCGGGAGCTGGCGTTCGTGATGGCCGTCGGCATCCTGCTCGACGCCCTCGTCGTGCGCTCCCTCCTGGTCCCGACCCTGCTCGTCCTGGTGGGCAAGGTCAGCGGGTGGCCGTGGGGGACCCTGGGCACCCCGCGCCCCACCACCTCACCGGAGCCCGACGACGTCACCCGGACAACCGCGACCGACCGAGGGGGAGCACGCACGTGAACAGCACATCGAACGGCAGCCGGGGCGGCCGCTTCCTGCTGGTGCCGGCCGCGACGTTCCTCGTCGGGCTGGTGCTCGGCGCCGCCCTCGTCTGGGTGGGAACCGACCTTCGCGGCGGGCCGGGAACGGGCGGGACGGCGGCGCCCTCCGGGACGACGACGCCCGGCGGCACGGCCACGTCCCCCGGCAACGTCACGGCCACCGTCCCCGCCCAGTGCCTCGAAGCAGCGCAGGAGGCACAGCAGGTGCTCGACCTGGCGCGCGAGGCCGCCTCCGCGGTGGCGGACCTGGACGCAAAGCGCCTGCAGACTCTCATCGAGCAGATGCAGAAGCTCGAGCCGCGCGTGCGCGCCTCCGCCGACGACTGCCGGCGGCTCGCCCATACCTGAGCCGGCGCGTCCGTGGACCGGTCGTCAGGTCGTCCGGCTCGCCGACGTGCACGGCCGCGGGACGCCCGCGACTCTGGAGGGCAGGGAGAGGAGTGGACGATGGCAGTGATCGACGACGTCGAGCCCGGGATGCGGGTGGTCGACGCGGACGGCCAGGAGGTCGGGACCGTCGTCGACGTCAAGATGGGCGACCCGGCGGCGGCGACGGCCCAGGGGGAGGAGCCGCTCACCGGAGGGTCGCTGCTGGACACGGTGTCCTTGACCGGCACCGAGCCTGACGTGCCCGAGGAGATGCGGTCGCGGCTGCTGCGCCTCGGCTTCCTGAAGATCGACGGGAAGGGCCTGTTCACCGGCGACCTGTTCGTGGCGGCCGACCGGGTCGACCGCGTCGAGGGCGACACGGTGCGGCTGTCGGTCGGCAAGGATGAGGTGGTGGGGGAGTCCTGAGGCCCGCCCGCCGGGTGCGGTGGTGCCGGCGACTGGTTGTTGAAGAAGCGCCGGCGCTACGGTCGCAGGGTGACGACCACGCCCGACGAGCCGCATCGGGTCGCCGGTCCTGGGCAGTCGGCGGAGCAGGCGGTCCTGGACGCCGCGGAGGACGTCGTCGAGGACCTCGCGGAGAGCGAGCTGCTGCCGCAGGCCGAGGCGGCGATGGACGCCCTCGACAACCCCCGGCGCCTGCTGCTCGTGCACGCCCACCCGGACGACGAGTCGATCACCACCGGGGCCACGATCGCGCACTACGCGGCGTCGGGTGCCGCGGTCACGCTCGTGACCTGCACGCGCGGCGAGCGCGGCGAGGTGATTCCTTCCGAGCTCGCCGAGCTCGAGGGGGACGGCGAGGCGCTCGCCGAGCACCGGACCGAGGAGCTCGCCGCGGCCATGGAGGCCCTCGGCGTCGCCGACCACCGCTTTCTCGGCAGCGACGCGGGCGTCCGGTTCGAGGACTCGGGGATGGCGTACGACGAGCAGGGCCGTGCCGTCGCCGCGCTCGACACCCCGCCCGGGGCGTTCAGCAAGGTCCCGGTGGACGACGCCGCCGGCCATCTCGTGCGCGTGCTGCGGCAGGTCCGCCCGCAGGTGGTGGTGACGTACGAGCCGGGTGGAGGGTACGGGCACCCGGACCACGTGCACGCGCACCGCGTCGCCGTGCGGGCGGTCGAGCTCGCGGCCGACCCCGGGTACGGGGAGGACGAGATCTGGGCCGTCTCGCGTGTCGCGGAGACGGTGGTCCCGCGGTCCGTCTTCGACTCGGGGATGCAGGCGTTGGCGCAGGAGGGCCTCCCCACGCTCGCCGGGGTCGGCGTCGTCCCCACCACGGTGGTGCCGGACGAGCAGGTGGACGTCGTGGTCGACGCGGGCGAGCAGCGCGAGGCGAAGGCTGCGGCGCTCCGGGCGCATGCGACGCAGGTGGTCGTGACCGGCTCGACCTTCGCTCTGAGCAACGGCCTCCACCAGCCGCTGACCGGTGTCGAGTACTACCGGCTGGCGACAGGCCCCGGACGCCGCGACGAGAGCCTCGCCACCCCGCTGACCGACCTGTTCGCCGGCCTCCCCTCGGCGTAGCAGGCCCCACCCGGCGCAGCTGACTGCGCGGCAGCACCCTCTCAGTGCGCCGCGGCTGTCCTGCGGTGCTGCAGCCGCGCCCCGAGGAGGACGATCCCGCCGCCGATGAGGGCCCCGATCACCGTCTCGGCGCCTCGGTCGAAGAGGAGCTGGCCGATCGGCCTGGGCGCGGCGACCTGGCCCATCAGGAGCGCCATCGGCGTGATGAACAGCAGGGCGAGGCCGTAGTGGCGCCCGACGAGGAGCTCGGCGCCGATCTGCAACCCGGCAACGACCAGCACCGTCGGGAGCGGCCTCAGATGCAGCGCCAGCAGCGCGGCGCTCGGCACCAGGCCGAGCAAGGTCCCGATCATGCGGTTGCCAGCCCGCACGAGCTGGGCGGTCAGGCCCCGGGCGCTGAGCGGCACGACGGCCGCCACCGTCGCCCAGTAGGGATGGCCGATCCCGACGGCTGTGGCGGCGCTCCCGGCGAGCAGGACGGCCACCGCGTATCGCGCCGGCTCCCACGTCCAGGCCGGCGCCAACCGGACGGGCTGGCCGCGGTCCCGTCGCAGGTAGGCTCCCGCGTTGCCCACGAGGACGGCGAACGACGCCGTGGCCGCGGTGACGGCCGCCGCGGCGCCGAGGTGCGACGAGGGGTGGCTGAACGACGCTGTCGCGCCGAAGCCGAAGATCGCGAACAGCGGCCCGGGCGGGTGCCAGTCCTGTGCTGCGGACAGGGCAGCCACCAGCGCGGCGACGACCGTCGCGACGCCGACCGCGATCCAGGCGCGGGACTGGGACGTGCCGACGAGCACCCCCAGCACCACCGCCGCCGTTAGACATGCTCCGGCGCTGACCTGCATCGCCGCCCGTGACAGGTGGACGTGGCCCCGTCCGTACAGGGACGTGAACGCGCCGAACGCGGCGTACAGCGACCAGTCGGGACGGCCGAGCGAGAGCACGACGACCTGCGGAACGAGGACGCTG
>JBKHWX010000075.1:0-5984 GCA_046566325.1 Actinomycetes bacterium | reverse complement strand
GCCGGATCTCGCCGGTGAGGTCGTTCAAGCGGGTGAGGTTCGCCTGCATGGCGTCGAGCTTGCGGAGCGCCTTCTCCTTGCGCTTGCGGTGCTTGAGGACGCCCGCGGCCTCCTCGATGAAGCCGCGGCGATCCTCCGGGGTGGCCCGGAGGATCGCGTCGAGCTGGTTCTGACCGACGATGACGTGCATCTCGCGGCCGATGCCGGAGTCGGACAGCAGGTCCTGCACGTCGAGGAGGCGTGCCGTCGTCCCGATGATCTGGTACTCGGAGCCGCCACTGCGGAACATCGTCCGCGTGATGGTGACCTCGCTGTAGTCGATCGGCAGGGCGCCGTCGGAGTTGTCGATGGTGAGCGAGACCTCGGCGCGGCCGAGCGGGGGCCGGCCCGAGGTCCCGGCGAAGATGACGTCCTCCATCTTGCCGCCGCGCAGGGTCTTGGCCCCCTGCTCCCCCATCACCCAGGCGAGCGCGTCGACGACGTTGGACTTGCCGGAGCCGTTCGGCCCCACGACGCACGTGATGCCCGGTTCGAGCTGGAGGGTCGTCGCCGAGGCGAAGGACTTGAATCCCTTCAGCGTGAGGGTCTTGAGGTGCACCTTCTCGCTCCTGCCAGCCGACGAGCCGCCACCCTAGCCTCGGGCACCTGGGCCGACAGAATGGTCACATCGAGCACGACACGCCGGCATGTCGCGTCGGACGTGACCATTCTGTTTGCGCGTCAGGTCCTCACTGCTGTCTGAACCCAGTCGGCAGCGCCACCGTGGGCAGCCAGCCGTGCGCGACGCCGTCCACCCGGCCCGGGCGGCGTCGGGACGACGGCTGCTCGGCCAGCAGTCGCAGCAGCGCCTCGCATGCCTGCCGCGGTCCCTGGGCCAGCACCTCGACCCGCCCGTCGGGCAGGTTCTTGGCGTAGCCGTCGAGTCCCAGCTCGTCGGCACGGTCGCTGACCCACCACCGGAAGCCGACGCCCTGCACATGCCCGGTGACGAACGCGTGCAGCCTGGTGGCGTCACTCGTGTCCTCGTGCTCCGGCACGCTCACCACCGTCCCCTCCGGGGCCGCGGCTGGCACCGGGGGCAGGTGAACGACGACCGGTTCAGAAAGGGGTCACGCCTCACCGGCGTCCCGCAGCGCGGGCACGGCCGACCTCCCTGGCCGTACACAGCCAGGGACCGGTCGAAGTAGCCGCTCTCGCCGTTGACGTTGACGTACAGCGCGTCGAAGCTCGTGCCACCTTCGGCGAGCGCGTCGGTCATCACGTCGCGAGCAGAACGAAGCAGGCCGGCGGCGGCCTTGCGTGTCAAGGTCTCCGTCGGTCGCGCGTAGTGGAGCCGGGCGCGCCACAGCGCCTCGTCGGCGTAGATATTCCCGATGCCGGAGACCAGCGTCTGGTCGAGCAGAGCCCGTTTGACGCCCGTGTGCCTACGGCGCAGGCGCTCCACCGTCGCCTCCTCGTCGAACCATGCATCCAAGGGGTCGCGGCCGATGTGCGTCACCCCGGCTGGGAGCCGGGCCTTGGACGCGGCCCCCTCGCCGCCGGTCCCGCCCGGCAGACCGTCCGGAGTCCCGACCAGCGGGACGACGGCAAGTCCTCCGAACATGCGCTGGTCCGCGAACCGCAGCTCCGGCCCGTCGTCGTCGAAGCGCAGGACGACGCGCAGGTGGCGAGGGTGGGCGGCGTCCGGTTCGGTCACGAGCAGCTGCCCGCTCATCCCCAGGTGGGCCAGCAGCGCCTCCCCGCTGTCCAGCTCCAGCCAGAGGTACTTCCCCCGTCGGACGGCGTCGAGGACGCCCACGCCCCCCAGCCGCGCAGCGAAGTCCTCCGGGCCGGGCAGGTGGCGGCGCACCGGCCGCGGATGCAGCACCTCGACCGACGCGATGCGGCGTCCGCTGACCCACCGGTGCAGGCCGCGCCGCACAACCTCGACCTCGGGCAGCTCAGGCATCGGCGAGCTCAGCCGTCGGGCGGCAGCGGGTACTCGCTGCGCAGGCACTTCCAGGCCGCGGCAGCCGCCTTCATCTCGGCCTCCTTCTTGCTGCGTCCCCGCCCGGAGCCGCAGCGGCGCCCCGCGACGAGCGCGGAGGCGAAGAAGACCTTCGCGTGGTCGGGGCCTTCCTCCTCCAGCGCGTACTCGGGGACGCCGAGCCCGACGGTGGCGGTCAGCTCCTGAAGGCTCGTCTTCCAGTCCAGGCCCGCCCCGAGCGTCGCGGAGGACTCGAGCAGCGGGTCGATGAGCCGCCGGACCAGCTGCCGGGCCTTGCCGAGCCCGCAGCTGAGGTATACCGCGCCGAAGACGGCCTCGAGGGTGTCCGCCAGGATGGAGGACTTGTCGCGGCCGCCGGTGCTCTCCTCGCCGCGGCCGAGGCGCACGTAGGCGCCGAGGTCGAGCTCGCGGGCGATGCCGGCGAGCGCGCGCATGTTGACGACGGCTGCCCGCAGCTTCGCCAGCTGGCCCTCGGGCAGGTCGGGGTGCCCGCGGTAGAGCGCGTCCGTGACGACCAACCCGAGCACGGAGTCACCGAGGAACTCCAGGCGCTCGTTCGTCGGCAGCCCCCCGTTCTCGTACGCGTACGAGCGGTGGGTCAGGGCGCGCAGAAGCAGCGCCTCGTCGACGGGCAGATCGAGGCGCTCCAGCAGGGCCGACAGGTCGGGTGC
Organism: Actinomycetes bacterium; assembly: GCA_046566325.1. GTDB lineage: Bacteria > Actinomycetota > Actinomycetes > Actinomycetales > BWSM-131 > BWSM-131. The sequence goes on along the minus strand of JBKHWX010000075.1, from coordinate 3,326 downwards.
GTCGGGGCTGCTCACGACGGTGCCCCCGCCCTCCGAGACGGCGGGGAACCGTCGCCTGCTGCTGACCTCAGGCTCAGAGGTCCTTGACCTTGCGGCCCTTGTACTCGAGGTACAGGGGCGTGCCCTGCGAGTCCGTGACGACCCGGGCGTGGTGCGGGCGGGACGCGACGACCCGGCCGCCCTCGACCGTGCCGGTCAGGGTGGTGGGCGTCGTCTTCCACTGGGCACGCCGGGAACGGGTGTTGCTGCGGGACATCTTCCGCTTGGGGACGGCCACGGCTAGCTCTCCTCCTGGTCGCCCTGCGGCGACGTCAATGACTGCAGCGCCGCCCACCTCGGGTCGACGCTCTCGTGCCGGTGGCCCGGGTCGTCCGCCAGCCTGGCCCCGCACTCGGAGCACAGGCCGGGGCACTCCGCGGAGCACACCGGCTGGAACGGCAGTGCGAGCACCACCGCGTTCCGCAGCACGGGCTCCAGGTCGAGAAGGTCGCCCTGCAGCTCGTACCGCTCCTCGTCGTCGTCCTGTCCACCGGGGCTCGAGTGGGCCGCGGAGCGGGCCGACCGTGTGTCCGGGTAGCCGTACAGCTCCTGGAGCTCGACCTCGAGCTCCTGCTCGACCTCGTCCAGGCACCGCACGCACTCGCCGGCGGTCCGTCCGCGCACGGTACCCGAGACGAGCACGCCTTCCATCACCGCCTCGAGCCGGAGGTCCAGATCGAGCGGGGTACCGGCCGGCACGCCGATCACCGCGGTGCCGAGGTCCTCGGGCGCGGGGACGGTGGCCTGCACACGCCGCATCGACCCGGGACGGCGCCCGAGCTCGTGCGTGTGCAGGACGAGAGGCGAGCGCGGATCGAGGGTGGTCACCGTCTCCTCCGCTACTCCCGCCGGATCTGCTCCCTGTGTGGACCGGCTCTGCCTGTCCTGACGCCGGCAGCCCCGGTGGGGGCGCGCACGACCTCGGCCCCGACGCGAGGCGACGAGGCCGACCGACCAAGGTTATCCCAGGCGCGGGCACCTGCCCAAAACGGGCCGAACCTCGGGCCGCGCCTACCGCCTCGCGGCGAGCGCCTTCAGGACGACGTCAGGCACCAGGCCGGCCACGTCGCCACCGTGGCCCGCGACCTCCTTGACCAAACTCGACGAGACGTGCGCGTACCGAGGGTCACCTGCGATGAAGACGGTCTCGACGCCGGTGAGATGCCGGTTCATCAGTGCCATCGGCAGCTCGTAGGCGAAGTCGGTCTCCCCACGCAGACCCTTGATGATCGCGACGGCCTCGACCTGCCGGCAGAAGTCCACGAGCAGCCCGGTCCCGCCGTCCACCACACGGACGCCGGCCACGCCGCCCAGCGACGTCCGCAGCAGCTCGAGCCTGGTGTCCACGTCGAAGGCCCCCGCCTTGGCAGGGTTGTGCAGTACGGCCACGAGAACCTCGTCGAAGAGGGCGGCCGCCCGCCTGATCACGTCGAGGTGCCCCTCGGTGACCGGGTCGTAGGACCCGGGGCAGACGCAGCGCCGTACGGTCGTCATGTCCGACAACGTAGTGATCAACCGAGCGCCGCGGTCAGGCGACCCCGGGATCCGACAGCGGCTCCGCGAACCACAGCCTCGTCTCCCCGTAGCGCCGCTCGTCGAACCGCACGAGTCCCGGCGGCCAGGACGGCTCGGTGCCACGAGCGGCGCGCTCGACCACGACCAGACCCCCCTCCGTGACCCACTCACCGGTGACGAGGGCCTCGAGCACCTCCGCGAGCTCGTCCTCCGGCAGGACGTACGGCGGGTCGGCCAGCACGAGGTCGTACGGCTCCAGAGGGATGGCCGCGAGCGCCTTCTCGACCGGCGCCGCGACGATGTCGACCCCGGGCAGCGCCAGGGCCGCGATGTTCTGTCGGCACGCCGCCACCGCTGCCTTCGCCTGCTCCACGAGGAGCACGTGGACGGCGCCCCGGCTGGCGGCCTCGAGGCCGAGCGCACCGGAGCCAGCGTAGAGGTCGAGCACGCGGGCAGCGTGCAGCGCGCCCTCGTGCTCCAGCCGCGAGAACAAGGCCTCCCGAACGCGGTCGGACGTGGGTCGTGTCGCCTCCCCCCTGGGTACGACGAGGGACCGTCCCCGAGCCGTCCCGGCGATGATCCGAGTCACGCCGGGATCATGACGGACGGCGGTCGCCGAGACGACGCCGCAGCTCCCTGCGGACCGCCGGCCACTCGCTCTGGATGATCGAGAAGACGACGGTGTCACGCAGCGTCCCGTCCGCGTCCCGTGCGTGGTTGCGCAGCACGCCGTCCTGCTTCGCACCCAGCCGGGCGATCGCGGCCCTCGACTGCTGGTTCATCCAGTGCGTCCGGAACTCGACCGCGATGCACTGAAGGTGCTCGAACGCATGGGTGAGCAGCAGCAGCTTGCTCTCGGCGTTCGTCCCCGTCCGCTGCGCCGACCGCGCGTTCCAGGTGGAGCCGATCTCGACCCGCCGGTTGTCGGCGTCGATGTTCATGTAGGTCGTCATGCCGATGGTGCGACCCGTGTCCGCCCGGCGGGCCGTGAACGGCAGCATCGACCCCGCACCCTGGAGCGACAGCCGCCGGTCGATCTCCGCCGACATCCCCTCCGGGCGAGGGATGCTCGTGTACCAGAGGTTCCACAGCTCGCCGTCCCGCGCCGCCTCGACCAGGCCGTCGTGGTGCTCGTGGGACAGCGGCTCCAGGGTGACGAGGTCACCGGTGAGGGTCACGGGCTCGGCGAAGGCCATGTCCGGATGGTAGGAGGACCGGTCGAGCGCAAAGGTCTCGGGGAAATCTGCGGCCGGCCGGACCGGGTCGTGTCTGCGATGCTCGTCCCGTGACGCGGGACGCGGTCGTCGCGCGGCTTCGGGCGGCTGGCTGCGTGTTCGCCGAGGAGGAGGCGCACCTCCTGCTCTCGAGCGCCACGAGCAGCGAGATGCTCGACGCCCTGCTGGGCCGCCGGGTCGCGGGCGAGCCGCTCGAGCACGTGCTCGGGTGGGCCGAGTTCTGCGGCCAGGGGGTCGCCGTCGACCCGGGCGTCTTCGTCCCGCGACGGCGCACCGAGCTCCTCGTCCGGCAGGCCGTCGAGCTGCTGCCGCCTCCCGGTGCTCGCCACGCTGCACCGCTCGTGGTCGACGTCTGCTGCGGGTCGGGAGCCGTCGGCGCCGCCGTTCTGAGATCTCGTCCGGACGTCGAGCTGCACGCTACGGACGTCGACCCCGCCGCCGTCCGCTGCGCGCGCCGCAACCTTGCCCCCCTCGGCGGACGCGTCTACGAGGGCGACCTGTTCGGGCCGCTGCCTCGCCGCCTCGAGGGCAGCGTCA
>JBKHWX010000074.1:0-4068 GCA_046566325.1 Actinomycetes bacterium | reverse complement strand
GGTGATCAACTCGGCCGGCGACAGCGCGGTCACGTCGCCGGGGATGCTCAGCGCGCTCCGCATCTGGTCGGTGATCTTGACGGACTTGAGCGACCGCGGGAACACCCCTCCGCCCGCGGAGATCAGGCTCGAGTCGTAGTCCGCCCAGCTGGACCGCGGCAGCCCGAAGAGGCGGCGGCGCTCGGCGACGCTGCGGGCCGGGTCCGGGTCCGGGTCGACGAACACGTGCCGGTGGTCGAACGCCGCCACCAGCCGGATGTGCTCGGACAGCAGCATCCCGTTGCCGAACACGTCGCCGCTCATGTCGCCGATCCCGACGACCGTGAAGTCCTGGCTCTGGGTGTCGACGCCGAGCTCGCGGAAGTGCCGCTTCACCGACTCCCACGCGCCTCGTGCGGTGATCCCCATCGCCTTGTGGTCGTACCCCGTCGACCCGCCCGAGGCGAACGCGTCGCCGAGCCAGAAGCCGTACTCGGCGGAGACGGAGTTCGCGATGTCGGAGAAGCTCGCCGTGCCCTTGTCTGCCGCCACGACCAGGTACGAGTCGTCCCCGTCGTGCCGCACGACGCGAGGCGGGGGGACGACGCGACGTCCCGCCGTCCCGCCGGCCTCGTCGGGCACGAGGTTGTCGGTGACGTCGAGCAGTCCCGAGATGAAGGTGCGGTAGCAGGCGACACCCTCCGCCAGCCACGCCTCGCGGTCGGCGGGGTCGGGCAGCTGCTTCGCGACGAAGCCGCCCTTCGCGCCCGTGGGGACGATGACGGCGTTCTTGACGGTCTGCGCCTTGACGAGGCCGAGGATCTCGGTGCGGAAGTCCTCGCGCCGGTCGCTCCAGCGCAGGCCGCCCCGTGCGACGGCGCCGAAGCGCAGGTGCACGCCCTCGACCCGTGGCGAGTACACCCAGATCTCGTACGCGGGCCTCGGCTGCGGCAGGTCGGGAACCTGGTGGGGGTCGAGCTTGAAGGAGACGTAGCTCTTCGGCCGCCCGGTGTCGTCGAGCTGGTAGAAGTTCGTCCGGAGGGTCGCGGTGACCATGCCGAGGAACGCTCGCAGGATGCGGTCGGCGTCCAGGCTCTCGACCTGGTCCAGACCGCCCCTGATCTCCTCGACCAAGGCAGACACCACCTCGCCGCGCGCCTCCGGGTCGACCCCGCGGTCCGGGTCGAACCGAGCCTCGAAGAGGCGCACCAGGAGGCGGACCAGCCCGACGTTGCCGAGGAGCGTGCGCTCGATGTAGTCCTGGCTGAAGGCCGAGCCGGTCTGCCGCAGGTACTTCGCGTAGGCACGAAGGATCACGACCTGGCGCCACGTCAGCCCGGCCGCGAGCACGAGGTGGTCGAAGCCGTCGGTCTCGGTGCGCTCGTCCCAGGCGGCGGCGAAGGCGTCGGTGAACAGCTCGCGGCTCGCCTCGGGCTGCTCCGCGGCGTACCGGAGGCCGAAGTCGTAGACGTAGGCCAACCGGCCGGAGGAGTCCGTCAGCTCGTAGGGGCGCTCGTCCACGACGTCCACGCCAAGGTTGCGGAAGAACGGCAGCACGGTCGTGAGCGACAGGGGGTGCCGGCGGAAGAGCTTGAACCGCCGCTCGTCCGCCTCGGCCCCGACCGGCTCGTACAGGTTCATCCCGAGCTCGCTGCCCGCAGGGGACTGGGACGCGTCGAGCGCCTCGATCCGGCGCAGGTCCCCGACCGCCACCCGCGCGGGGAAGTCCTCCTTGTAGCCCTCGGGGAAGCCGCTGCCCCAGCGCCGCAGGATGCGTGCCGCCTCCTCCTCACCGAGCTCTGCGCGCAGGGCGTCGACGAGGTCCTCCTGCCAGGTGCGGGTCGCCTCGACGAGCTTCTTCTCGAGAGCCTCCGGGTCGGCGTCCCGGATCTGCTGGCCGGCGGGGGCTCGGACGACGAAGTGCAGGCGCGCGAGCACCGACTCGCTGACCCGCGTGGTGTAGTCGATGGCGTCCGCGGAGAAGTACTCGCGCAGGATCTGCTCCATCCGCAGCCTCACCTGCGTCGTGTAGCGGTCACGCGGCAGGAAGACCAGGCAGGACATGTAGCGGCCGTACTCGTCCCGGCGCAGGAACACGCGCGTCCGACGCCGCTCCTGCAGGTGCAGGACCGACATCGCGATGTCGTAGAGGTCGTCGATGCTGGTCTGGAACAGCTCGTCCCGGGGGTAGGTCTCCAGGATCGTGAGCAGGTCCTTGCCGGAGTGGCTGTCCGGGGCGAAGCCGGCGCGCGACAGCACCTCGGCCACCTTGCGGTCGATCATCGGCACGCGGCGCACGCTCTCCGTGTAGGCCGCCGAGGTGAGCAGCCCCAGGAATCGCCGCTCGCCCAGGACGTTGCCCTCGCCGTCGAACTTCTTCACCGAGATGTAGTCGAGGTAGGCCGAGCGGTGCACCGTGGCCCTGGAGTTCGCCTCGGTGAAGATCAGGACGGAGCGATCGTGCGCCTTCGCGCGGGCCGGCGGGCTCAGCCGCTGGAAGCTGCTGGAGCGCGTCCTGTCGTAGCGGAGGATCCCGAGGCCGGTGCCGCTCACGCCCTTGAGCTGCTCCTCGCCGCCGTCTCCGACGAGGTCGTACTCCCGATACCCGAGGAAGGTGAAGTTGTCTTCGACGAGCCACCGCAGCAGGCGCTCCGCCTCCGCGGCCTGCTCCTCCAGCCGGCGCGGCGGGGACAACGCGAGCTCGTCCGCGACCTGCCGTGCGGCCTGGCGCATCTTCGGCCAGTCCTCGACGGCGGCGCGGACGTCGGCCAGCACACGTGTCAGGGACTCGGCGATCTCCGTCAGCTCGTCGGCGTGCGTCACCCGGTCGATCTCGAGGTGCATCCAGGACTCGACGCGCGCGTCGTCCGGCCAGCTCGGGTCCCGGTCGCCGGTGGCGACGGACGACGCGGACACGTCGAGCACCTCGAGCAGGTTGCCGCTGACGTCCCGTCGGACGACGACGGTCGGGTGGATGACGAGGTGGATCGCGCGACCCTGGCGGGAGAGCTCCGCCGTCACCGAGTCGACGAGGAAGGGCATGTCGGCGCTGACGATCTCCACCACGGTGTGGCCGGTCTGCCACCCGTGCTCGTCCACGGACGGCGTGAGCACGCGGACGTTCGAGGTGCCCTGCACCCGGTGGGCCGCAAGCTGCTTGTGGCTCAGCGCCGCCCCGGCCAGGTCGACCGGGTCGCGCTGGCGCAGGTCCTCGTCCGCGACGTGACGGTAGTAGCGGGCGAGGAAGCGTCCCAGGTCCGCGTCCTTGCAGCCCGACCGTTCCCCGGCCTCGGCCGCCCGGTCGAGAACCTCACGGCGGGACTGCTCGAGCATCGTCGACATGACGAACTTCACCTCAGCGTCAGCGGACGGGCGCGCGCCTTTGCAACACCCCTTGCCGAGCCTAGCGCCGAGAGCCGACAGTGCCCGTGGGAGCGAGCCGGGCCGGCGACGGGGCGTCGGCGGTCGGCCGACGCGGCTATCCACAGGTGCTGGCGCGCGGACCGATCGGCACTGTTCGCGCAGTTAGTCTCAACAGGTGACCTCGGCACAGCAGACGGCGACGGCATCGCTGCGCATGGGCACCTCTGTTCAGGCCGACAGGTCTGTTGGCGTCGACACGTCCGTTGGCCTGGACACACCTGTTGGCGTCGGCACCTCTTTTCGGGTGGACACAGAAGTCCTGGACGGCGCAGCGGCCTCGTTGCTCGCGCCGTCCACCGAGTGCCTGCGCCTGGCCGAGGACCTGCTGAGCCGTGCTCCCGACCCTGGTCCGAAGAGCGCGCTGGACCTGCTGGGTGAGCTCCTGGACGGCGCCGTCGACGCCCTCACGGCTCTGGCGGCAGGCCTCACCCGCTCGTCGCGGGACCTCTCCGCCGCTGCCGAGGCGTACCGGGTGCATGAGCGGGCAGCACAGCAGGCAGCCGCCCGGGCGGCCGCCGTCCTGGACGGCGCGTGACGGGCTGGGAGACCGGTGACGCGGCGTCCGTGTCGGCGTTCGCGGCCGAGCTGGTCCGCGCCGCCGCTATGCTCGAGGAGCGGAGGTCAGCCGTCGCGCGGCTCCCCGCGGAGCTCGCGTGCTGGACGGGC
>JBKHWX010000073.1:0-6988 GCA_046566325.1 Actinomycetes bacterium | reverse complement strand
ACGTCGTCGCGGCCCGCCCCGGCGAGCATCTCCCGCGCCAGCGCCAGGGTGAGCTCCACGACGTCGGGCGGACCGCCGCCGGCGAGCACCTCGACCGACTCCCGGACCTCGAGCGCGTTGCCCGCGGTCAGGCCCAGCGGCGTCGACATGTCGGTGAGCAGCGCCACGGTGCGCACCCCGGCGTCGGTGCCGAGGTCCACCATGGTGCGCGCCAGCTCGCGCGCGGCCTCCTCGGTCTTCATGAAGGCACCGGTGCCCACCTTGACGTCCAGCACGAGCGCAGCCGTGCCCTCGGCGATCTTCTTGCTCATGACGGACGACGCGATGAGCGGGATGGCCTCGACGGTCGCGGTGACGTCCCGCAGCGCGTAGAGGCGCTTGTCGGCCGGGGCGAGACCGGGGCCTGCGGCACAGACGACGGCTCCGACCTCCTCGAGCTGGCGGAAGAACTCGTCGTTCGACAGGTCCGCCCGCCAGCCGGGGATCGCCTCGAGCTTGTCGAGCGTCCCGCCGGTGTGCCCGAGGCCGCGCCCCGAGAGCTGAGGGACGGCGACCCCGTGCGCGGCGACGAGCGGCGCCAGCGGCAGCGTGATCTTGTCGCCGACCCCGCCGGTGGAGTGCTTGTCCGCCGTCGGCCTGGAGAGGCCCGAGAAGTCGAGCCGCTCGCCGGAGGCGATCATGGCCGCCGTCCAGCGGGCGACCTCCCAGCGCGTCATGCCGTTCAGCAGGATCGCCATGAGCAGGGCGGACATCTGCTCGTCGGCGACCACGCCGCGGGTGTAGGCGTCCACGACCCAGTCGATCTGGGGGTCGGAGAGCTCGCCGCCGTCCCGCTTGGTGCGGATGACGTCGACGGCGTCGAACGACTCGGACCCCTGCAGCGTCATGCCCTCTCCCGAAGGTCCTCGGGCCCGAAGGCGTCGGGGAGGACGTCCCTCATCCGGCGCACCCCTCGCACGGTCTCCATCAGCAGGTCCACACCGCCGAACTCGTAGAGCAGCTGGCGGCACCGACCGCACGGCATGACGACCCGGCCGTGTCCGTCGACGCAGGTGAAGGCGACGAGGCGACCGCCTCCGCTGGCGTGCAACGACGAGACAAGGCCGCACTCGGCGCAGAGCCCCACCCCGTACGAGGCGTTCTCCACGTTGCACCCGACCACGACACGGCCGTCGTCGACGAGCGCCGCCGCCCCGACCGGGAACGCCGAGTACGGGACGTAGGCGCGACGCATCACGTCGGTGGCGGCGTTCCGCAGCGCGTCCCAGTCGACGTCGTCCGGGTCGAGCACGCTCCCCTGCGGGGCGGGCTCCCGCGGCGCGGTCGGCTGTCCGGGCGCCCCCTTCGTCACGGGCTCACCCCTTCGTGTACGGCTGGCCGTCCGCCGCCGGGGCCCGGACGCGGCCAACCAGTCCGGCGACGGCGAAGATGGTCACGAGGTAGGGCGCCATCAGCATGAACTCGCTGGGGATGGGCGACCCCAGGGCGCCGAGCGTGCCCTGCAGCTGGTTGGCGAACCCGAAGAGCAGGGCTGCGAACAGGGCACCGACCGGGCTCCAGCGACCGAAGATCATGGCCGCGAGCGCGATGAACCCCTGCCCGGCGGTCATCTCCCGGCCGAACGCCCCCACGGAGCCGAGGGTGAAGAACGCCCCGCCCAGGCCCGCCATCGCACCGCCGTACAGCACGTTCTGGACTCGGATCCTGTTCACTGTGATGCCGACCGTGTCCGCCGCCTGCGGGTGCTCACCGACCGCCCGGACGCGCAGGCCCCAGCGCGTGCGGAAGAGCGCGACCTGGACGGCGACCACCGCCACGTACATCAGGTAGACGATGATCGTCTGGTCGAAGAGGGCGGGGCCGACCACGGGAATCTCTACCAGCCCCGGGATGGGGATCCGGCCGAACGTCCCCGGCTGGTTGTAGGTGTCCGCGTTGGTCACGAGCAGCCGGCCGTAGAGGAAGCCGGTGAGCCCGAGCACCAGCACGTTGAGGACGACGCCGACGATGATCTGGTCGACGTGGTACTTGATGGCGAACAGCGCCAGCAGCACCGCGACGAGCAGCCCGGCGAGCGGCGCCGAGACCAGGCCGAGCCACAGGCTGTTGCTGACGCTTGCGACGAACGCCGACGCGAAGGCACCGGCGAGCAGCTGCCCCTCGATCGCGATGTTGATGACGCCGGCTCGCTCGCACAGCACGCCGGACAGCGCCCCGAAGACCAGGGGCACCGACAGCAGCAGGGTGCCGCCGAGCAGGCCGGGCAGCGGCACCCGCTCGCCCGCCATCGACCACACGAGGAACGCCAGCAGCCACAGCGCGGCGAAGCCGATCGGGACCGCGAGCGGGACCGGCCGGCGGGCCCGGACGGCCAGCGCCGCGAGGACGGCGAGCACGAGGCACGCGACGGACAGCCCCAGGGCGGTCGGGCCCGTCGGCAGGGACAGCGGGGCGATCTGCAGCGCCTGCCTGCCCGTGCTGATGCCGAACGTGCTGTCGGCGCCCTTCGCCGCCCGCAGGCCGAACACCACGAGCGCCACGAGGCCGAGCACGCCCATGACGACGGGGGTCTTCCACGTCGGCGCCTTGCGCAGCCGCTCCTCGACGCGGGTCGTGTCCGCCTGGGCCGGCGGTGACCCGCTCGGCACGGTCGCGACGGTGCTCACGCGTTCCACCCCTTCGACACCTGCATGGCTCCGGCGCCCTCGGCCCGGATCCGGAAGATGGCGCGCACGAGCGGCGGCGCCGCGATGAACAGCACGATCAGCGACTGGACGACGAAGACCAGGTCGATCGGCGTGCCGGTGCGCGCCTGCATCGTCACGCCGCCTGCCTTGAGGGCGCCGAACAGCAGGCCGGCGAGGACGATCCCGAACGGGTTGCCGCGGCCGAGCAGCGCGACGGTGATCGCGTCGAAGCCGATTCCCGCCGACACACCCCCGGTGAGCGCCCTCTCCGTGCCGAGGATCTGGAAGGCGCCCGCCAGCCCGGCCAAGCCACCGGCGATCGCCATCGCGGTGAACGTGCTGAGACCGACGTCGATGCCCGCCGTCCGGGAGGCGAACGGGTTGGCGCCGACGGCCCGCAGCTTGAACCCGACGGTGCTCCGGTTCAGCAGCCACCAGACGCCGAACGCCGCGGCGAGCGCGATCAGCAGGCCCGCGTGCAGGCGGGACCAGGACCCCAGCAACGGCGGCAGCATCGCGTTCTGGTCCACCTGCGGGCTGATCGGGTCGTTGCGGCCGGGTCGCTGGAACGCGGTCGTGGTGAGCAGGAACGCGAGCAGGTAGCGGGCGATGTAGTTGAGCATGATCGTGGTGATCACCTCGTGGGCACCGGTCCGCGCCTTGAGGAAGCCGGGGATGCCACCCCAGACGGCTCCGAGCAGGACGGCCGCGACCAGGGCGACGACCACGTGGACGACGACGGGCAGGTGCCACGTGAAGCCCACGTACGAGGCACCGATGGCGCCGAGGATGATCTGCCCCTCCGCGCCGATGTTGAACAGGCCCGCCCGGAACGCGAGACCCACCGCGAGGCCCGCGGCGACGAGCGGCGACGCGAACACGAGCGACTCCGTCAGCGGACGGAGGGCACCGCGAGCGGACGACGCGCCGTAGTCGAAGATCGAACCCCGGAAGAGGGCCGCGTAGGCCTCGCCGACCGCCGTCCCGATGGCGTTCAGCGTGTCGGTCGGCCGGGAGAAGAAGTAGGCGGCGGCACGCTGCACCTGGGGGTCCGCGACGGCGATGAGGATGGCGCCGAAGAACAGCGCGAGCAACACCGAGAGCACGGTGAGGACCACCTCGCTCGCCGTGCCCCTGCGTCGTCGGCGCTGCTCCTCGGGCGGTGCCGGTGGTGGCGCCTGGTCTACCGCTGTGCTCATCGGAGCCGCTTCTGGTCCTGGCGCACGTCGTCCCGGATGCCATGGCGCACGTCCTGGCCGACGCCCTGGTGCGTGCCCTGGCCGACGTCGTGGCCGATCCCCTCGCCCGCGTCCGCCGCCGCCTCGTCCTGGGCCTCCAGTGCGGTCGGCCCGCGCTCCGCGGCCTCGGACTGCGCCTCGTCGGCCGGCACGCCGGCCATCATCAGCCCGAGCACGTCGCGGGACGTGGCGCCGTCCACCACCCCGACGATCCGACCCCGGTACATCACCGCGATCCTGTCGGCGAGCGCGAGCACCTCGTCCAGCTCGGTCGAGACGATGAGGACGGCGGTCCCACGGTCGCGCTCGGCGACGATCCGGTTGTGCAGGAACTCGATCGAGCCGACGTCGACACCTCGGGTCGGCTGGGAGGCGATCAGAAGCTTCAGGGGCCGGGACATCTCCCGGGCCATCACGACCTTCTGCTGGTTGCCGCCGGACAGGGAGCTCGCGGGAGCCTCCACGCCCTGGGTGCGGACGTCGAACTCCTCCACGAGCTCCTGCGCGCGGGTGCGGACGACGCCGGGGTGGTAGGTGAGCCCCGACCCGAAGGGAGCACGGTCGTGCGTGTTCAGCACGAGGTTCTCCGCCACGGAGAACGACGCGATCAGCCCGTCGTGGGAGCGGTCCTCCGGCACGTAGCCCACGCCGAGGTCGATGACCTCCTTGGCGGGTCGGCCCACCAGCTCGGCCCCCTGCAGCGTGACCGAGCCCTTGACGTCGGCCTGGAGCCCGACGAGTGCCTGCACCAGCTCGGTCTGGCCGTTGCCCTGGACGCCGGCGACCGCGACGACCTCGCCGCCGCGGACGTCCAGCGAGACGTCGTCCACGACGACCCTGCCGAGCTCGTCCGCGACGGTGAGGCGGTTGATCTGCAGGACCGGGGCCTGGGGCTCGAACGGCTGCTTGTCGACGGTCAGCTGGACCGTGCGGCCCACCATCATCGACGCGAGCTCGGCCTCGCTCGCCGTCGGCGACGCCGTCCCGACGACCTGGCCTCGGCGGATGACCGTGATGCGGTCGGCCACAGCGCGCACCTCGCGGAGCTTGTGCGTGATGAAGACGATCGAGGTGCCCGACACCTTGAGCTCGCGCATGATCCCGATCAGGTCGTCGGTCTCCTGCGGCGTGAGCACGGCCGTCGGCTCGTCGAGGATCAGCACCTTCGCGTTGCGGGCCAGGGCCTTGATGATCTCGACGCGCTGCCGGACACCGACGGGGATGTCCTCGACGAGTGCGTCCGGGTCGACGTCGAAGCCGAAGCGGTCCGACAGCCGGCGCACCTCCTGCCTCGCCGCCGCGTGGTCCAGGAAGCCGAGGCCGCGGGTGTGCTCGTACCCGAGCATCACGTTTTCGGCCACGGTGAAGACCGGGACGAGCATGAAGTGCTGGTGCACCATGCCGATGCCGGCGGCGACGGCGTCACCCGGCCCGGAGAAGTGCACGGGGCGGCCGTCGACGAGGATCTCGCCGCCGTCGGGCGGCAGCAGCCCGTAGAGCACGTTCATCAGCGTGCTCTTGCCGGCACCGTTCTCCCCGAGCAGCGAGTGGATCTCGCCCGGCTCGACGACGAGGTCGATCGAGTCGTTGGCCGTGAAGGACCCGAAGCGCTTGGTGATGCCCCTGAGCTCGAGCTTCAGGCTGCTCGCCTCCATCCCGTTCTTGTGAAGCGCACCGGCCGGGCAGGCCGCTGAAGGACCTCCCCGGCCGGCGTTCGGCTCCGTGCCCCCCCGTGCGTGCGTCAGGCCTTCTTCGGTGAGCTCGGCGACTCGACCTTCACCTCGCCGGAGATGATCTTCTGCTTCAGGTCGTCGAGCTGGGACTTCAGGTCGGTGCTGACCTGGCTGTCGAAGTCGTGGAAGGGCGCGATGTCGACGCCGCCGTTCTCGAGGGTGCCGACGTAGGCGTCGGCGTTGTAGTCGCCCTCGGACGCGGCCTTGGCGGTGTCGAGCACCGACTTGTCGATCTCCTTCACGACGCTCGTCAGGACGATCGCCTTGTACTGCGGCGCCGACTCGTACCAGTCGCTGTCGACGCCGATGATCTTGATGTCACCGGCCTCCTGCGCCGCGGCGGCCGCGCCGAGGCCGACCGGACCGGCGACGGGCATGATGATGTCCGCGCCCTGCTGGATGAACGTGTTGGCCAGGTTCTTGCCCTTGTTCTGGTCGTTGAAGTCGCCGGTGAACGAGCCGTTCTGGGTCGTCTTGTTCCAGCCGAGCAGCTTGACCTGCTTGCCCTTCTGGGTGTTGTAGTAGTCGACGCCGTCCGCGAACCCGTCCATGAAGATCGACACGGTCGGGATGTTGATCCCGCCGAAGGTCGCCACGGTCCCGGTCTTCGTGGTGTCCGCCGCGACGTAGCCCGCCAGGAAGGCCGCCTGCGCCGTGTCGAAGATGAGCGGCCGGACGTTCTTGACCGGCTGGTCGTACTGAAAGTCGACGATCGCGAAGTGCTCGTCCGGGTTCGCCTGGGCAGCGGCCTTCGTCGCGTCGCCCAGCAGGAAGCCGACCGTGACGATGATGCCGCAGTCGTCCGAGACCATCTGCTGCACGTTCGGCGCGAAGTCCGTCTCGGAGTTCGACTCGACGTACTTGGCCTTGATGCCCAGCTGCTGCTTGGCCTCCTCGAGGCCCTGCCACGCGGAGGCGTTGAACGAGCGGTCGTCGACACCTCCGGAGTCGGTGACCATGCAGGCGAGGAAGTTGCTCGCCGCGCTCTGGCTGCCGCTGCCGGTGGCGCCGGACCCCCCGCTGTCAGGGGCGTTGCCACAGGCAGCCAGCGCGAGGGCGGCAACCCCCGCGACGGCGGCGGCCCGTCCGAGCTTCTTCACAGTTGGCCTCCAGCGTCGTTCCCGTTACCGATCAGTAGGGTGCCTGGGCACTATAGACGGGCCCACCGACACCGAAGCCTGCCTTGGCGCGCGCCTCCGGAGTTGTTACCGATCCGGGACACCGGGTCACCGGTCCGGAGCAACGCTCACAGGTCGTGCACGGGGACGGCGCCGGTCACCTCGCCGCTCACGGCGGCGGCGCCCTGGCCCGCGGACTCGTCGGCGCACGC
>JBKHWX010000072.1:0-4924 GCA_046566325.1 Actinomycetes bacterium | reverse complement strand
GTCCTACTGCTGCGACCGTGCCCGGTCGATCACGTGGGGGATCGAGGGCGGTCTCCCGTCGATCCCGCACGGGGTCTGGCTGAACAAGGGCAGCGACGACGAGAGGTTCCTCGGCGCCACGTTCTCGAACGTCCCGGTCGGCCCCGGCGACTGGTTCACGCGGCCGTCCGCCGGAGGTGGCGGGTTCGGCGACCCGCTGACGCGGGACCCGGACGACGTCCTCGAGGACGTTATCGACGGGTACGTCTCGGTCGAGCGCGCCGGCAAGGACTACGGCGTCGTGGTTCGGGAGGTCGACCCCGAGCTCGACCAGTACGAGATCGACCGGACGGCGACCAAGGCGCTGCGTGCCGAGATCTCCTCGAACCGTCGCGGCTGGCTCGAGGAGGACGCCGAGGACGTCGCGCTCAGGTACCGCACCGGGGAGCTGGACGTCCTCGACCTCGTCCGGCGCTACGCCGTCATCGTCGACTGGGGCACCGGCGCCCTGCTGGAGAACACGACCCGGCAGTACCGGGAGCTCGTGCAGCAGCGCTCCGCCCGGCACTGGTCGTGACGGAGTGACCACTGTGACCCGGTGACCTGATCTGCGGACGGCGCCGTCCAGCGAGTCCCGCCAACCGGACCTGACGACCGGGTGGCGGGACTCGCCTCGTCAGGCGCCGGTGCTCGGGGTGACCGGGCCGGCGTCGAGGCGCCGCTCGGCCTCCTCCACGGACAGCTCGCCGCGGGCGAGGGCGTTCAGGGTCTCGAGCTCCCACGACCGGTCGGCTGCGGGGAAGAGCTTCTCGACCAGCGCGTCGACGCGGGCGCGCGCCGTCGGGTAGGAGACACCGAGCTTGCGCTCGACGGCCTTCATGTTGCCCCGCGACACGAGGAAGAAGTCGAGCAGGGCCCGCTCGTCTCCCCGGAGCGAGCAGTACGGGCAGCTCGGGAAGGAGCCGGAGATCTCGGTCCCGCAGGACTCGCAGGAGAGCCTGGTGACGGACAGCTTGCCGGTGCAGACGGGGCACGCCGCCGGCGTCACGTGCTCGGCCATGCCCCCTCGAGCCCTCCCGGAGCGGTGACGACGTGCACGTCGGCGAACGCGGCGTCCACCGAGAGGGTGTGGGTGCCGGCGCCGAGGGTGCCGGCCCCGCCGGCGGCGAGGACGTCGACGTTGCTGTGCCGGGAGGTCGGGACGACGGTGACGTCGCTCCGGGCGTCGAGGGACACGACGAGCGAGGCGCTCTCGACCCGGATGCGCCAGTCGGCGGCCGGCGTCCCCAGCACCGACGCCGACCCGCCGACCACCTCGAGGCTGAGGGACCCGGAGACCCTCTCCACCGAGGCGCTGCCGGACTTCACGGCGAGCCGCACCGGTCCCTCCAGGTCGTGCACGTGCAGCCGGCCGCCGGTGACGTCCACCTCGACGTCCAGGTGCGGGTTCACCCGCAGCACGAGCTCACCGACGGCGGGAGCGGAGGCCACGGCGAACCACGGCGCGTCGGCGGCGTCGGCGACGTGCAGGACGTCCCCGTCCCAGACCAGGGCGTGGCGCCCGCTGACGACGGAGACGCTCGCCTCCGAGGCGTCGCCGACCAGCCGGACGAACCGGTAGGCCGACCGGACGCACAGCCGGCGCAGCGGTGCCGGGCCGGCATCGGCGGTCGCGGGCGGCCTGTCGAGGAGCGGGACCGCCTCACCCGGACGCAGCCGGCCCGCCGCGACGGCCTCGAGGATCTGCCGTCGGCTCAAGAAGCCGCCGGAGCCCATGCTCGTGCCCCGCTCGAACCTGCCCACGCCCACCGGCCGCCGGAGCGCTCCTCGGGCACCTCCACGACGTGGGTACCCTCCTCGAACGCGTCGCACGAGAGCCGCCATGTCGACCCCGGCCACCGGTACTCGACGACGTGCTCGACGGGCAGCATGACGGCGGTGTAGAGCGTGCCGAAGCCGATGTCGTAGCGCTCCGCGCGCATCGGCGACGACAGCATGCACGTCGCGGCGGCCTCGTGGTCGGGGGTGTCCGCGACGAGGTCCGACAGCCGCGACAGCCGCGTCACGCTCCCGATCCGCGCGGCGTGCTCGGGCCAGTCCACCGACTCCTGGTGGTTGGTCGTCACGCGCGACGCGGTCACGCCCGCGTCCCTGTCCGGCCCGACGAACACCGTCGCGTGGTTGCCCGCCGCGTCGACGACCGTGACGTTGTAGGGCACGTGCACCGGAATGCGCCGCAGCACGCTCGCGGCCTCGTGGACGTTCTCGCAGGTCTCGAGGAGGTAGCGGATCACGAGAGGGACGCCGAACCCGTCGCCCTCGGCCTCCCGCCCGCCGAACGTGAAGGAGGCGGCGAGACCGGCGTCGTTGACGCCGTCCAGCAGGCCCCAGAACTGGTCGCTGGTGCCGACGACGGGGCGAAGGTAGTCGGTGCGAGTGACCAGTGAGTCGAACAGGTCCGGGTCGTAGTCGTAGTTGCGCAGCAGCGCGGGTTCGGGGAGCGCGAGGTTGGAGCACGCGCTCGTCAGCGCCGGTGGGCGGTACTGGCTGAGGAACCTGGCCGCGAGGTCGTCGCCGGGGCGGACGCGCTGCGAGAGCCGCTCCCACACCGGCATCAGCTCCGGCATGTGCCGGGTCAGCTGGCGGCGACACTCCGCGAGGGAGGGACGTGCCCTGTCACCCTCTCGGAGGTACCACGACCGCCAGGCCGGCCAGCTCTCGTCGAAGAGATCCTCGGCCGTGCCAGACTCCGCGGACAGGTCGACGGCACGCATCTCCAGACGCCGCCGAGGCGGCTGCGTGTCCGTCGCGCCGGATGCCTTCTCCGGGTCTACCGTCAGCTTCGCCAGCACCTCGTCCTGGACGGAGCGGGGCACGAACTGACGCACGACGTCACGTGTGAGTTCCATCCAATCCATTGAAAAAGCACAACACGTCCACGCCAGAAGTGCAAGCCGTGTTTGCACTTCTTCAACTCTCGGCGGTGCGGGGGAGGCGACGGGCAGGCGTCCGACGCCCTGGCTACGATCGCGCCCATGGTCTGCCCACGGCGAGGGGACGCATCTGCCCGGCTGCCGGCGCCGCCGGCAGCCCCGGCGCCCCACGGACCTGCCGCGCAGGCTCGGACGGCTGACTCGTGAGCGACGCCGCCGTCGCGTGGCAGCAGGCCCCGGGCAACCGGTGGGCGTTCTGGCACGTCGACGAGTTCTTGCCCACGCGCCGCGTCGGCGCCTCCGTCCTGCCCCGACCGCTCGCGACCCGCACGGACGCGCCGGACGTCGCCGCCGTGGAGGTGCATCGGGTCGACGGCCGGCGGGGCACGCTCGCCGACGTCCTGGCGGACAGCTACACGGATGCCTGCCTGATCCTGCACGACGGCGAGATCGTGTTCGAGCGCTACGCGGAGCTGGGCGCACCTCATCTTCGCCACGCCCTGATGTCCGTCACGAAGCCGGTGGTCGGGTGCGTCGCCGGCATCCTCGCCGAAGCCGGCCAGCTCGACCCGAACCGCGCGGTGACCGAGTACGTCCCCGAGCTCGAGGCGTCCGGCTACCGCGGCGCCACCGTGCGCGACGTCCTCGACATGCGCAGCGGCGTCCACTTCCGGGAGGAGTACTCCAACGAGTACTCCGAGATCCGTGAGCTCGACCGGTGGATCCACCGGAGCCAGCGCAGCGACGCGGACGACAGACAGGGCCTGTACCGGTTCCTCCGGACGCTGCGGCAGGAGCGCCCGCACGCCGGCCTCTTCCAGTACCGATCGGCGGAGACCGACGTGCTCGGCTGGGTCTGCGAGCGAGCGTCGGGCCGGCAGATGGCCGACCTGATGACGACGCTCGTCTGGCAGCCCATGGGTGCGGAGAGCGACGCGCCGGTCATCTGCGACGGCTCGGGCACCGTCATCCACGACGGCGGGCTGTGCTCGACCCTGCGTGACGTCGCCCGTTTCGGGCAGATGCTCGCGGACGGCGGCGTGGTGCCGAACCCGGACGGGAGCCAGCGGACCGTCGTCCCCGCTCGCTGGCTGCGCCAGGGGTGGGCCGTGGACGCCGCCACGCGCGCCGCGTTCGCCGGCTCACCCGCGGAGGTGATGTTCCGGGGCGGGTGGTTCCGCAACCAGCTCTGGTTCCGCCCGGGTCCCTTCGGCGACGTGCTGGTCTGCCTGGGGATCCACGGGCAGATGGTCCACGTGAGCCGGCGCACGCGAACGGTGTGCGTCAAGCTCTCCAGCTGGCCGGACGCCCAGCGTCCCGCCTACCTGCAGGACACGGTCCGGGCGTTCGACGCGGTCGGTGGTGCGCTGAGCGGCACCCTGCCTCGGGACCCCCGCGGACGGCTGCCCGGTGTGGTGGCCGGCGTCCACCGGAAGGGGGGGACCTCCCGGCAGCACGACTCGATGATCTGAGCGCGAGGCAGCGCGAAAAGGGTCCATCGGCGGCATGATCGGAGCCGCAGACCGCGGCCCGGTGGCTGGCCGGCCAGCCACCCAGGGCGACGGTTGCGGCCCGTCGGACAGCAGCTTTTTGTGGCGCGAGGAGGAGCACCATGGCGACACAGCACCTCAACGGGATCTCCGAGATCCGGACGTTCTTCCGCACCAACACCCAGCCGATCTACTTCTTCGGGCCGACGGCGTTCAACCTGCTCGGGATCGACCGCTGGGTGCGCAACTTCGAGTACGTCGTCTACTACGACTCCTGGGACGGCGCGCACCCTCGCGTCTTCGCGCCCGTCAACCGCCCGGACGTCGAGTTCGAGTCGAGCGAGCAGATCGTCAACTACCTGCTGCGCGACCCGGAGGTGCAGGCCTACCTCGCACGTCGGGGCGGCACGCCGAAGATCGCGATGGTCTTCTTCGACGAGGAGACCGAGGAGATCTGCCGCGAGCTCGGCTACGAGATCATCCTGCCGCCGGACTCCCTGCGCCGGCACCTGGACTCCAAGA
>JBKHWX010000071.1:0-5047 GCA_046566325.1 Actinomycetes bacterium | reverse complement strand
GGCTCGGCGGGCACACGATGACCACCGTCCGCGCGCGGTGACGCAGCAGCAGCTCCTGGACGACCAGGCCGGCCTCGATCGTCTTGCCCAGCCCGACGTCGTCCGCGAGCAGGAGGTTGGCGCGCGGCGCCTCGAGCGCCCGGCGCAGCGGCTCGAGCTGGTACGCCTCGACGTTCGCCCCGCTGCGGAACGGCGCCTGGTACGAGCTGGCGTCCGCGGACGTGACCGCACCCCACCGGACGGCGTCGACGAACGCGGCGAGGGTGTTGGGGTCGTCGAAGCCGTCGGCCGAGATCGTCTCGGGGAGGCCCTGGTCCGGGGCGACGGTGTGGCCGACCTCGAGCTCCCAGACGACGGAGAGCTCCTGGCCGAGGCGGTCCTCGTCGAGGGACTGCAGGGTCACGACGGAGGTGAGCCGGGCCGAGGCCTCGTCGGCGGGGCTGCGCGGCAGGCCCTGGGGCTGGACGGCGGCAACGGCCCAGGTGGACCCCCGGACCTCCACGACCTGGCCAGGCTCGGGGACCGGTGGCTGCGAGTGGTCACCCCGAGCCATGACGACAGACAGTTCCCCCGCTGCTGCACTCATGCTTACCCTCGGTCGTCGCGTATGTGCTGATCGTGGTGACCAGTATGACTGGTTGGAGGTGATGGTCGCGCTCGCCGTCGTCCAACGGCGCCACGCGATCCCGGATTGCTCGGTGGCCGCGATGGCTCTCCTGACCCACATTCATGTCAGGAGAGCCGCGATTATCGCAAGTCCTTCCCTAGTGTGATCATGTGGCCAGCACTCCCGACCGCGTGCGAGACCTGATCCAGCAGTCCCGGCTCAGTCAGCGGGCCTTCGCGGAGCGGGTCCGGCTGGACGAGTCGAAGCTCTCCAAGTCCCTGAGCGGGAAACGCCGCTTCTCGTCCCTGGACCTCGCCCGGATCGCCGAGGCGAGCGGAGTGACGGTGGACTGGCTCCTGACAGGGGACGAGCCGCAGCTCGCGATGGCCGCGAGAAGCTCTGGCGGCAGCGCCGAGAGGGCCGTTCGCGAGGCGCGACGGCTCACTGCCCTCCGGTCCGACATGGCGTTCCTCGGCTTCGGCCAGCAGTGGCGGCCGGTCACCGTCGACCTGGAACGAGGGATGTGGGTGGACCAGGGCGAGCGGCTGGCCGCTGCCGCCGGCCGACACGTGGAGGAGAAGGGACGGAGTGTCCACGAGCACGACCTAGCCGGGGTGATCGAGGCAGTGTTCGGCGTTGACGTCGCGATCGCAGACCTTGGGGACGACTTCGACGGGCTTGCTGTGTCGTCCGAGGAGGTGAAGCTCATCCTCGTGGCGACCACGAGCCTCCCCTGGCGTCAGCGCTACACACTTGTGCACGAGCTAGGACATGTGCTCGCCGGTGACGACCACGGGCTGCACGTCGACCAGGACGTGTACGACCCTGCTCGCAAGAGGGATGGGAGTGAGGTGCGGGCGAACGCGTTCGCGGCCTCCTTCCTGATGCCGGCCGTGCTGCTACGCGAGAGGGTTGGCGAGTCCGGACTGAGCCAGGAGGAGTTCGCCGCTCTCGCCTGCGAGCTCCGGGTTTCACCATCCGCGCTCGCCTTCCGTCTGCAGAACCTGCGCCTCGTCGACGCCGCCACCGGGGAGCGGTTCCGAGCCATGACAGGAGCGAGGGCAGCGCATCTGTCCGAGCGCGGTGAGGACTTCGCGCGGCTGCTCACCGCGTCCCGCACACCTCGCCTTCCCCAGCCGCCCATCAGGGATACCTTCGCGGCCTACGACCAGGGAGCGGCGACGCTCCGGCCCTACGCGAACCTGATCGGCGCAGACGCCGAGCGCCTGGCGCAGGCGCTGGACTGCGGCGACGACCTTTTCCACGCCTCGTGAGTCCGTTTGTCGTCCCTGGCAACCCCCGAGGATCTCGCTAGGTCTGACGGTCGACGCCGTCCGGATTGCGGAAGTCGCCCGGAATGGGGAAGGTGCATCAGTGGCCGAGGGGGTGCTGGTGCTCGCTGGCACCCCCATCGGTGACGTCCGCGACGCGCCTCCTCGGCTGGCCGAGCTGATCGCGTCCGCCGACGTCGTCGCCGCTGAGGACACCCGGCGCCTCCGGCGCCTCGCGGCGTCCCTCGGCGTGACGCCGTCCGGTCGGGTCGTCAGCTACCACGAGCACAACGAGGCCGAGCGTGCCCGAGAGCTGGTGGCCGCCGTCCGCTCGGGACAGACCGTCGTGCTGCTTACGGACGCCGGCATGCCGTCGGTCTCGGATCCTGGCTTCCGCGTCGTCCTGGCGGCCGTCGAGGCGGGAGTCCGCGTCACGGCAGTGCCCGGGCCGTCCGCGGTGCTGACCGCACTGGCCCTGTCGGGGCTGCCGACCGACCGCTTCTGCTTCGAGGGCTTCCTGCCACGACGGCCGGGCGAGCGACGGGCGGCCCTCGAGGCGCTCGCGGACGAGCGACGCACGATGGTGTTCTTCGAGGCGCCTCACCGGCTCGCGGCGACGCTGGAGGCGATGACGGAGCAGCTCGGCGGCGACCGCCGCGCCGCGGTGTGCCGCGAGCTGACGAAGACCCACGAGGAGGTGCGTCGCGGCACCCTGGCGGAGCTGCACGACTGGGCGTCCGAGGGGCGTGTCCTCGGCGAGGTGACGGTCGTCGTCGCCGGTGCACCGCGGTCGACGGCGCCGCCGGAGGCACTCGTCGCCGACGTGCTCGACCGGGTGGACCGGGGGGAGCGGCTCAAGGACGCGGCACGGGACGTGGCGTCGCGACACTCCGTGTCCGGTCGCGTCCTGTACGACCTCGCCGTTGCAGCTCGGCGGCACGGCGCGGACTCCGCCTCAGGCGCCGAGGAGCCCCCGCCGCCGCACGGGGAGGAGCTGGCATGACGTGGCCGACGTGGTGGCGACGCCTCGTGGGCGTCGACGAGCCCCGCCTCATGGGCTGGATGATGTCGGGGGCCTTCCTCGTGAGCGCGCTCCTCGGCGCGCTCTACCTCTTCTCCCACCAGGCCATCCGCCCTGGACCCCCGGAACACCTCTACGTCGCCGTCCTCGCGTGCTCGCTCCTCGCGGGCGTCGTCCTGGCGGTCCGACCGCGGATCGGCCGCATTGACGCGCTCGTCTGGGTCCTCGTGGCGGACGCGCTGTACACGATCATCGGGTTCGTGGTTCAGGACACGGTGCGGTTCTCGAACCCGATGATGCTCCTGCTGGCGACCGTCGTCGCCGGCTGGCTGCTTCCCCTGCCCGTGCTCGGCCTGCACGTCGTCGCCGTCTTCGTCATCAACTGGTTCGTGCTCCCGCCGACCGCGTCCGAGCCGTACCTGCACTCGATCCAGGTCCTGCGTCAGACCGGCATGCTCGCCGGGGTGGGCCTAGGGATCTTCCTCCTACGCCACCGGTCCGACGAGCTGCTCGCGAGGATGAGACAGCTATCGACGACCGACCAGCTGACCGGTCTGCCCAACCGCCGGCACCTCCAGGCCCAGATGCCGACGCTGTGGTCCCACACCCGGCGGGACGGCGACCTCCTCACCGCCATCGTGCTCGACCTGGACCGGTTCAAACAGATCAACGACGAGCACGGCCACGCGGCCGGAGACCGGGTGCTTCAGGCGGTGGCGGGGGCCGTGCGACGAAGCCTGCGAGGCCACGACGTCGTCGCGCGCTTCGGCGGGGAGGAGATCGTGGTGCTCGGCCAGGTGCCCGGCGCCCAGGAGGCCTTCGTCATCGCCGAGAGGATCAGGAGCGAGGTCGCAGCCCTCCCCGGGCCGGTCCCGATCACCGCCTCGGTGGGCGTGGCCACCCTCCGCCCCGGGGACGCCGACCCGGTCGACGCGACGTGGCGGCTGATCAACACTGCGGACGCGGCGATGTACCAGGCCAAACGACAGGGCCGAAACCGGTGCGTGCTGGCCGAGGGCTCGCCGTCCGTGTGACTCGGCGCGTTGATCAACGGGGCGGAAGGAGAGGCGGGTGCGATCCCATGATCAACGCGAAGCGGGCGACGCGGCCGTCAGCGGTCGCCGGGACGTCGCAGGCGCAGGTCTAGCCTGACGCCATGGAGTTCCGCCGGATCCAGGGCCTGCCGCCGTACGTCTTCACGATCATCGACAGCCTGAAGGTCGAGGCGCGCAGGGCCGGCCGGGACGTCATCGACCTGGGCTTCGGCAACCCCGACATCCCCTCGCCGTCCATCACCGTCGAGAAGCTCGCCGAGGCGGCGCACAACCCGCGCAACCACCGCTACTCGTCCTCGCGGGGCATCCCGAAGCTGCGCGAGGCGGTCGCCGGCCACTACCAGCGCAGGTTCGGGGTGGACCTCGACGCCGACGGCGAGGTGATCACGACCATCGGCGCGAAGGAGGGCTTCAGCCACCTCATGTGGGTGCTCCTGCAGCCGGGGGACGCGGCGATCGTCCCCTCGCCGTCCTACCCGATCCACATCTGGGGTCCGTACTTCGCGGGGGCGGACACCCGCCAGGTCTTCCTGGGCGACCGCGGCGACGGCGGCGACTTCGTCGACAACGTCATGGAGGACTGGGAGTACGGCTGGCCGAAGCCGCGGGTCGTCGTCCTGTCGTTCCCCCACAACCCGACCACGTCGGTGATCGAGCTCGCCGACCTGCAGCGGCTGGTCGACTGGGCGCGTGAGCGGGACGTCGTCCTCGTGCACGACTTCGCCTACGCAGAGACGGCCTTCGACGGGTGGCTGCCTCCCTCGATCCTTCAGTGCGAGGGTGCGAAGGACTGCGCGGTCGAGCTCTACTCGATGACCAAGTCGTTCTCGATGGCCGGCTGGCGCGTGGCGTTCCTCGTCGGCAACCGGGACGTCGTCGCGGCGCTGGCGAAGCTCAAGAGCTACCTCGACTACGGAACCTTCCAGCCGAACCAGATCGCGGCCACGGTCACCCTGAACGAGGCGGTGGACTACCCGACCGAGGTCAACGAGGTCTACCAGTCCCGCCGCGACGCCCTGTGCGAGGCGTTGAACCGGGCGGGGTGGCCGCTCGCCAAGCCGCGCGCGACGATGTTCGCGTGGGCGCCGATCCC
>JBKHWX010000070.1:0-19490 GCA_046566325.1 Actinomycetes bacterium | reverse complement strand
CGCGCGGTATGCCTGCGCCTCGTAGACCTCCTTGGTCACCCTCGGGGCGTAGACGTCCGGGTCGTCGAGCCAGTGCAGCTCGTCGCACTCGGGCTCGGCCCCGCCGACGAGCAGGCCGCCGGCCGGTGCCCCGCGGAAGTACGTGCCGAGGTCGAGGTCCGCGACCATCGGGCCGGGCACCTCGTGGTTCCACCCCTCCGGCGCCTTGAGGTCGTGGACCTCCTGCCGCATGGGCCGGGTGCGGATGTTGAAGTCGTCGAGGACGCCGGCCAGCTCGTTGATGTGCCCGGAGTGCGGCCCGGAGACGTTGACGACGACGGGCGCGAGGATCCGCGTCCCGTCCGCCAGCTCGACCCCCTCGACCGCGTCGCCGCTGCGCAGCACCTTCGTCACCTCCGACCGGAACCGGAACTGCGCGCCCTTGCGGACGGCCGCCGCCATCAGGTTGTGCGACGCGAAGACCGGGTCGTCGACGAAGCCGCCGTCCGGCGTCCAGTAGGCGGTGAGCGTGCCGTCCGGGTCGTTCCAGAACGCGTCGTCGGTGACCCGCTTCGGCGGCCAGAAGCGGCCGGCGTCGAGCGCGGGCAGACGCTCGGCGAGGGTCTCGCTGTCCCACTCCTCGTACGGCACCTCGGCCTCGTCGAAGAAGCCGAGCACCTTCGAGCGCTGCTGGCCGGGTGACTCGAGGCAGAGGGCACCGGTCTGGACGAAGGAGGCGAGCTGCCCGTCGTCGGTGCCCTCGAGGTACTCCTCCCAGGCCGCCCAGCGCTGCTTCGCCTCCCAGGAGACGGCGACGGCGGTGAAGGTGGAGTAGTTGAAGCGGACGCAGGCCGACGAGGCGCTCGTCGAGCCGTGACCCGCGCCCGGTCCCCGGTCGACCACGACGACGCGGCGACCGTGCCGCGCGAGCTCGTAGGCGACGTCGCACCCGATGACACCTGCTCCGATGACGACGGCGTCCGTCCTGATCTCGTCCGACATGCTGCTGATCCTCTTGGGCTGGGTACGGAAGGTTCACGAAAGAAGCGCGCTTCGCGCGCACCTCCGCATCGTCACCCGAGGCGTCCCGCCTGCTCCAGGGTCTAAGGACCCTAGCCTTGCCGCTCCTGACCGGCTCCGGCCACGCCGCTCACCTCTCCGCCCCGCCTCAGGTCGGGCTCCAGGTAGATCACCCGCGCGATGGGCACCGCGTCGCGTACCCGCCTCTCGGCCGCGTCGATCGCCCTGGCCACGTCCTCCGCCCGCGCTGCCGCGGGAACGGCGATCTTGGCGGCGACGAGCAGCTCCTCCGGGCCGAGGTGCAGCGTCTTCATGTGGATCACGGACTCCACCCCCTCGCCGGGCAGCGCGCTGCGGATCGCCGTCACGTGCTCGCGGCTCGCGCCCTCCCCGATCAGCAGGGACTTCATCTCCACGGCGAGCACGACGGCGATGACGACGAGCAGCAGGCCGATCATCGCCGTCCCGGCGGCGTCCCAGCGTCCGTCCCCGGTCAGCAGGGTCATCGAGACCCCGAACAGGGCGAACACGAGACCCAGCAGGGCGCCGAGGTCCTCGAGCAGGATGACCGGCAGCTCCGGCGCCTTGGCGGTGCGGACGAACTCCACCCACGACCGGCGGCCCCGCAACGGGTTCGACTCCTGCACGGCCGTGCGCAGGCTGAGGCCCTCCATCACGATCGCCGCGACCAGCACGGCCACCGGCACCCACTGCCACGAGTCGAACCCGTGCGGGTCCTGCCACTTGTGGTACGCCTCGTAGAGCGCGAAGAGACCGCCGATCGAGAACAGCACGATCGAGACGATGAACGCGTAGACGTACCGCTCCCGGCCGTATCCGAACGGGTGCTCGGGGGTCGCGGCGCGCTGCGCCCTCTTCCCCCCGATCAGCAGCAGACCCTGGTTGCCGGAGTCGGCGACCGAGTGGATCGACTCCGCCAGCATGGACGACGAACCGGTCAGCAGGTACGCGACGAACTTCGTGACCGCGATCCCGATGTTGGCCGAGAGCGCGGCGAGGATCGCCTTGGTGCCACCACCGGTCGACATTCCCGCTCCCCCCTCTGCGTGCCTGGTCGAGTACGTCCCCGGTCGAGCGTCCCTGGTCGAGCTCGGCGCCGGGTCGAGCGCGTCCCTGCTCGAAGGAGAGTCTCGTCTAGCCCATCGCGTCCCGCAGATCCGCCACGTGCGGCGAGATCGCGGGGTCGAAGCCGGTCGCCAGTGCCAGGTACGCGGCCGCGAAATCGACACGCGCCATCAGCTGTCCCAGCCGGGTGAGCTCGGTCGGCCCGTCGGCGCGGACGTCGCTGACGCGCACGCCCGCCTCCTCGGCGATCCGGCGCACGGGCCACGACGCCTGCTCGTCCTCCGACCCGAGCAGGACCAGCCGGAGCCTCGTCGGGCGCGCACCCGTCTCGAACGGGTCGGCGAAGACGTCCTCGGTCCCGGTCGCCGCGAACGGACCGCCGAACGCGGCCACGACGTCGCCTGCGTCGTCCGGCAGGGCACCGTGCACGGCCGGCACACGCGCCGTCCTGGAGAGCACCGACGAGCCGCGCCGCGCCGCCACCGCACCGACCTCGTCGACGCCGAGCAGCACGGGCACGGTCCCGTCCAGCTCGAGCGCAAGCGACTTCGCGGGGTTGACGAACGCCTCGGACGAGGGCCGGCACGCCTCCGCCTCGCCGTCCAGCAGGTCGGCCAGCGTCTCGAGCTGGTCGACGTGCGCGTCCAGCAGCCCGAGGTGTCCGCACGCCAGGAACGCCGGCGTCAGCAGCGACCAGAGGGCGGTGCGGGACGTCGGCGCGGACGTCGCCTCCCGCCCCGGCTCCGGCAGCATCACGTGCACGCCGCGGCCACGCTGGCTCGCCTCCGCGAGCGGGGAACGAGCCGCGCCGATCGTGAGCACGATCGCACCGCGGCGTCCGGCCTCGCTGGCCAGGGCCACGGGCGCGTCGGCGAAGCCCGACAGCGACACCGCGACCACCATGTCGAGCGGCCCGACCCACGCCGGCAGCCGAGAGCCGCTGCGGCGGACGACGGGGACGGGCCCGGTGCTCCCCACCAGGGCCGAGAGCGCGTCCGCGACCACTGCCGACCCGCCCCGCGCGGCGACGACCACGGCCCGGGGCCGGTCGGACGACGTCCACCGGCTCACCCCGGACTCCTCCGTGAGCTCCACCGCCCGCCGCACCTGTGCCCCGGCACCGGCCAGCGCGCGCAGCACCCCGGACGGGTCGGCGGCGGCCAGCCCGTCGGCGTCGTCCAGCAGGACCTCGTCGATGGCGGTCACGTGGGTTGTCGCGCCTCGTCGATCAGCAGCACCGGCACACCGTCGTCCACCCGGTAGGCGAGACCGCACTCGGGAGACGTGCAGACGAGCTCGGGGCCGCCGTCCGGCCCGGTGCCGTCAGCGAGCTCCGACAGGCACGCGGGGCAGCGGAGGATCTCTCTCAGCCACGGGTCGATCGTGTTCGTCATCTCTTCTCCCGTCGACGCCTTCCCTCCGGGGATGCTCCCGAATCAGGCCCGGACCAGCGAGAGCACCTCGTCCCGCACCCGGACCATCGTGGCCTCGTCGTCCGCCTCCACGTTCAGCCGCAGCAGCGGCTCGGTGTTCGAGGCACGCAGGTTGAACCACCAGCGGCCCTCGGCGTCCGAGACGGTGACGCCGTCGAGCCTGTCGACGTCAGCCGACCGGTCCGCGAACGCCGACAGCACCCGCTCGGTGGCCGCGTCGGCGTCGTCCACCGTCGAGTTGATCTCTCCGCTGCTCGCGTAACGGTCGTACTCGGCGACCAGCCGCGAGAGCGGCACGTCGCTCTCGCCGAGCGCCGCGAGCACGTGCATCGCGGCCAGCAGCCCGGTGTCCGCGCCCCAGAAGTCGCGGAAGTAGTAGTGGGCGGAGTGCTCTCCGCCGAAGACGGCGCCGGTGCGGGCCATCTCCCCCTTGATGAAGGAGTGGCCGACCCTCGTCCTCACCGGGGTGGCGCCGGCCTCCGAGACGAGCTGGGGCACCAGCCGGCTCGTGATCAGGTTGTGCAGCACGATCGGGGTCCGCCCCGCCGCCTGCTCCTTCGCCACCTCACGCATCGCGACCAGAGCCGTCACGCCGCTGGGGTTCACCGGCTCGCCGCGCTCGTCCACCACGAAGCAGCGGTCCGCGTCCCCGTCGAACGCCAGGCCGATGTCGGCACCGTGCTCGCGCACCGCCGCCTGCAGGTCCCGCAGGTTCTCCGGGTCCAGGGGGTTGGCCTCGTGGTTCGGGAAGGTGCCGTCGAGCTCGAAGTACATCGGGACGACGGTCAGGGGCAGCGCGGGAAGGCCGGCGGCGCCGGTCAGCACGGCCGGCACGGTGTGTCCGGCCATGCCGTTGCCCGCGTCCACCACCACCCGCAACGGGCGGCTGCCGCTGAGGTCGACCAGGGAGCGCAGGTGGCGCGCGTAGTCGGGCAGCAGGTTCCGCTCGGCCCGCTGGCCCCGGGCCTCCGCCGCCGGGATGCCGTCGGCCAGGTAGCGCTGGGCGAGGTCGCGGATCTCGAGGAGGCCGCTCTCACGGCCCACGGCGAGCGCTCCGGGCCGGCACAGCTTGATGCCGTTGTACTGGGCCGGGTTGTGGCTGGCGGTGAACATCGCGCCGGGTGTGTGCAGGGCTCCGCTCGCGTAGTAGAGCCCGTCCGTCGAGCAGAGCCCGATCAGCAGCACGTCCCCGCCACGACGCTGGACGCCGTCCGCGAAGGCGTCGACGAGCTGCGGCGAGGAGGGGCGCATGTCGTGCCCGATGACCATGGTGGCCGCGCCCCCGGCGGCGCCGAGGACGTCGGCGGCCGCTGCCCCGATCGCCTGCGCCTCCCGTGGACCCCACTGGTCCGGGACGACGCCCCGCACGTCGTACGCCTTCATGACCGTCCCGAGATCCGCCGCCGCCGGCCCCGGCGGTGCGGATGCGTCCCTCGCCACAGGAAGACACTAGCGAAGGAGGCCGACACTCCCCTGCCGCCGACACTTCCCTGCCGCCGCGGCCCTGCGCTCGACGTCGCCGCCAAAAGAGCCTTGTGCGCCTCGTCGGCCCGGTGCGTCTCGGTGGCCGTCGAAGCGTCGGACATGCTGGGGACGTGGAGGATGGCGGTCGGCGACTGACCCGCCGCTTCGTGCGGCGGCTCGACGCCGAGCGCTACATGCGGCTCATGCTGATCGGGTTCGCCGGCACGTTGCTCGGCACGAGGGCCTACCTCGCCCTCACCGGCTACCCCCAGATCGGAGGCGGCGTCCTCCACATCGCCCACGCGCTCTGGGGTGGGCTCCTGCTGATGGTCGCCGCGCTCGTACCGCTGCTCGCCGCGAACCGTTCGGCACTCGTGTGGTCGGCCCTGGTCACGGGCGTCGGAGCCGGGCTCTTCGTGGACGAGGTGGGAAAGTTCATCACCGCGGACAACGACTACTTCTTCCCCGCGGCCGCACCGATCGCCTACGGCGTCTTCCTGCTCTGCCTCTGGGTGTACCTGCGGGCGCGACGCCGCCGGGACCTCACCCCGCGCGCTCAGCTCTACGCCGCGGTGGAGCTGCTCACCGACGCCCTGGACCACGACCTCAGCCCCTCCGAGCGCGTGGACCTCGAGCGGCACCTGCGAGCGGCAGCACATCAGGCGCAGAGCGACGAGCTCGCCCGGCTGGCCGACACGCTGCTCGACCTCACGCAGCCGGGAGTCCTGCCCGTGACGAGCGACGACCCGGGGCTCCTCCGACGCCTCGGCGGGCGGCTCAGGGCCAGCGTGGACCGGCTGTTCAGCGACCGCCGCCTTCAGCAGACGCTCGTGGCGGCGCTCACCCTCCTGGGCCTGCTGGCCGTCAGCGACCTCGTGATCATCGTCGCCATCGCGATCGACCTGGCCGACCGCTCGAGCGGGAACGTCGTGCGGGTCGCCAACCGGTTCGCGCGGGTGGAGATCGCGGACGAGCGCGGCGTTCTCCTGCTGCTCGTGCGGGCCGGCCTCGACGTGCTCGTCGGCGTCACCCTCCTGGTGGCTGCGTGGCTGCTCTCCCGGCAGCATCAGCACGCTCCACAGCGCAGACGTGCCCTGGGCCTGGCCCAGGGCGGGCTGCTCACCTCGGTGACCGTCGTCAACCTGCTCGTGTTCTACCTCGAGCAGTTCGTCGCCGCCGTGTTCGCCGTCGTCCAGCTCACGGTGCTCTACGGCGTCCAGCGCTACCAGCGGCGGCTCGACCGTCGCGAGGAGTAGACGCCGGGAGCACCAGAACGCGCACCGCCACTGCTCGGAACGGGTGACCCTGCTCCCAGCGGCCCGTCACGAGAAGTGATTCCTCAAGTCCAGCGCGTGAGCGGACGATAGACGCACTGGCCCCCGGTTGAGCCGTTCGGGCGAACGGTCGCCGCCGACGCTCAGCCAGGCACGAGATGGACCGATCTGGAGGAACCCGAAATGTCCCGCGCCACCGCTTCTCGCCTCTCGACGCCGCACGGCAGCCGTCGCCCCTCGGGGCCGGCCACAGCCCCGGCTGGGCGGGGCCGGCGACGTGGCGCCGCGCCCGTCGCTCCGCTCGGTTCCCTGACGCAGACGACCTCGGCGGGCCGCTGCCACGCCTGCGGCACCTCGCACGTCACCCGGCTGGCCCTGCAGCTGACCGACGGCACCCCCGTGCGGTTCACGTCGTGCCACCGGTGCGAGACCCGGCGCTGGGACCACGACGGGGTCGAGCTGAGCGTCGACGCGGTGCTCGAGCACAGCCGCAAGACGGCCTGACGCCCCCTCACACGCCGCCGGGGTCCTGCAGCACCCGCAGGTGACCCCGTCGTCCCACCTCCACCGCTGCTCCTTCACGGTCCCCGGGGACAGGACTCGTCCGCACCCCAGAAGCGGAGGCGGTCCCCTTCCCCACCAGGACGTCGGCGCCCGCGTCGGCGCGCGGCGCCGGCGGCCTCGCCGGCTCGCGCACCGCGTCGGCGACCGCGAGCAGGTCGTCCCCGGGCATCGAGGAGACGTGCTCGGCGTCCAGGAGATCCGGCTCGAGCCGGACCACCTCCCAGCCGCGGGGCACCGTCAGCCGCTGGGCGTGGGGAGCGCACAGGTCGTAACAGTGCGGCTCGGCGTACACCGCGAGCGGCCCGAGCACGGCGGTCGAGTCGGAGTACACGTAGGTCAGCGTCGCGACTGCCGGCCCCGTGCAGCCGCTCCTGCTGCAACCTCGCGATGCGCGCACGAGCGGACCGTACTCCCTGGCCGGGTGGGGGCACGGGATTGCGCCCGGCAGGTCGTGCGAGGTTCCCCCGAGCGTCGGTAGCGCCCGGGCCCGGACCGGGGCCCGTCGTCCCGGCCGGGGCGGGTCGTCCCGCATGGCGCGGGTGGCGGGCTCGGGCCGGTCGGCCGGGTCCGCTGACCGTCGTCCGGCTCGGCGCCCACCCGAACCCCTCGC
Source organism: Actinomycetes bacterium (assembly GCA_046566325.1). GTDB lineage: Bacteria > Actinomycetota > Actinomycetes > Actinomycetales > BWSM-131 > BWSM-131. The sequence goes on along the minus strand of JBKHWX010000070.1, from coordinate 12,060 downwards.
CGTACCCTGGACCCATGCCCGTGCCCGCGGTACGACCGTTCGAGAGTCCTCTGCCCGGGCGGCACCGCCGACGCCGTGACCGGCGCGGCCGCGGCCTGCGCGGCCCGCTGCTGCCGCCCTCGGTCCCGGCGTCGCGGAGCCGCGCGGAGAGGTTCGACTCCCTCGTCCTCGACGCCGTCGACCACCTGGACGGCGAGTGGCGACCGCAGGTCGACCCGATCGAGTTCGCGGTCGAGGACGTTCCTCCCGCCGACCCCTCCCCCTGGGAGGCGGGCGAGGTGCCGCTGGGTCGCTACTTCCCCGCGGACCGGGGCCTGCCGCCCCGGGTCGTCGTCTACCGCCGTCCCGTCGAGACCCGAGCGGTTGACGAGGCGGACCTCGCCGATCTCGTCCGCAACGTCGTGGTCGAGCAGGTCGCCCACGCTCTCGGCATCGAGCCCGAGCGGCTCGACCCGAGGTTCGGCACCGACTGACGGGTCCGGCGCGGCAGGCGCGCTCGGTCTGCCCGCGGACACTGCGACAGCCTCGGCCACCGCGACAGCCCGGCCGATTCGATCAAGGCGAGGCTCCGTCAAGGGAACGTCTGATCAGGGCACGGCTCTGGTCAGGCCAACCGTTCCATCAGGGAACGGCGCCGGTAGGAACACGCCGGACGGCGACCTGCGGCATCGGCTCGGCCGGCGGGTGCACGGGCACTGCCGACAGGAACGTGCCCTGCTCGAGCAGCAGGCCGGCCGCGACCGCCCCCCTCTGCACGGTGAGCTGCACGCCGAGGCTGCCAGGGGCCGCGAGGTCGTTCCCGGAGACCGTCCTCGTCGTGCCCGCCGGCACCACGAGCTCCTTCGGCGGGCTCAACGACCCGTCGGCGGAGACCTGGCGCACCAGGACGGACGCCTCCTCGGCGACCGCTGCCGGCAGGCCCTCCTGCTGCGCGCCGCCGTCCCCGCTCCCCGGCGCGTCCACCGCCGCCACGGTCAGGGTCGTCGTCACGTCGGAGGCACCGGCCGGCAGTGCGACGAGTGCGGGGCTAGGAGCGCCCGTCCCTGCGCTCGGCGTGAGCGGCGAGGTGGACGGCGACCAGGCCCGATCGGCGGCACCGGAGCCGTCCTGCCGGGTTCGCACCATCTGGACGGCGGCGGCCACCGGCGCGTCCGACTGCACCGCGACGGTGTAGAGGCCGGGCGGGACTCCGGCGGCTCCGAGGTCGACGTCGGTCACCGTCCCGGCGGGCACGGTGACCACCGACTCCTGTCCCGTCGCCTGCCCGTCGGCGCCCAGGAGGCCCCAGGTCACGACGGCGTCCCGCGACCCCGTCGAGACCAGCCGCAGGGTGCTTGCCGTGTCATCCGCCATCCTGACGGCAGGCACCGTCTGGGACCGTGACGGTGCAGCTGCCGGCGCAGCGACGTCCACGCCCTTCGGCACGAGCCCGTCGAGCGCGGAGTCGAGGACGAAGGCGGCGACGCGTCCACCGGTCGCCTGCACGTGCACGGCGAGTGCCGGCTCGTCCGGTGCCAGCCCCTCGAGCAGCAGCTCGCGCCGCTCGCCGGCGGGTACGACGACCCCGCGGGCCGCGGGCGGGGCGAGGACCCCGGACGTCGTGAAGAGCTCGACGTCGACGGTCGCGGCGGTCGGCCCCGGGTTCGCGAGCACCAGCCGGGCGCTCCGGCCCGCGGTGGTCCCGCCCCCGACCACCCAGGCCTCCGCGGACGGAGCCGCACAGCTCGTCGCGGCGAGGCCCTGCAGGTCACCCTCGGCGGTCGAGGCGAGGGCGATCGCCGCCACACCCGGTGGACGTCGCCCCGACGGCGTCGCGGTCAGCCGGGCGGCGTCCGGGACGGACAGGTGGGCCCGACGCACGGTCCCGACGGCCTCGAGAGTCGCCTCCCTGCGCTCCTCGGACGCTGCGGGAGGCAGCTCAGCCGCGGCAGCGCGGGACGAGGTGCCGGACGAGGCCAGCAGGTCCGTGGTGAACGTCGTCGAGGTAGGGGCGGATCGGAACTGCTCGTCGGTGGCCGCCTGGTCCTGGCCCGTGCCGACGGCACCGACGGCCCGGTCACCGGCCGAACCGGGGACGACCGGAGGCCCTGGGCAGGCGAGCGTCCTCGCCGGTTCGGCGACGGAGACCTCGACCGGGTCCAGGGCCTGTCGGGGCACGTCAGGCAGCAGCGAGGCGGCGGCCGCCAGCCCCGCGGCGCCCGTGACGAGGGCCAGCGCCCCGATGACTCCCCCGCCGGTCACGGCTCGCCCCGGTCGCCGGGGTGTCGCCGTCGTCGTGGCGCCGGAACGAGCAGCAGGAGCGTGAGGGCGGCCACGGCGACCTGCAGCCCTGCGACGACCCGCTGCCCGCCCGTGTGGTGCTCGACGACGAGCCTGCCCCCCTCGGCCGGCACGTCGAAGGCCTGGGCCCAGCCGCCCGAGGTCGACGGTCGCAGGCGGCGCCCGTCGAGGGTCGCCGACCAGCCGTCGTCCCGTCGTTCCGACAGCACCAGCCGGCGCGACTCGTTCTGGGCAGCCGGGGGAACGGTGGTCGCGGCACCGAGCGGCACGGACTGCACGACGTCCAGCTGCCTGCCGCTGCGGTTCAGCAGCCGCGACGCGGACGGACGGTCAGTGCTGCTGGCCCCCTGGCCGGTCGGCGGGAGCACCTGCCAGACGCGCGCGCCGTCCGCCGCCCCGGACGGCGCGAGGCCCGGCAGCGAGCCGAGCGCTGCGGCGAGGCTCCGGGCGCCGTCCCCGGGCAGCAGGACGACGTAGCCGACGCCGAGGTCGCGCAGCAGCGGCCTGGGGTCGGTGCGGCCCGCGACGAGGGTGGCGACCGCGAGGTCGAGCGCGTGGTCCGCACGGTCCGGCGGGGCGGGCTGCACCTGCGCCCAGGGGGTCGAGCCCACGCCGGTCACGGCGCGGGCCGCGAGCACGGTCGACACGTCCTGCAGCGTCGCCCCGCTCCCCCGCACCAGGCTCGCGGCCGCGCCGTCCGGGATCGCCCTGAGGACGACGGCCCGTGTCGCGTCCCCGGAGGTGCCGGCGTCCCTCGCCACCTCGGGGAGGACGGAGCCGGGGGTGCGGGCGAGCGCCGTGACGGTCCGCCCGCTCGCTCCTGTCCAGCCCCACGAGAGGAGGGCCGCCGCCGGCAGGAGGAGGCAGAGGCAGGCCACCCCCACGCGGACGGCGCGGGCGACGGCCCGTCGCCCGGTCGGCAGGCGTGCACGGGAGCCGCGCGCGGCGGCACAGACCGCGACGAGGAGGCCTGCGGTGGCCAGGCTGATGCCGGTGCCGGGCCAGCCCGTCACGGCCGACGTCCCGTCCGTGCCGACCACGACCTGCCCCGTCACGACCGCGCAGAGCAGGCCGAGCGCGGCGACGGACCAGCCGATGCGGACGGGGACGCCGCCCGGACCCCTACGCAGCAGCGCCACCAGGGCGAGCACCACCGCGAGGGCGAGGGTGGCGAGAAGCAGCACACGACCGTCGACCCCGAGGACCGACGGAGCCAGGGCCGGCAGCCCCGCGCCGACGAAGCGGTCGAGCCAGCCGCCTCCAGGGGACGGGAACGGCAGCGACGGGTCCGCGAGGAACGCCCGCGGCGACGACGCGGCGCTGAGGATCCAGGGCCCGAGCAGCGCCAGGGAGGGGACGAGGGTCCAGCCGAGCGGGAGCAGCCGCGACGGGTACGTCGCGCCGACGAGGGCGAGCGCGAGCGCCGCAGGCAGCAGCAGCGGGGGCGCGCTCGCGACGACGACAGCGAGCGCGACGCCCGCGAGCGCCGCGGGCGTCCACGCCCTGGCCCGCACCGGCGACTGGACGCAGGCGGCCACACCCCACACGACGTACGGGATGGCCACGTGCGCCACCACCGCGGCCAGTCGCCCGGTGGCGACACCCAGCAGGAGGGGCGGCACGGCGCACCACGTGAGACAGGCCCACGCACGCACCACCCGGGAGCGGGTCGCCCGTCCCGAGGCGAGCCAGGCGCCGAGACCGGCCAGCGGAACCGCCGTCAGCACCAGGCCGACCACGGCGAGCCGGGGCGAGCCGCCGGACAGCACCGACGCTCCGGCCACGACGTACCCGAACGGGTCGGCCGCGGCGGCCTCGCCGAGACCCACGGCCCGCCACCCCGAGCGAAGGGATCGCCAGAGGCCGGCCAGGCTCGCGGGAGGTGCCGCGAGCGCACCGCCGGCCACGTCCCCGGGGCCGAGCAGGCGATGCAGCGCCGCGACGGATGCGGCGAACAGCGCGAGCACCAGCAGCAGCGCCACGCGCCGGCTTCCCCGGGCGCGGGCGCCGCCGAGCGGCCCGGGTGCGGACGGAGCCGCCGGGGACGCGGCGTCCCCGATGCCGCCGGTGTCAGCAGTGTCGCCAGAGGCGCGACGGTCGTACCAGCGCTCCAGGTGCCAGCGCGCGGTCTCGCGAGGACCGGCCAGCAGAGGCGCGAGCGACCGGCGGGGCAGGCGGCGCGTGCGCTCCGCTCGGCGCCTGCTGCGCCAGACCGCGCGCGGGTGGAGCAGGGGCCGAACGGACTCCACGAGCCCAGCCCAGCCCGTGCCGACGCTGCGCGTCGCGGCCCCGGCGAGGAGGCGGCCGAACGCGCCGACCAGCACGCCCACGGCGACCAGGGGCAGGAGCGCTGTGGGGCAGTGGGTGAGGCGAAGGTGGACGGCGTCCGACCGGCCGATCCGGTCGCTGACGGTCCGGCGCACCAGCGCCGCGGGCACGACGACGACCCGGTGACCGGCGAGCCACGCCCGGCGGCAGAGGTCGAGGGCACCCGCCGCGGGACCGAGGGCAGGGTCCGTCCCGTCCAGCTGCTCGAAGACGCTGCGCCTGATCAGCATCCCGGCCCGGTTGACGGCGAGGACGTCCTGGCGGCCGTCGAGCTGCCCCTGGTCGACCTCGCCGTCGTCCACGCCGGTGACCGGGCGACCGAAGCGCGTGGTGGTGAAGCCGGCGTCGCGAAGAGCCACCCCCTGCTCGTCCACCTGCTTGCACCCGGCGATGGCCAGGGACGGCGCGGCCTCGACGGTCGCGAGCAGGTTCTCGAGGGCCTGTGGGGCGGGCACGGCGGCGGGGGTCAGCAGCCACAGCCACTCGTCGTCGTCGCCGGTCGCCTCGCCGGGAACCTGCGCCAACGCGCTCTCGACGAGCTCGGCATCCCCGGCGCGACCTTCGCCGCGCGTCGTGTGCTGCAGAAGCTTCGCGAGGCGGTCGTAGGCGGGCCCCTCGCCCGCGATGCCGACGACGTGGTCGGCCGACCGCGTCTGCGTGACGACGGCCCGCAGCACGGGCGCGACGTCGTCCCCGTCGCCTTCGTCGCCACAGCGCTCGGGAACGGCGATCACGGCCGTCACCACCGCTGTACGGGGGTGCGGGGGCAGGGCGTCCGGCGTGGTCGCGCCGGCGGGAAGCTCGAGAGCCACGACCGCTAGACGGCCTGCTTCTTGAGGCGACGGCGCTCGCGCTCCGAGAGACCGCCCCAGATCCCGAACCGCTCGTCGTGCGCCAGGGCGTACTCCAGGCACTCGGCGCGGACCTCGCAGGAGGTGCAGACCCGCTTCGCCTCCCGGGTGGACCCGCCCTTCTCGGGGAAGAAGGCCTCCGGGTCGGTCTGTGCGCAGAGCGCGCGCTCCTGCCAGCCCAGCTCGCCTTCGTCGTCCCCCGAGGGGTCGCCGGTGAGGTGCGGAACGATCGACAGTACGGCGAACTCGTCCATGACGACCCCTTCTCGACCCGGTGTCCGCTCGTGTCGTCCGGCCCTTCGCGCCGAAACGACAGTGATGGAATTACACGCGTGTCGCGCAGTTCCCGTCAAGCCGAGATCTGCTAGGTCGGCTGATCGAGATGTCCTGAATGTCCGGCTAAACACTACTGCTGGTGCTCCTCCGCATCGTCCACCCCCATCGATGGTGAGAAAAAAAGACCTCGATGATCTCGGTGAGGATCTCGGTGCTGATCTCGGCGATCGTCTCGGTGCCGACCTCGCCGCTCGGGAGCCGAGGCGACGGGCGACGCGTGTGCGGGAGGATCGTCGCATGCGCATCACCGCACTCGCCGGCGGCATCGGCGGAGCACGTTTCCTCCGCGGTCTCCTGGCGCACCTCGACGACCGGCGCGGGCACAGGGAGGCAGCCGGCGGGACGCACCCCGGCCACAGCTCCGGCCGCTACGAGGTGACGGTGATCGGCAACACGGCCGACGACATCACGCTCCACGGGCTGCGGATCTGCCCCGACCTCGACACCCTGCTGTACACGCTCGGCGGCGGCGTCGACGAGCGACAAGGCTGGGGACGGGCGGAGGAGACCTTCGGCGTCGCGGACGAGCTCGCTGCCTACGGCGCACAGCCGAGCTGGTTCACCCTCGGCGACCGCGACATCGCGACCCACCTCGTGCGCACGTCGATGCTCGGGCTGGGCTTTCCCCTGAGCCAGGTGACGGCGGCCCTGTCCGAACGCTGGCGTCCCGGCGTGACCCTGCTGCCGATGACCGACGACCCCGTGGAGACCCACGTGGTGGTGGACGACGACACCGCGGAGGGCGGGCAGCGCGCGATCCACTTCCAGGAGTGGTGGGTGCGGCTGCACGCCTCCGCGCCGGCCCGCCGCATCGTCGCGGTCGGCGCCGAGCAGGCGCGGCCCGCGCCCGGAGTCCTCGACGCCCTTCGGGCCGCCGACGTCGTCGTCCTGCCCCCGAGCAACCCCGTCGTGTCGATCGGGACGATCCTCGCCGTCCCCGGGATCCGGGACGCCCTGCGCGGGACGCGTGCCCCGGTGATCGGCGTGTCACCGATCATCGGCGGGGCGCCGGTCCGCGGCATGGCCGACGCGTGCATGACCGCGCTCGGCCTGCCGACCACCGCCGAGGCCGTCGCCGGGCTCTACAGCGACCTGCTCGACGGGTGGCTCGTGGACGACGCGGACGCCCACCTCGCGGGCCGGCCCCTCGCCGGGGGCCGCGCGGTCGTCGTCGCCCGGCCGCTGCTGATGCACGACGTCCGCGCCGCAGCGGAGATCGCCGGCGCCGCCCTGGACCTCGCTCACCACCTGATGCCGACATGACCGGCGACCCGTCGCAGAGCTCCGCGCGGGACGCGCGCCGGGAGCCGCCCACGATGTCCGCGGTCGCCGTCCCCGGCCTGCCCGAGGTCACCGCGGGCACGGACCTCGCCGCGGAGATCGCGCGCTGCTGCCGGACGGCCGGGATGGACCTGAGGGACGACGACGTGGTCGTCGTCGCGAGCAAGGTCGTCGCCAAGGCGGAGGGGCGCTCGGTTCCCGGAGACGACCGGTCGAGCGCGATCGACGAGCAGACGGTCCGGGTGGTGGCCGAGCGGGCGCTCGGGGACGGCCGCGTGACCCGGGTGGTGCAGTCGCGGACCGGGCCGGTCCTCGCCGCCGCCGGGGTCGACTCCTCGGACGTCGCGCACGGGACGGTGCTGCTGCTCCCGGTGGACCCGGACGCCTCCGCGCGCCGGCTCCGGACCCGGCTGAGGGAGCTGACGGGAGCGGCGCCGGCCGTCCTGGTGTCGGACTCCGCAGGCCGGCCGTGGCGGCAGGGTGTCGCCGACTTCGCGCTGGGAGCAGCGGGCCTCGTGACTCTGGACGACGCGCGCGGCCGGGTGGACCGGTTCGGACGCCCGCTCGAGGTGACCGTGCGGGCGGTGGGAGACGAGGTCGCCTCGCTGGCCGACCTCGTCAAGGGGAAGGTGGTGGGCCTGCCGGTGGCCGTCGTCCGCGGTCTCGGTGCGTACGTCACCTCGCAGGACGGCGACGGCGCGAGGGGCTGTGTGCGCACGGGCCCGAGCGACTGGTTCGCGTTCGGCGCGGTCGAGGCGGTGCGGGCCGCGCTGGGGGTGGGGTCGGGGGACGTCGTCCCGCCGCCGATCGACCCCAGCAGCGAGGACGACTCGGCACGGGTCGCGAGGGCGGTCGCGGTCGCACGGGGCGGGTCGGCGCCGGCAGGTGTCGACGTCGCGGTGGGGCGAGGCCTCCGGGGAGCCGAGGTCCGGGTTCGAGGCGAGCAGCTCGCGTGCGGGGTGATGGCCGAGCGACTGCGCTGCGCGCTGTGGAGCGAGGGGCTGACGGGCGAGCTGGTCAGGGACGGGGACGACGCTCTGGTGGTCGTCGTGGGCGGCGCCGAGGACGGCGAAAGGGCGAATTCCGGCCCAGCCGGGTGAACTCAGGTCTGGACGGACATGGCGGCGTGGCCGGGGAAAGTACAGTTCCCGGGTGAGGATCCTGGTGACCGGCGGGGCGGGCTACATCGGCAGCCATACGGTGCTGCGGCTGCTGGAGGAGGGCCATGACGTCACCGTCGTGGACAACCTCTCGAACAGCAGCCCTGAGTCCCTGAGGCGGGTCGGGGAGCTGACCGGCCGCAAGGTGGACCTTCGGGTGGTGGACCTGCTCGACTACCCGGCCCTGGACCAGGTGGTGGTGGAGACGCGTCCGGAGGCCGTCGTCCACTTCGCGGGGCTGAAGGCGGTGGGCGAGTCCGTCGAGCAGCCCGTGCGGTACTACCGCAACAACGTCGGCGGGACGCTCGAGCTGCTGCGGGCGATGGACTCCCACGACTGCCGGACGATCGTGTTCTCCTCGTCGGCGACGGTGTACGGCGAGCCGAAGACGGTGCCGATCCGCGAGGACTTCCCGCTCGGCGCCACGAACCCCTACGGCTCGTCCAAGCTGATGGTCGAGCAGGTGCTGCGCGACACCGCGGCCGCCGACGACCGGTGGCGGGTGGCGCTGCTCCGCTACTTCAACCCGGTGGGAGCGCACGAGTCGGGGCGCATCGGGGAGGACCCGACGGGGATTCCCAACAACCTCATGCCGTACGTGGCGCAGGTCGCCGTCGGGCGGCTCGAGCGGCTGACCGTGCACGGGGACGACTACCCCACCCCGGACGGCACCGGGGTGCGCGACTACATCCACGTCCTCGACCTGGCGGACGGGCATCTCGCGGCGCTTCACGCGCTCGGCGACCGCACCGGCTGCCACGCCTGGAACCTCGGCACGGGCCGGGGCAGCAGCGTGCTCGACGTCGTCCGGGCGTTCTCGGAGGCCAGTGGTCGGGAGGTCCCCTACGTCGTCTCCCAGAGGCGGTCGGGCGACGTGGCGGCGTCGTACGCCGACCCCTCGTTGGCGAACGCCGAGCTGGGTTGGCGTGCGGAGCGCGACCTCGCGACGATGTGCGCCGACGCATGGCGCTGGCAGTCGCAGAACCCGAGAGGGTACGCCGAGGAGTAGGGCCGCCGACTCTGCATCGAGAAGTCGATTTGCGCCGGCGTGGACCGGCTCGGCGCCCGCTGACATGCTCCCTTCGGTGTGACGGTTCGGATCCCGACGCCGAGCCGCTCGGTGATCAACATGTCCGGAACTGGTTCCAACGTCCGGTCCTTGAACGCCTACACTTGGTGCGTGTCCGTGACCGTCGACCTACCCGCCGAGGTACTTGAGCGCCTCCGCGCCGAGGCCGCGCGGCGCGGATTGAGCATCGACGAAGTAATCGCCGAACTCGCCGAACAGCTGCCGACGAGCACCCCCACCCCCTCCACACAGCGCACGCTCGCATTCGTCGGCGCCGGCGCAAGCGACGGCGGCATCACCCCCTACATGGAGCGGGCTCTCGCCGACGGCTTCGGTCGCGACTGAGGCCCCTGGTTCGTGCTGATCGTTGACACAGGAGTACTGGTTGCGGCGGCCGACCGCGCCGACCCGCACCATGAGTCCTGTTCGCGGCTGCTCGCTACCCAACCGCAGCCGTTGACGACCACAGCCATGGTCATCGCCGAGACCGCCTACCTACTCGACCGCGAACTTGGTCCGAGCGTCGAGGCACTGCTCTACCAGTCGATCCTCGACCGCCAACTGCACGTCGAGTCGCTCACGCACGGGGACTGGCAGCGAATCCACGACCTGGTCATAACCTACGCCGACCTGCGCCTCGGCGGCACTGACGCAGGACTCGTCGCGCTCGCTGAGCGACACGGCGAGCGGCGCATCGCCACGCTCAACCATCGCCACTTCACCGTCGTCCGACCTAGGCACATCGACGCGTTCACCCTCCTGCCGTAGCGCTCCGACCCTGTCCGGATCGCACGTGGCCCACGGAAGCACGCGACCTACGGCACCGACCGGGGCAGCAGCGTGCTCGACGTCGTCCGGGCGTTCTCGGAGGCCAGCGGTCGGGACGTTCCGTACGTCGTCTCCCAGCGGCGGTCGGGCGACGTCGCCGCGTCCTACGCCGACCCGGCGTTGGCGAACGCCGACCTGGGTTGGCGTGCCGAGCGTGACCTCGCCATGATGTGCGCCGACGCATGGCGCTGGCAGTCGCAGAACCCGAACGGATACGCGGAGGAGAGGGCAACCACCTCAACCCGCTAGGCAGGCCTGTCGAGGCGTCACCGCGAGTCCCCGGTTGACAAGGTCGCGTAGGTCGCAGCTCAACAGCTGCGCCCCTGCACTGGCTGCACCCGCCACGTAGCCGGCGTCGTACACGGACAAGCCCTGGGCATCCGCGATGCTCACTGCCTTCGCGATCAGCGACGTGTCCACGCGCACCAGGCCACCGTCGTCGGCGATCGCGTCGACCAGGTCCTGCAGGCGGTTGGCAGCCTTCACGTCGCGCCAGGCTCTCACCGCTACGTTGCCGACCTCGTAAAAGGCGAGATCAAGCGTTGCCAGACTCACTGCGCCGGCGAACAGCTCTCGTGCGGCTTCGTGCTGGTCGTCGTCGGCGTCCTCGCGCGCCAGCAGCACGCTTGCGTCGACGAACCAGCCGGTCATGCTGTCGGCCTGTACCGCTTGAGGTCTCTGACGCCGTCGCCTCCATGATGGCCTGTTTCGCTCATGACCTTGTCCACCCGGCGCGCACGCTCCTGCGCCCGCTGGCGCAGCCCTTCGTGGACGTACGCGCGTAGCAACGCACTCCGAGTGGTGTTCCGGCGGGCTGCCTCGGCGTCGAGCGAGCCGAGCAGCTCGTCGGGCAGTGACACCATCACCTTGGCCATCCCGGGCAGTATACCCGGTACTGCCTTCATTGCTCTCCAGACATGTCACCCATTCGCCCTCAGCTACGGCCCCCCGTCGCCGCGGGCGTGTGTGTCGGCAGGCGCATCCGCGGCCCTCGGCGTGGTCGCTGCACACCCGACAGCTCGAGCAGGCGCTGCACCCGGTACCGGTGGCCGCGGTAGCACTCGATCACCTCGGCGCAGCCGTCGTCGTCGAGGACCCTCCCGGTCAGAGCCCAGGAGACGTTGCGGGACACGTGGTAGTCGGCCCACGAGAAGGCATCGGCGTCGCCGTGCGCCCGCTGCCGGACCTCCGCCGCCGTCCACACGCCCACCCCCGGTAGGGAGCGGAGGACGGGTTCGACTCGGTCAGGCGCGAGCCCGAGCGTCCGTTCCAGCCCGGACGCGGACCGGGCGGCGACCTGCACGACCCGACGCCTGCGCTCCTCCACTCCGGCGCGCAGCCACTCCCAGGTGGGGATCGCGGCCCAGACCTCCGGGGCAGGGGGCACCACCATCCCGGCAGCGGGGCCCTGGGCGGTCACATCGGCACCGGGGGCGGGCGTCCCGTACCGCGTCACCAGCAGCCGCCACGCCCGCCGAGCCTCGACCCCGGTGACCACCTGCTCGAGCGCCGCGGCCGCCAGCGCCTCGAACACGGCCTGAGACCTGGGGACCCGCCAGCCCCGCCCAAGGCGCCAGGCGCCGACGAGCCGGCGGTGCTCGGGCCTGGGCTCGAAGCCGGTCTCGTCGTCGCCCTCGCCGAGGAGGTCGGGCAGGGTGTCGAGCGCCCATGCCGCGCCGGCGCCCCACGCCGTCCCCTCGATCTCGCCGGCGTGCGCGCGCGGGACGAGGCGCAGCAGACACGGACCCTCCGGCGTCCTCGTCGCCCGCCACGTCGTGCCGTCCTGCAGGCGCCTGAACGCCGGGTCACCGCTCCCCGCCGCAGGGACGCGAGCGTCGCCGCGACGTCGACCGGGCGGCCGGGACGCCAGCGCCGCACCTGCTCGCACCCGGCTCTGGCGAGCACCGGGCGAGACGGGGTCGGCGAT
>JBKHWX010000069.1:0-34037 GCA_046566325.1 Actinomycetes bacterium | reverse complement strand
CGCGGTCGGTGTTCGGGATCTCGATGCCGATCGCGGACTTCCCGGGGATCGGCGAGAGGATGCGGACGTCGGCGCTCGCCACCGCGTAGGCGATGTTCTTGCTGAGCGCCGTGACACGCTCCACCTTCACGCCGGTACCGAGCTCCACCTCGTACCGGGTGACGGTCGGGCCGCGGCTGAAGCCGGTCACGCGTGCGTCGATGTCGAAGCTCTCGAGCACCCCGGTCAGCGCCTCGACCACCCGGTCGTTCGCCGCGCTCCGCTCCTTGTGCGGGCTGCCCGGGGCGAGGACGTCGTTCGGCGGCAGCGTGTACGTGACGTCGCCGGCCAGGGCCAGCTGCTCGACGCGCTGGGGCAGGGGGTGGGTCGGAGGAGGCTCGAGCCGGCCCTTCTCGCCCGCTCCGGACGGCCCGCCGTCGGCGGCCTTTCCGGCGGTGGTCGCCACCGCGCCCGCCTCGCCTCCCGGCGGACGGTTCTCCGGCGCCGGGCCCGATCCTGCTGGAGCGCGGTTCTGCCCCGGTGGTGGCTGCGCGCGCCGACCGCCCGCGCCCGGCTGGACGACGACCGCCTGGTCGAAGGCCTGGTCGCCGTCCAGTCTTGACCCGCTCCCCTGCGACCCAAGCCGCCCGCGGATCCGTGACCTGCGCGGTGGCGGCACGACCGCGTCGCCCGTGGAGCCCGACGAGGCGTGGTCAGGGTCGGTGTCGACCGGCTGGTGGCCGGTCAGCCGCTGGTAGGCACCGAGGAGGCGCTCCGGGATCGCATGGACGGGCGTGGCGGTCACGACGAGGAGCCCGAAGAACGCCAGGAGGACGAGCAGCGGCACCGTGACCCACACGGTCACCGCGCTGGCGACGGGCGACGAGACGAGGTAGCCGATCATCCCGCCGCCTGCCCGCATCCCGTCCGCGCCCTCGCCGGGGCCGGGGATGCCCTCGGCGATGTGCGCCAAACCGCAGGCCGCGACGGTGAGGGCACCCAGCCCGATGCCGATCCGGCCGTTCGCCTGGGCCCGCTCGGGGTGCACCATCAGACGCGCACCTCCGAACAGCAGGAGGAGCGGGACGGCGAGTCCGATCCGGCCGAACGTGCCGGCGACGACCGCGTGGACGACGCTGCCGAAGGTGCCCTGGAGGCCCCACCACTCGCGGGCGGCCACGACGATCGCCGCACCGATCAGCGCCAGGCCCACGCCGTCCCGTCGATGAGCCGGGTCGAGGTCGCGGGCCCCGCGCCCCACCCGCCGGGCTGCCCCGCCGACGAGATGGGCGATGCCGAGCCATGCCCCGCGCGCAGCGCGGAAGGGAAAGGGCAGCCCGCCGCGACGGCCCGCCGCCGGCGTGCTCCCCGACCGGCCGCGGGCGGGGCGGTTGGCGCCGGACCGGGACGTCCGGCTTCCGGAGGACGACCCGCCTCGGCTTCGGCCCGACCTCCGCGGCTGAGAGGACGTGCGGGTCGCCATGCGGCCACCGTACCGTCGGCGCCCCGGCCGCCCCGGCATTTCCACGCCCTGCGAGCCGTGGGCGCCGGCGCTCCCACGAACGTGAGACGTCCTGCTCAGGACGAGCGGTTCAGCAGGGACTCGAACAGCCGGACGTACTGGACGAGGTGCCGGTCGCCGAGGAACTCGTTCTGGACACGCTCCTTCGCCTGGGTGCCGAGACGGTCGGCGAGCTCCTCGTCGCCCAGGACGCGGGACAGCGCCGCCGCGAGCTCGTCGAGGTCCCGCGGGTCGTGGATGAGCAGCCCGTCGCGCCCGTCCTCGATCTGGTCCTCGATCCCGCCCACGGCGCTGGCCACGACGGGCCGCCCCTTCCACATCGCCTCGGTGACCGTGAGCCCGAACCCCTCGACCAGGCTCTTCTGGACCACGACGTACGCGTGGCGCTGCAGCGCGTTGACCATCACCGCGTTCTCGTCGACGTCGTCCATCGGCAGGCAGGCGAGGTGCACGCGGCTCTTGGCGTCATCCGGCAGCGCGCGCCACTGGCGGACGCACTCGGCCAGCACCTCCGCGCCCTCGGGGTCGTCGCTGACGCCGCTGACCTCGGGGCCCGCCAGCATCAGGTGGACGTCGTCCGGCAGCTCGCCCAGGTGTTCGGCGAAGCCCTGCAGCACCCCGCCCATGTCCTTGAGCCGGTCCCAGCGGCTGACCTGGACGACCAGCGGCGCCTCGATCGGCGGCGGCGCGCCGCCGTCCACGAGGACGCCGCTGTGGTGCCGGACGACGTCGGTCCGGCCGTCCCGCCGCGTGAAGCGGACAGGCGGGCAGGACCCGCCGTCGGTCGCGAGCCCGGCCGCGCAGAGGATGCCATGGACGTCGTCGTCGCTGAGGTTCTCGTTCTTGGCCGAGTAGGGGTCGACGGACGGCGGGATCACCCAGAGGACGTCGCGCGGCACCCACTCGGGGGCGTAGCGCTCCCGGGAGAAGATGAAGGCGTCGACACCGTCGAGGTACGGCCGCAGGAACGCCCACGCCGCGTCGGTGTGCTCGTCGGACGTGTTGCTCCCGACGTGGCACCGCCAGACGACGTGCGCCCCGGCCTCCTTCAGCCCGCGGACGAGACCCGCGGTCTGGGGGTCGTGCAGCAGCACCATGTCGCCTTCACGCACGGACTGCAGGGCGTCGGCCAGGTTGTCGGCGAGCACCTGCTCGTAGGTGTCGTGCTCCGCCCGGCCGAGGGGGCCGCCGTCCCCCGGCTCGCCGTGAAGGTTGTTGTGGATGCGCTTCGTGACCTCGAAGAAGTGCGGGGTCCCGCGCAGCACGAGCCACCGGGTGTCGATGCCGGCGCCCTTCGCGTAGGAGAGCAGGCTCTGCAGCATCTCCGCGACCCCCCCGCCCTGGGCGGTGGCGTTGATGTTCCAGACGACCCGGTCGCCGAGAACCTTCTCGGCCTGGCTCGCCGTCGACCGCAGGAGCTCGGCGCGCTCGGGCGCGAGCAGCTTCTCCAGACGGTCGATCGCGATCGGCTCGATGTGCACCTGTCTCATGCGGGCATCCTGCCGTGGTCATGGCCGGCCGGGGGTGGTCTCGAGGCATCGGCACCCGCCCCGTCGCGGTCGAGGAGCCTCAGTCGAAGAGGTAAGTCACGTTCATGCCCGTCCAACCGCCGGCACGCGGCCCCGGTTCCCGCGTGGCCCAGCTTCGGGCGGTGGAGCGCGGCCGCTGACCGTCCTCAGGCCTCGACCACAACCGGGATGATCATGGGACGGCGGCGCAGCTTGTTCGACGCCCAGCGACCCACGACCCGGCGCACCACCTGCTGGAGCTGGTAGGTGTCGACGACGCCCTGGCGGCCGACGTCCGCGAGCGCCTCGGCGATGGCCGGCTTGATGTCGTCGAAGATGGCGTCGTCCTCGGCGACACCGCGCGCGTGGATCTCGGGACCGACGACCACCTTCCCGGACCCCGAGTCGACCGCGACGAAGATGGAGACGAAGCCCTCCTCGCCCAGAATGCGCCGGTCCTTCAGGTCGGCGTCGGTGATCTCGCCGACGGACGAGCCGTCGACGTACACGTACCCGCACTCGACGGCGCCGGCGATCCTCGCGACGCCGTTCCGCAGGTCCACCACGACGCCGTCCTCCGCGATCAGGACGCGCTCGCGGGGCACACCGGTCGCGACGGCCAGTGCGGCGTTCGCGTGCAGGTGCCGGATCTCGCCGTGGACCGGCAGGACGTTCCGCGGCCGGACGATGTTGTACGCGAAGAGCAGCTCGCCGGCGCTCGCGTGCCCCGAGACGTGGACACGCGCGTTGCCCTGGTGGACGACGCGCGCACCGAGCCGCGTCAGCCCGTTGATCACGCGCGAAACCGCGTTCTCGTTCCCGGGGATGAGGGACGAGGCCAGGACGACGGTGTCGCCCGGCCCGACGCGGATGCGGTGGTCCCGGCTCGCCATCCTCGACAGCGCGGCCATCGGCTCGCCCTGGGAACCGGTGCACATGAGGACGACGCGGTCCTCCGGCAGGTCGTCGACCGCCCGGATGTCGACGAGCACGCCCGGCGGGACCTTGAGGTACCCCAGCTCGGCGGCGACGCCCATGTTCCGCACCATCGAGCGGCCGACGAGAGCGACCTTGCGCGCGTGGGTGTAGGCCGTGTCGAGGACCTGTTGCACGCGGTGCACGTGCGACGCGAACGACGCCACGATGATCCGGCGGTCGGCAGAGGCGAAGACGCGGTCGAGAACGGGAGCGATCTCGCGCTCGGACGTCGTGAAGCCCGGCACCTCGGCGTTCGTGGAGTCGACCATGAACAGGTCGACGCCCTGTTCACCGAGCCGGGCGAACGCGCGCAGGTCGGTGATGCGGCCGTCGAGCGGAAGCTGGTCCATCTTGAAGTCGCCGGTGTGCAGGACCCTGCCGGCGGACGTCGTGACCGCCACCGCGAGCGCGTCCGGGATGGAGTGGTTGACCGCGACGAACTCGCACTCGAAGGCGCCGAGCCGCTCGACCTGCCCCTCACGGACCGCGAGCGTGTACGGCCTGATGTTGTGCTCGCGCAGCTTTGCCTCGATCAGCGCGAGCGTGAGCTGCGAACCCACGAGGGGGATGTCGGGCCGCAGCCGGAGCAGGAACGGGACGGCACCGATGTGGTCCTCGTGGCCGTGCGTGAGGACGACGGCGGCGACGTCGCCGAGCCGGCCGGCGATATAGGAGAAGTCCGGCAGGATCAGGTCCACCCCCGGCTGGTTGTCCTCGGGGAACAGGACACCGCAGTCGATCACGAGCAGCTGGCCCCGATGCTCGAGGACCGCCATGTTGCGACCGACCTCGCCGAGACCGCCGAGGGGGACGACCCGGAGCGCCCGAGGATCGGCGGGAGGAGCCGTTCGGAGCTCGGGGTGGGGGTGGCTCACGCGAGACCGGCCTCCTTCAACGCCGTGCTCAACGTCGCCACGAGGTCCTCACCACCCGCGACCAGCGGCAGCCGCACGACCCGGTTCGGCAGGTGTCCGAGCAGCTGCAGCGCAGCCTTCACCGCGATGGCGCCCTGCGTCACGCGCATGATGCTGTTGATCACCGGGATGAGCTGGGCACGGACGGCGATCGCCCTCGCCAGGTCGCCGCGGTCCACGGCGGCCACCATCTCGGCGAGCTGTTCGCCGGCGACGTGGCCGATCACGCTGACGACGCCGGCAGCGCCCTGCGTGAGGTGGGCGAGGTTCATCTCGTCGCTGCCGCTGTACCACGCGAGGTCGGTCTCCGCCATCGCCGTCGCCGCGGCGTGCAGGTCGTCCTTGGCGTCCTTGACGGCGACGATCCGGTCGTGCTCGGCGAGCCGCAGCAGCGTCTCGACAGCGATGGGGACGCCGGCACGTCCGGGGATGTCGTAGAGCATCACCGGCAGGCCCGTGGCGTCGGCGACGGCGGTGAAGTGCGCGACCAGGCCCTGCTGGGGCGGCTTGGAGTAGTACGGGGTCACGACCAGCAGCCCGTGGGCACCGGCCTGCTCGGCTGCGCGCGCCAGCTCGACCGTCTGCCGGGTGTCGTTCGTCCCGACGCCCGCCACCACGCGGAGCCGGGTGCCGACGGCCTCGAGGACGGCGCGGAGCAGCTGCTCCTTCTCGTCGTCGGTCGTCGTGGGCGACTCGCCCGTCGTGCCGTTCAGGACGACGCCGTCGTGCCCGGCCTGGGCCAGCCGCGTGGCCAGCTGGACGGCGGCGTCGAGGTCCAGGGAACCGTCCTTCCGGAACGGGGTCACCATCGCGGTCAGGACGGAGCCGAACGGACGCGCCGGTGGCAGCGTCGGTGCGCGCAGCATGGGGTAGACCGTACCGCCGGGCACAACGGGCGCTTGCGCCCCGTGCCGCGGGTGCGCCGGCGCGGCGGAGCAGATCGGGGCGCCCTCAGATCGCGTCCGGGCGGGGGGATGTCCGGGGGGACATGTAAAGACCCGGTGGCTGCCCGCTCGGGGGTCCGGACAGCCACCGGGTCCAGGGGCTCCATCGGAGCACCCACGCAAGACGTTACTTCAGTCCCCGGGGTTTCGCTTGTGATCCGCGTCACACTCCCCGTCGCGCGTCTCGGCAGCGTCCGCGGACGCGTCGTCAGCGGCACCGGCAGGAGGTGTTCGAGACGTCTGCACAGGCGCGGGTGCGGCGCCTTCGGGGACGGCGTCCGGGTCGTGGCGCGGCTGGGCGGGGGGCCGACGTCCACCGGGCACGGCCGCCGAGGCACTCTCGCTCGAGGACGTGGGATGCGGCGGCGGCGTCTTGCTCCTACGCGCGGCGGCGAGCCGCTCCTTCATCACCGATGCGTAGATGTCGACGTACTCCTGCCCCGACAGCCGCATCAGCTCGTACATGATCTCGTCGGTGATGGACCTCAGGACGAACCGGTCGCCCTGCATGCCCTCGTACCGGGAGAAGTCGAGCGGACGGCCGATGATCATCCCCACCCGGCGGATGCGCGGGATCGTGCGGCCGATCGGCTGCACCTGGGCGGTACCGACCATGACGACGGGCAGCACGGGGACCTTGCCCTCGAGAGCGAGCCGGGCCACGCCCGTCTTGCCCCGGTACAAGCGGCCGTCGGGGCTGCGCGTCCCCTCCGGGTAGATGCCGAGCAGCTCGCCGCGGCGCAGCACACGCAGACCGGTCCGGACCGCCGCCTCGCCCGCGCCACCGCCCGACCGGTCGACCGGAAGCTGGCCCACCCCCTTGAAGAAGCCGGCGGTGAGCCGGCCCTTGATGCCACGGCCCGTGAAGTAGTCGGACTTGGCGAGAAACGTCACCCGACGGTCCACCATGAGCGGCAGGAAGACGGAGTCGGAGAAGGACAGGTGGTTGCTCGCGAAGATGGCGCCGCCGGTCGCGGGGACGTGCTGGCCCCCGAGGACCCACGGGCGGAAGAGCGCGCGCAGCACCGGACCGAGGACGATCGTCTTGAGCACCCAGTAGAACACCCGCTGCCTCTCCGCTCTGTCGCGACCCGCAGCGAACTCTGCCAGACAGGCGTCCATCCGGGCGGCGCGCGAGCCCGGACGGCATGCGGACCTGGCCCAGGACCCCCCCGCATGTCACGATGAGCACGTGCGTGTGATACCAGGGGCGGAGGCCTTCTCCTCTGACGTCGGAAAGGTCGGCGTCGTCCTCTGCCACGGGTTCACCGGCACACCGGCCAGCCTTCGTCCCTGGGCCGAGCACCTGACCGCGGCCGGCTACTCGGTGCGCGTGCCACGGCTCGCGGGGCACGGCACGACCTGGCGCGACCTCAACCGGACGACGTGGCACGACTGGTACTCCGGTGTCGACCGCGCCTTCCGCGACCTGGACGCCCGGTGCGACGCTGTTGCCGTCGGCGGGCTCTCGATGGGCGGCGCACTGGCGCTGCGCCTCGCGCAGGAGCACGGCCGCCGCGTCGCGGGCCTCGTGCTCGTGAACCCGGCCGTGCTGGTGGAGAACCGACTGCTGTTCGCTCTCCCGGCCCTGCGTCACGTCGTGCCGTCCTTCCCGGGGATCGCGAGCGACATCCGGAAGCCGGGGCAGGTCGAGGTGGCCTACGACCGCACGCCGCTGCACGCCGTCCACTCGATGCTGCGGATGTACCGGCAGGTCGTGCGCGACCTGCCCCACGTGCGCGCCCCGCTCCTGCTGCTCCGGTCGACCGTGGACCACGTCGTGCCCGCCGCGAGCAGCGCCCTCGTGCTCTCGCGCGTGTCGTCGTCCGACGTGGAGGAGGTGCTGCTCGAGGACAGCTACCACGTCGCGACGCAGGACCACGACGCGGAACGCATCTTCGACCTGTCCGCGCGGTTCGTGGCGCGCGTCACCGCTGCCACCGGACCGGCTGACACCGGATCGGCTGACACCGGATCGGCTGACACCGTCGCCGCTGACACCGTCGCCGCTGACCCTGTGGCCGCTGACAGCATTTCCGCTGACACCGTCTCCGCGGAGCTCGGGCGTGGCTAGCCCCGACCACGAGCGGGACGACGACGGCAGCGTCGACGTGGAGGCCGCCTGGGCGGACATCATCGCGCACTGGGACGAGACCGGGACGCCACCCAGCCCGCGTGCTGCGGAGGAGGACGTCTCCGGAAGGGGCGTCGGCGAGGCGGAGAACGGGGCGGTCGACGTGCCGGTCACGCCGGGCGAGGAGACTCCCCTCCCCGGCCCTGGCGAGCCTGTCAGCCTCCCCGACCAGGCTGCTGACGGTCAGCGGGACGACGCCTGGGACGACGAGTGGGACGTGCCGCGGTCGCACGTGGGCGGCGACCCCGTCCGCGACGCCGCCGACCGCGACGCCGAGATCGACGCGATGCTGGACGAGGAAGGGTACGAGCCCCCCGAGCCGCCTCCGCTGCCCCGCGGGGACGTCGTCTCGCGGTTCGCCTGGTCGGGCGTGCTCGGTGCGCCGTTGTTCTTCCTGCTCGCGGCCCTGTTCTGGCACTCCGCGCCCACCTGGCTCGTCGTGGGCGCCGTCGCCGCGTTCGTGGGCGGGTTCGTCACCCTCGTCGTCAGGATGCCCGACAGCCGGGACGACGACGACGACGGCGCTGTCGTCTGATCCGCACCCGTCCCGTCCGCCTGCGCCGGTACCCGGGCTGCTCACGGGGACGGCGGCAGCACGACCTCGGCGAGGACCGGCAGGTGGTCGCTGGCGGCCAGGACGTCGTCGCGGCTGACGCCGTCCGGCCAGCCGTAGGCGACCACCTCGAGGCGTGGATCCACCAGGACGGCGTCGATGCGGTGCCGGGGCCGGCGCCCGGGGTAGGTCGGGGCCGTTCCTTCCCCCGGGTCGCGCAGCTGCTCCAGCAGGCAGAGCCAGGACGGCGAGCCCGGCGGCTCGTTGAGGTCGCCCGCCACGACGAGTGGGGCCTCGACGTCGATGCGCGACCGCAGGACGGACGTCACGTGCACGAGGCGCTCGAGCGGGTCGAGCCCGAGGTGGATGCTGCACAGCGTGACCACGTCCGTGCCCGGCAGCCGCACCACTGCCTCCGCCCACCCCCGCCGCCGGGTGCGCCAGCCGCGGACGCGAAGCCGGCGTGCGTCGACCGCGCGGACGTCCGCACGCAGGCTCGTCAGCAGCGCCGTCCCGGCCGAGGCCCGGCCGCCGCAGGCGAAGAACATCCCGGCGTCGCGGGCGAGGTGAGCCGTCCGGCGGCGAGAGCCGGGCAGGCGGGACACCTCCTGCACGCAGGCGACGTCGGCCGAGGCGTCCCGGAGCACCCGGGCGACGGCGAGCGGATCGCCGAGGAGGTTCCGCACGTTCCAGGTCAGCACGCGCAGGTGGCCGGGAGGTGCGGGCAGCCTCGTCATCCCCAGCAGCGTCATCCCCACCCTCGGGAGAGGTCGGCCGCACCGACGATCCCCGCGTCCGGGCCGAGGCGCGCACGAAGGATCCTCGCCTCGGGCCGGTGACCCCGGCCGGTCAGGCTCCGGCGGAAGGCCTCCCGGGCCGGTTCGAGCAGCAGGTCCCCCGCGGCGGAGACGCCGCCGGCGATGACGAAGGCGCCGGGGTCGAGGGCGGCCGCCAGGTTCGCGAGGCCCAGGCCCAGCCAGTGCCCGACCTCGGCGAGGATCTCGACCGCCACAGGGTCGCCGTCCCGCGCGGCCTCGGTGACCACCTGCCCGACCACCTTGTCGACGTCGCCTCCGGCTCGGGCGAGCAGCCCGTGCCCCACCGGCGAGCCGGAGCGGATCAGCTCGCGCGCCTCCCGGCCCAGCGCGTTGCCGGACGCGTACTGCTCCCAGCAGCCGCGGTTCCCGCACTCGCACCGGTGGCCGGCGGGGACGACGACCATGTGCCCGAACTCCCCGGCGATGCCGAAGCGCCCCCGCTGCACGCGCCCGCTGTTCACCATTCCGCCGCCGATCCCGGTGCCGAGGGTGACGCAGACGAGCCGCGGCTCGGCCTGGCCCGCGCCGAAGCGGTACTCGGCCCAGGCCGCCGCGTTCGCGTCGTTCTCGACGACGGTTCGCCGTCCGATGCGCCGTCCCAGCCGATCCCGGATCCTGCGCTCGACCGCGTCGCGCAGCGGCTCCCCGCGCCACGCCAGGTGCGGCGAGAAGAGCACCGTCGACCGCTCCGCGTCGACGAAGCCGGCCGCGCCGATTCCCACCGACACGATCTCGTGGTCCGACGCGAGCTCCTCGACGACGGCGGCGATCACGTCCTCGACGGCCTGCGCGCTCGTGGTCGGCGTGTCGCGGCGTGTGCGGCACACGATCCGCCCGTTGCCGTCCACCACTCCCGCCGCGACCTTGGTGCCACCGATGTCGATGCCGATGGCCGGACCGTCCCCGATCAGCGCGCGCCGCGCCTGCTGCCGCACGAGGTAGCGCGCCTGGCGGCGGACCATCTGCCGCCGCGCCGTCCGTGCGAGCCGTCGGGCCGCGAAGTCGGGCTCGTCGAGGCCGGCGCCGCCCACGCCCTCGGGGACGCCGGCACTCGCCGCCGGCCGGGCCACGCCGGGTTGGGGCACGACCGTGGGTTCGGCCGTCACTGCCGGTCTGGGAGCCCTACCCGGGACCGGGCGGCGAGGTCGGCGACCCCGATCATCCCGGCGGTGTTGCCCAGCGAGGCGAGCACGATCGGTGCCTCCGGCCGGTAGCCCCTGGCGGTGAGGTGCCGGCGGAAGGCCAAGCGCATCGGGGACAGCAGCAGCTCACCCGCGGCCGCCACGCCCCCGCCGATCACGATCATGGCGGGGTCGAGGACGGCGACCATGCTCGCGCATCCCTCACCCAGCCAGCGGCCCAGGTCAGCGAGCAGCTCCTGAGCCGAGGGGTCTCCCTCCTGCGCCGCCTGCGTCACCTGCGGCCCCGTGATCGCATCAGGGTCCCCGCCGGCGAGCTCCAGCAGCCTGGCCGCGGGCAGTGACCCGGACCGCGCCAGCTCTCGCGCCTCCCGGACCAGGGCGCCTCCGGACGCGTACTGCTCCCAGCAGCCCTTGTTGCCGCAGCCGCACCGGATGCCGTCGGGGACGACGCGGACGTGGCCGAGCTCCCCCGCCACGCCGAAGGCACCGGTGAGCAGCTCCCCGTCGACCACCACGCCGCCGCCGAGCCCCGTGCCGACCGTCAGCATCAGCATGTCGTCGACGTCGCGACCCGTTCCGAAGCGGAACTCCCCCCATGCCGCCGCGTTCGCGTCGTTCTCGACGAGGACCGGTAGGCCGGCCGCTGCCTCGAGCTTCTCGCGCAGCGGCTCGTCCCGCCACGCCGGGTTGGGCGCGAAGAGGACGACGGAGCGGCCGGCGTCGACGTACCCCGCCGCGGCGACGCCGATCCCCGCGACCGGGTGCTGTCCCCGAAGCTCTCCGACCGCGTCGGTGATCGCGACGACGATGGCGTCGACGTCCTGCGCCGGAGTCTCCCGGCGCACACGCGCCAGCAGCTCGCCGTCCGGGCTCACCACGCCGGCCGCGATCTTGGTGCCGCCGACGTCGACGCCGATCGTGTTCATGCTGTGTTCCTCCGTCTCGCTGTCGACCGCGGGGTCAGTCCGTGACGTCGATGTGCTGGACGCCGGTGTGGTGCCGATCTTCATCCTCCGCGGCGTGCCCCGCTCCCCGAGCCTGCGAGGGCTGCGCCGGAACGAGCTCCGCCAGCGCGGCCGAGATGGAGGCCAGGGCGTCGCCGAGGTGCTGGAGGACCTCGGGGCGGACGGTCTGCAGGTGGTCGACCAGGCGGCAGAGCGGACAACCGCGGCAGGTCGTCGGGGTCTGCGTCGCGCAGCATGGGCACTCCCGCGGCTCCGCGGCGAAGCTGCTGCCGGCGGACCACGACGCCGCGGACTGCGAGAGCGCGTCCAACAGCCGCACGGCCTCGTCGGCCAGGCTCCCCGCCCGACCCGGCCCGCCCTCCCCCGCTCCCGGGGAGGTCGTCACAGACTCCGCCACAGCGCAGGGTCCGGCTCGAACCGGATCCGCAGCCGGCCCCCGCGAAGAGCGGCACCGGCGACCTGGCAGCGGCGAAGCGCGCTCGGCAGCGAGAGGATGCGTCGCGTCGACCCGACCGAGAGGACGACGTCGTCCCCTCGGCGGACGAGGTCGACGTCCCGCCGGTCGGCGAGCGGCACGGCGAGGTCGAGCACGAACTCGTCGCCCGAGCGCTCCAGCCGCAACGGCGGCTCGCCGTCCCCCGACGCGAGGGGGTCGACGTGACCACCAGCTCCGGACCGGTAGAGGCGGTCGCCCAGCTCCGCGAGGGCGTCGAGGCCCACCGGCTCGTCGTCCAGGTACGGCGACTCGAGCAGCGGCAGCGATGCGAACGAGGCGCGGGCCTCCCGCAGTACCTCCCCCTGCGCGCGGGCCCAGCCGGCCCGCCACGCGTCGTCCCCTCCGGGGATCACCCGGTTCGCCACGACGCCGTCCACCCGGTACCCGTGCAGGGCGAGCGACGTCAGGGCCCGGCGGGCCTCGGCGAGGACGACGCGGTCCGGGGTGAGGACGAGCCGGACGGACGCGGCGTCGGCCGTGAGCACGCAGCGGACGTCGGCCAGCTCCCCGCGCAGGGCCCGGACGGCGTCGAGGACCCGGTCCTGCGGGAGCGGCAACCGGCCCGCCCGGCGGACGACGGGGCTCCTCGCGCGCGCGACGAGACGCTCGGGTCGCAGGGCCTGGTCGAGGTGCCACCCGAGGGCCTCGGGCAGGGCGAGGAGGCGCAGGGTCTCCGCCGTCGATGCACAGTCCACGACCACCAGGTCCCACGGGCCCTGCTGCACCTGGTCGCGCAACTCGAGCAGCGCGAGGACCTCGTCCGCCCCGGGGACGGCGGTCAGCTCGTGCGCGGTCAAGGGGTCGGCTCCGAGCGCCTCGAGGAGGTCGAGCAGGTACTCGTGGAGCCGCTGCCAGGACCGCTCGAGCCGGGCCCGGGGCGCCACCTGCTGGGCGGTAAGCCCCGGCTCGACCTCGACGGGCTCCGCGGTCAGGCGGACGTCGAGGGCATCGCCGAGGGAGTGTGCGGGGTCGGTGGACAGCACCAGGGTCTTGGTGCCCAGCCGGGCCGCATGCACGGCCGTCGCCGCCGCGGTCGTGGTCTTGCCGACGCCACCCTTGCCGGTGAAGAGGAGGACTCGCATCCGCTCCTCAGCCCTCGACCCGCTTCTTCAGCTCCTTCAGGGCCTTGTCGATGATCACTCTCTCGGCCTTGCGTTTCAGCATGCCGAGCATCGGGACCTTGACGTCGACCGACAGGCGGTACGTGACGTCCGTCCCGTCACCGGCCGCCACCAGCTCGTACGAGCCGTCGAGGCTGCTGATGATCGTGCCCTCGACGAGGGACCAGCTCACCGTGCCCGTGCCGGTCCTTCCCGGCGGCCAGCTGTACTCGAGAACATAGGTGTCCTTGATCGGGCCGCTGTCGAGCACGAAACGGGCCTGGAGCGGCCGGCCTCCGCGTCGGGAGAGGACCTCCACGGTCTTCACGTCGTCGACCCACTCCGGGTAGGAGTCGAGGTCCGCGATCACCCGCAGCACCTGCTCCGGGTTCGCGTCGATGCTGATGGTGGACTCGGTCCGGTCGGCCATCCACAGCTCCCTGTCCCTGCTCGGGGCGTTGTCCGCGTGGATCTGTCCCCTCGGATCTGTCCCCTCGAATCTGTCTGCCGGGTCCCCGTGCTCCCGGGTGCGGGGAAGGCTACCGGCACTGCGGCTCGCCCAGCCGCCCCGTCCGGCAGGCACAGGGCGTTTCCGCTCGGATGGTGCCCGTACCGGCGGGTAGTGTCACGGTAGCGTCGGGCACGAGGTCACCCGCCGGTCCTCGAGGATCGAGACGTCGTCGGTCACCACAGGTCGTCAACCCGAGCCGTCGAGCAGGACAGCCGAGCGAGCCAGGAGCGTTCCGTGCGCGAGTACGCCGTCCCCGCGTTGGTCGACGTCGACCATGGGTCCAACACGACGGACCTCGTCGTCAAGAAGGCGATCCGCACACCGCACGCCGTCGCCTTCCGCCGCAAGTTGGACGACCAGTGGCACGACGTGACGTGCCGGGAGTTCCTCGCCGAGGTCACGAGCGTGGCGAAGGGACTCATCGCCGCGGGCCTCCAGCCGGGCGACCGTGTCGGCCTGATGTCGAGGACGCGGTACGAGTGGACGCTCACGGACTTCGCGATCTGGTTCGCCGGCGGTGTCACCGTGCCCATCTACGAGACCTCGTCTCCGGAGCAGGTCGCCTGGATCCTGGGTGACTCCGGCGCTGTTGCCGCCGTGGTGGAGACCGAGGCGCACGCGGCAGCGGTGTCCCAGGTACGCGAGCGCCTTCCGGCGCTCCGCGACGTCTGGTCCATCGACGCGGGCTCGCTGGCCGAGCTCGTCGTCGCCGGGGGCGAGGTCAGCGACGACGACGTGGAGGAGCGCCGGACGCGGGCGGACCTGGACTCGCTCGCCACGATCATCTACACGTCGGGCACCACCGGCCGACCGAAGGGCTGTGAGCTCACGCACGGCAACTTCGTCGTCCTCACGGAGAACACCGTCGCGAGGCTCGCCCAGGTCGTCTCGGCCCCCGGTGCGTCCACCTTGCTCTTCCTCCCCCTCGCGCACGTCTTCGCCAGATTCATCCAGATGCTGTGCGTCGCGTCCGGGGCGGTGATGGGGCACACCGCCAACGTCAAGCGCATCACGGAGGACCTGGCCGAGTTCAACCCGGCCTTCGTGCTCTCGGTGCCGCGGGTGTTCGAGAAGATCTACAACTCTGCGGAGCAGAAGGCCGAGGCGGAGGGCAAGGGAAGGATCTTCCGGCAGGCCGCGGACGTCGCCGTGTCCTACTCGAAGGCGCTGGACGACGGGGGGCCGAGCCTCGTCCTCCGCCTGCAGCACGCGCTGTTCGACCGCCTCGTGTACCACCGCCTGCGCGCCGCGCTGGGCGGTCGCGTCCGCTACGCCGTCTCGGGCGGCGCACCGCTGGGGAGCCGGCTCAGCCACTTCTTCCGGGGGATCGGGCTCGTCGTCCTCGAGGGCTACGGACTGACCGAGACGACGGCGCCCACGTCCGTCAACCGGCCCGACTTCATCCGGATCGGGACCGTCGGCCAGCCCCTGCCCGGCACGGCTGCGCGCATCGCCGACGACGGAGAGATCCTGCTCAGGGGGTCCAACGTCTTCCGCGGTTACTGGAACAACCCCGCCGCGACGGCGGAGGCGCTCGTGGACGGCTGGTTCCACACCGGCGACCTGGGCGAGATCACGGACGAGGGGTGCCTGAAGATCACGGGCCGCAAGAAGGAGATCCTCGTCACCGCGGGAGGCAAGAACGTCGCGCCGACGGTGCTCGAGGACCGGATGCGCGCCCACCCGCTGATCAGCCAGACCATGGTGGTCGGTGATGCGCGCCCGTTCGTGGCGGCGCTCGTGACCCTCGACGCGGAGATGCTGCCGGCCTGGCTGTCGAACCACGGCAAGCCGGCTCTGACCGCGGCAGAGGCGGCCGAGGACCCGGACGTGCGCGCCGCCGTCCAGGAGGCCGTGGACGACGC
This sequence comes from Actinomycetes bacterium, assembly GCA_046566325.1. GTDB lineage: Bacteria > Actinomycetota > Actinomycetes > Actinomycetales > BWSM-131 > BWSM-131. Next base: position 18,608 of record JBKHWX010000069.1, on the reverse strand, counting down.
GAACCGGGCCGTGTCGAAGGCCGAGTCCATCCGGACCTTCAGGATCCTCGACGGCGACTGGACCGAGGAGTCCGGACACCTCACCCCGTCGCTGAAGCTGAAGCGCTCCGTGGTGATGAAGGACTTCGCGGACGAGGTGAACGCGGTCTACGGGACGTAGCTCAGGAGGGCCCCCGTCCGGCCAGCATGTCCCGCAGCCGGGAGGCCTGGCGCTCCCAGAGCCAGCTCTCCGCGACCCACGCCCGGCCGCGCTCCCCCATGCGGCGTGCCAGGGCGTCGTCCTCGAGCAGGGTCGCCACGCGGTCGGCCACCTGCTCGGTGGACCGGCCGTCGACGACGAAGCCGTTCTCCCCCTCCAGGACGGCGTCGGGCGCGCCGCCGGAGTCGCCCGCGACGACGGGCAGCCCGGTCGCCGCTGCCTCCAGGTAGCAGATCCCGAGGGCCTCCGGCTCGAGGCCGGCGAGCCGGGTCCGGGTCGGCATCGCGAAGACGTTCCCGGCCGCGTAGTAGGCGGGCGTCTGCGTCCAGGGCACACGTCCGGCGAGGACGACGTTCCGCTCCAGGCCGTGCTCCGCGACCAGGCGGGTGACGGCGCGGCGGTGCGGGCCGTCACCGACGAGCAGCAGGGCGGCGGCGGGAACGCGGCGGCGGACGGCGGGCAGCGCCTTGACGAGGACGTCCTGCCCCTTGCGCGCCACCATCCTGGAGACGCAGACGACGACGGGCCGGTCGCTCAGGCCGTGCCGCTCGCGCACCTCGGCACCGTTCGCTCCCGGCCGGAAGACGGTGTCGTCGACCCCGGGTGTGAGCTGTCGCATCCGCTGCCGAGCCTGCGGCGTCAGCGCCGTGGCGATCCGCCGCCGGCAGTACTCCCCGAGGTAGGTCACGGTGTCGTTGCGCTCGCCGATGGCGCGCAGCAGGGGCCGGGTGGCGGGGACCGTCGCCCACCAGACCTCGTGGCCATGGGTGGTGGCGACCGTCCGGCCGACGCCGGCCTTGCGCAGCGCGGGTGCCATCAGCCCGAGGGGCGCGGCGGCGCCGAACCAGACGCGGTCGCACCGCTCGGCGCGGGCGATCTCCGCGGCGCGGCGGGTGATGCCCGGCGTGGGCACCATCAGCCGGGCCTTGTCGCGCACCACGGGAAAGGGCAGCGAGGCGTCGAAGGCCCGGTCGCCGCGCTGGCGTGCCGTGTGGACGACGACGGAGTCCGGCGGCAGGCGCTCGGCGATCGCCAGCACAAAGGACTCGATCCCGCCGGTCCTCGGCGGGAAGTCGTTGGTCACGATCAGGGTGCGGCCGTCGGGCACCGCCCGACCTTAGCCCTGCCGTAGCCCCGCCCGGCCTCCCCTGGTCCTCAGCCTGCGGCCAGCCTCGCGAGCTCGTCCCGCCACTGGCGCGTGAACGTCGCCTCGTCGGTGCCGAGCACGGAACGAAAGGCAGCGGCAAGAGGCGCCGAGCTCGCGCCGTCCGACGGGGACGTGCCGGCCTGCCTCGGGCTGCCGGTCGTCGAGCCCGACGCCTCCCGGTAGAACCGGACAAGCTGCTCCTGCCCGTACCGGTCGGCGATGAGCTGGACGGCGACCCACGCGCCGGCGTAGGCGGGTGCGATGTCGCCGGAGGCGGGGTCGAAGTCCCGTGCTCCGGGCAGCTCTGCAGGGCTCCTTCCCTCTCGCACGAGGGTCAGGACGTCGCGGCCGACCTCGCGGCGGTCGAGCCCTGTCCCCACGTAGGCGACGTAGTCGGCGAACCCCTCGCTCAGCCAGAGCGGGACCGAAGCCGTGCTGCCGGCGCGCGTCGCCAGATGGGTGATCTCGTGGCGCAGCACGACCTTCCGCCCGAGCGGGCCCAGCGCGGTGAACCCCTCCGGGTTGATGATCACCCGGTTCGCGGACGTCGCCGAGCCGTCGACCCCCGCCATCTCGCCGGTCGTCACCGCGGCGATCTGGTCGAGCCCCTTCGTCGTGTCCCGGCCGAGCAGCGCGGCCATCTCGCTCTGGTCCCGCGGCACCATCACGACCAGAGCCCGGGGCCATCCCTGCCCCTCCACCGTGTCCACGTGGGTGGCAGCGGCGTCGACCTCGGGGGCCAGCTCGGTGAGGAGAGCGGGGTCGGCGGTGCCGACGACCACCGCGCGCTCGCCCCGGACGAGGTGCACCGGCCCCAGGTCCCACAGGTCGACGGCGGTCCGACCGTCGCTGTCGCCCGTGAGGAGCCAGCGTCCCGACCGGTCGACCACCGTCAGGTACTGCTCCCGGCGCACCACGCCGGTGTCGGTGCCCGCGAGCTGGTACTCGAGGACGACGCGCGCCACCCAGGCGTCGTCCGTCCCCAGCTGGAGCAGCCGTTGGGGAGACAGCGGAGCGGCCTCGCCGAGGTACTCGTACCGCCAGGTCGCGAACGGGACCCCCGCGAGGTTCGCGAACACCTGGCCCTGCCGGGCGGCGAAGTCGGGAGCGGCCGCGTCCACGGTCGACATCCACTCGCCGGCGTCGCGATCTGTCACGGCACGGCCGCGCCGCTCGAGCAGGTCGCGCAGCGCGTCCTGGCGCACCTGCTCGGCCCTGGACGTCGGCGCAGCCGCCGAGACCGTCCGGGGCGTCCCGACGTCCAGCACCGGGACCCGTCCCGGCGACAGCACTGCCGCACCGACGACGCCTCCGGCGAGCAGGGCGACGAACAGGCCCGCGACCCCGACGAGCCGGCGACGCGTGCGCCGACGCGGGGAGCCGGAGGACGGCGCCGACATCTCAGCCGGCTCGGCTCGCCCCCGCTCCACGGGCGTCATCGTAGGTATCCGACGCAGCCCGGTCCCCACGTCCGGGGTGGTCCAGCTGTTCGGCATGGTCGGGCTGGTCGAGCTGGTCGGCCTGGTAGGGCTGGTCGGTGGGCACGAGACGCAGCGGAGGTACGAGCCCGGAACCGGCGAGCACGGAGATCGCCCGGGCCTCCACGACGTCCAGCTCGACGTGCCGGCCGGCGTGCGGCAGCTCGAGCAGGACCGTCACCACGCAGCTGCGGCACGCGACGTCCCTCATCCGGCACCGGTCGCAGTCGATGACCATCTGAACTCCCTCTGTGCGTCCCCATGGCGGCCCGGAGGACGGTTCGACCGGGCGCAGCCGACGCTAGGAGGAGGGTCTGACAGTCGCCCGCTGCCCGGTTCGTCACCCGTCCGGAGGCGTGGCGCCACGGGATTGTCGGCGGTGGAACCTAGCGTGCGGCCCGTGAGCACGACGTCCTCTCTCCCAGGGTCCCTCGGCCAGCGCACACCGAGACCGCGCTTCGCGGACCGCTTCGCGACGTTCGCTCACCACGCGGACGGGACGGCGCCCGGAACGGGTACGGCGGCGGTGGCGGTCCAGGGCACGCTCGACGAGCTCGGCACGCCGCTGTCCGAGGTGTGTTTCGTCGTCGTCGACCTCGAGACGACCGGCGGCTCCTCCGAGACGTCGGCGATCACCGAGATCGGGGCCGTCAAGGTGCGCGGCGGAGAGGTGCTCGGCGAGTTCCAGACCCTCGTCAACCCCGACGAGCCGATCCCGCCGTTCATCGCCCTGCTGACGGGCATCACCGACGCGATGGTCGCCAGCGCGCCCCGGATCGGCTCGGCGCTCTCCGCCTTCCTCGAGTTCGCACGGGGAACGGTGCTGGTCGCCCACAACGCCCGCTTCGACATCGGCTTCCTGAAGGCGGCCTGCGCGCGGACCGGGATCGCCTGGCCGGAGCACCAGGTCCTGGACACGGTGCGGCTGGCCCAGCACACGGTGGGGCGCGACGAGGTCCCGAACCTCAAGCTGGCGTCTCTCGCCACGCTGTTCCGCTCGACGACCACCCCGAACCACCGCGCGCTCGCCGACGCCCGGGCGACCGTCGACGTGCTCCACGGCGTCCTGGCTCGGGTGGGCAACCTGGGGGTGACGTCGCTGGAGGAGCTCGCGACCTTCACGTCACGGGTCTCGCCAGCGCAGCGGCGCAAGCGGTACCTCGCCGAGTCGCTCCCCTCGGCGCCCGGCGTGTACGTGTTCACCGACCAGCGCGGACACGTTCTCTACGTGGGCACGTCGAAGGACATCCGGACACGCGTCCGCAGCTACTTCACGGCGTCGGAGACGCGGTCACGGATGGCCGAGATGGTCTCCGTGGCGGACGCGGTCACGCCGGTGGTCTGCCTGACCCGCCTCGAGGCCGAGGTGCGCGAGCTGCGGCTGATCGCCGAGCACAAGCCGCGGTACAACCGACGCTCCCGGCACCCCGAGCGGGCGCCCTGGCTCAAGCTCACCGCCGAGCGCTTCCCCCGCCTGTCCGTCGTCCGGCAGGTGAGGGACGACGTGCAGGACGGCGCCGCATACGTCGGTCCGTTCTCCTCGGCCGAGGCGGCCGAGCGGGCGATGGCCGCCGTCCACGAGGCGTTCCCGCTCCGGCAGTGCACGCGGCGGTTCTCGGGCCGTCCCGCCCCTTCCGCCAGTGCCTGCATCCTCGCAGACATGGGCCGGTGCGGGGCGCCGTGCACGGGGGCGCAGAGCGAGCAGGAGTACGCCGAGGTCGCCGGCTCGGTACGCCGCGCCTTCACCGCCGACGCACGTGCCGTCGTCTCTGCCGTGCTCGCCCGCGCGAGGCTGCTCAGCGGGCGCGAACGCTACGAGGACGCCGCCCTGCACCGGGACCGGCTGCTCGCGTTCCTGCACGCGGCAGGACGTGCGCAGCGTCTCGACCCGCTCGCGCGGTGCGCCGAGCTGCTCGCAGCGCGCCGCGCCGAGGGCGGCGGCTGGGAGGTCGTCCTCGTGCGTCACGGGCGCCTGGCCGGCACGACGACGACCCCCCGCGGCGGGGACCCCATGCCGTTCGTGGAGGCGCTGCGGTCCACGGGCGAGGTCGTCGCCGCCCCCGTCGCACCCGCGCCGGCCGCCTCTCCCGAGGAGACGGAGAAGGTGCTCCGATGGCTCGAGTCACCGGGGGTGCGGCTGATCGAGATGGACGGCGACTGGAGCTGTCCCGTGCACGGCGCGGCCGGCCTGCGGGAGCAGGTGGGTAGGCTCCAGTCACCCCGCACCCAGGAGGACGCCCCGTGATCACGGCGATCGTGCTGATCGAGACCGACGTCGACCGCATCCCGGAGGCCGCCCAGGAGATCGCGGAGATCGACGGCGTGAGCGAGGTGTACTCCGTCACCGGCGACACCGACCTCGTCGCCATGGTCCGGGTCCGGGAGCACGAGCGCCTCGCCGACGTCATCGCGGACCGCGTGAGCAAGATCGCCGGAGTGCGCAGCACCCGGACGTACATCGCCTTCCGCACCTACTCTCGCCACGACCTCGAGTCGGCCTTCGCGCTCGGCCTCGACGGCTGACCCCGGGGCCGACCTCCTACCCGGCGTGGCTCGCCGTCACCCAGCGGTCGAGCACGTCGGACGCCGCGCCGCTGTCGACCGCCTTCTCCGCGTCGACCAGGGCGGCGCTGACCCGGTCGGGCAGGGCGCCGCTTCCGCGCCTCGCCGCGACCAGTGCCGCCGCCGCGTTCAGCAGGACCGCGTCCCGCACCGGACCTCGCCTGCCCGCGAGGAAGCTCCGGGCCACCTCCGCGTTGTGAGCCGCGTCGCCGCCGCGCAGGTCCTCGATCCGGCCCCGTGGCACCCCGACCGCCCCCGGGTCGAGCAGCTGCTCCTCGACCGACCCGTCGCGCACCCACCACACGGTGGAGGGACCGGTGGTCGTGAGCTCGTCCAGGCCGTCGTGCCCCCGGAAGACCAGGGACGACGTCCCGCGCGCCGCGAGCACGCCCGCCATCAGGGGGGCCATCCGCGCGTCCGCGACGCCGATCGCGTTGGCGGTCGGCTGCGCCGGGTTGGTGAGCGGGCCGAGGAAGTTGAAGGCGGTGGGCACGCCGAGCTGGCCGCGGGCGGCCGCGGCATATCTCATCGCCGGGTGGAAGACCTGCGCGAAGCAGAACGTGATGCCGACCTCGGCGGCGAGCTCCTGCACCCGGTTCGGCCGCAGGTCGAGCCGGACGCCCAGCGCCTCGAGCAGGTCGGCCGAGCCGCAGGCCGAGGACGACGCGCGGTTGCCGTGCTTGACCACGCGCTCGCCCGCACCCGCGACGACGAGTGAGGCCATGGTCGAGATGTTCACGGTGTTGGCGCGGTCGCCGCCCGTCCCCACGATGTCGACGGTCGGCCCGCCCACCTCGATCCGTACGGCGTGGTCGAGCATCGACTCGGTGAGCCCGAGGAGCTCCTCGACCGTCTCACCCTTGGCCCGCAGCGCGACGAGGAAGCCGGCCACCTGGACGGGGTTCGCCTCGCCGCCCATCACCTCTCCCATCGCCCATGCGGTGTCCTCGGTGCTGAGGTGCCGCCCGGACAGGAGCGCCGCGATGAGGGAGGGAAAGCTCCGCGTGCTCACGCCGTGGGCGCGGGCAGGCCGAGCCGTCGGCGGGCGAGGCCGGCGAGCGCCTCGGCGAGCGCGAACGGGTCCAGGGGGTACGGGACGGCCGCGTCCGCCTGCGACCACGCAGCGAGCCAGGCGTCCTGCGGACGGCCGGTCAGCACGAGGACGGGCGGGCACCGGTAGATCTCGTTCTTGAGCTGGCGGCAGAGGCCCATCCCCCCGGACGGCTGCGCCTCGCCGTCCAGGACCAGGACGTCGAGGCCGCCTGCGTCGGCGAGCGCGATGGCGGCGGGCTGGGTGGCGCACTCAGCCCACTCGACCATGGGGACGTCGGCGGCAGGACGACGACCGATCGCCAGGCGCACGGCGGCCCGGGTGTCGGCGTTGCTGCTGTACAGCAGAACGCGCAGCTTGCGCTCCTTGGTGCCGTTGCTGGTCATCGGATCCTCGCGCAGTCGTCGCCGTCGGTGGTCCGCCGGGGCACCGTGCCGCTGGCACTCAGCTGCCGGAGCTGAGGGACTGCTGACACTCGGCGCCAGGGGTCTGCCGGCGAGCCTAGCGGCCTGATCGGTCGGGGCGCGGGGGCAGCCACGCCGAGCGACGCGGGGTCGCCTGTCCCTTCGGGGGCTGTATGGCCATAATGAGCGCCGTGGCGACAGCAACGGGTGTGCAGAGCGTCCCCCCGCACGTGTCGGTGAACCGCCCGAACCTGGTGTCGGTCGGCACGATCGTGTGGCTCTCGAGCGAGCTGATGTTCTTCGCCGGGCTCTTCGCCATGTACTTCACGATCCGTGGGGTCGAGCCCGGGCTCTGGACGAGCGAGACGGCCAAGCTGACCGTGCCGTTCGCCGCAGGCAACACGACGATCCTGGTGCTCAGCTCGGTGACCTGTCAGATGGGCGTCTTCGCCGCTGAACGGTTCCAGCCCACCCGCACCGGCTCCCTCTTCGCCGTCGGGCGGTGGGGGATGGTCGAGTGGTACGTGCTGACCTTCATCATGGGCTCGGTGTTCATCGGCGGGCAGATCTACGAGTACGCCGAGCTGGTCCACGAGGGCGTGTCGATCTCGTCCAACCCGTACGGGTCCGTCTTCTACCTGACGACCGGGTTCCACGGTCTGCACGTGATCGGCGGGCTGATCGCCTTCCTGCTGATCATCGGTCGCGCGTTCGCCGTGAAGCGCTTCGGCCACCACGAGGCGACCAGCGCCATCGTCACCTCGTACTACTGGCACTTCGTCGACGTGGTGTGGATCGGCCTCTTCCTCATCATCTACATCCTGCAGTGACGTGCTCGACGGTCCTCCAGCGGCTAGCGTCCCCACTGACCGGTTTTCGCCCGTGACCCCTGACCTTCGACCAGCGCCGCTCGCCGGCTCCGGAAGACGAGAGAGAAGGACCACGCTGTGAAGGCACTCGCCGCCCGTCGACGCCATCCGTTGGCCACAGTCGTGCTGTTGCTGCTCGGTCTCGCCTTCACGGGCGCCGCCTACGCGGCGGTCGCACCGCAGAAGGCGGACGCCAGCACGACGTCCACCGGCGACGTGCAGAAGGGTCACGAGCTGTTCCTCGCCAACTGCGCGACCTGCCACGGCATGCAGGCCACCGGCACACGGGCGGCGCCGTCCCTGGTCGGCGTGGGGGCCGCCGCCGTCGACTTCCAGGTCGGCACCGGCCGGATGCCGATGCAGCAGACGGGGCCGCAGGCGCTGCAGAAGCCGGCCGAGCTGAACGACCAGGACATCCGGGACCTCTCCGCGTACGTCGCGTCCCTCGGCCCTGGCCCGGCCATCCCCTCGCCGGACATGGTCCAGCCCAAGACCGACGCGCGCGCGCTCGCGAACGGGCAGGAGCTGTTCCGCGTGAACTGCGCGATGTGCCACAACGTGGTCGGCGCCGGCGGCGCGCTGACCCGGGGCAAGTTCGCGCCGTCGCTGCACGGCGTCAGCGGCGAGCACATCTACGAGGCCATGGTGACCGGCCCCCAGTCCATGCCGGTCTTCAACGACGCGAACATCACGCCGCAGGACAAGCAGGACATCATCTCCTACCTTTCGTACGTGGACGAGCAGCCCTCCCCAGGAGGCCTCGCACTCGGCTCGCTCGGTCCGGTGGCCGAAGGGTTCTTCATCTGGGCCGTCGGCGTCGTACTCCTCATCGCATGCGCCGTCTGGTTGGGAGCCAAGTCGTCATGAGCGCAGGACGGAACGACGGTACGGAGGCGGGTCGCGGCACGATGGACCGGGACGGAACAACCAGCGGAGCCGGCGAGCTCGCGGTCCGCGAAGGCCAGCCGGCGACCCTGGACCGGTTCGAGAACCCGGGGCTACCGCCCCACCGCTACCGGCTCTCCGACACCGAACCGAAGGCGGCGCGGCGGGTAGAGCGGCAGATCGCCCTGCTGTTCGTTCTGTCGGCGCTCGGCACGATCGCTGCGATCGTCGCCTACTTCGTCTTCCAGCTCGACGGCACCCTCGGCAGCGTCCACGTCTCGACCCTGGCGCTCGGGCTGGCGATGGCCGCGGCGCTCCTGGGCATCGGCTTCGGGGCGGTGCACTGGGCGAAGACCCTCATGCCGGACGCCGAGCGGGTCGAGCAGCGGCACCTCATGCGAGGCACCGACGAGGACCGCGCGAAAGCCGTCGAGATCCTCAAGACGGGCGCCGCCGAGTCGGGTCTGGCTCGCCGGCCGCTCATCCGCAACTCGCTCCTCGGCGCCTTGGCGATCTTTCCCCTGCCGGGCATCGTGCTGCTGCGAGACCTCGGGCCTCTTCCGGGAGACTCCCTGAACCACACGATGTGGAAGAAGGGTGTCCGCCTGGCGCGCGACCCGAACGGTGAGCCCATCAGGGCCGCGGACGTCACCCTGGGGTCGGTGTTCCACGTCATCCCCGAGAACCTCGACCAGGCGCAGCATCCTCTGGAGGAGAAGGCGAAGGCGGCGGTCCTGCTCATGCGGCTCGACCCCGACGCCGTCCAGAAGGACCCGGCGCGACAGGGCTGGGACGTCGACGGCATCTACGCGTACTCCAAGATCTGCACGCACGTCGGCTGCCCGGTCGCTCTGTACGAGCAGCAGACCCACCACCTGCTGTGCCCGTGCCACCAGTCGACGTTCGACGTGACCCAGCACTGCAAGGTCATCTTCGGCCCCGCCAACCGGCCGCTGCCGCAGCTGCCCATCACCATAGACGACGAGGGCTACCTGGTCGCGCAGAGCGACTTCCACGAGCCCGTAGGACCAAGCTTCTGGGAGCGAGGATGAGCCAGACGACGTCGGTCAAGGCCGCGGCAGGGACGGCCGACTTCCTCGACGAGCGCCTCGGTGTCTCGAAGATCGTGCGGGGCCTGGGCCGCAAGGTGTTCCCGGACCACTGGTCGTTCATGCTGGGCGAGATCGCGCTCTACAGCTTCATCGTCCTGCTGCTGTCGGGCACGTTCCTCGCGCTCTGGTTCAACCCGAGCATGGCGCAGACCACCTACAACGACATGTACGGGCACAGCGCCTGGGGTCCGGTGAACGGCGACGTGCGCATGTCCGCCGCGTTCGCCTCCACCCTGCACATCTCGTTCGACGTCCGCGGCGGCCTGCTCATGCGGCAGGTCCACCACTGGGCGGCGCTGCTGTTCATCGCGTCGATGACCGTCCACATGTTCCGGGTCTTCTTCACCGGCGCCTTCCGCAAGCCACGGGAGATCAACTGGCTGATCGGCACCGTCCTGGCCCTGCTCGGGCTCGCGGCCGGCTTCAGCGGCTACTCCCTCCCCGACGACATGCTGTCCGGCAACGGCCTGCGCATCATCGACGGGGTCGTCATGGCCATCCCCGTCGTCGGTACGTACCTGTCGTTCTTCCTCTTCGGCGCCGAGTTCCCGGGAGAGGCGATCATCTCCCGGCTGTACATCGTGCACGTGCTGCTGGTGCCCGGGATCATCCTCGCGCTGATCGGGGTGCACCTCGGCCTGGTCTTCATGCAGAAGCACACGCAGTACCCGGGACCCGGCCGCTCCAACTCCAACGTGGTCGGCTTCCCGCTCATGCCGGTGTACATGGCGAAGGCCGGCGGCTTCTTCTTCATGGTCTTCGGCGTGATCGCCCTCATCAGCGCGACCGTGGCGATCAACCCGGTCTGGAACTACGGCCCCTACGACCCGTCGCCGATCGGCGCGGGGACGCAGCCGGACTGGTACATCCTGTGGATCGACGGCGCCCTGCGGCTCATGCCCGGGCTCGAGCTGCACTTCGCCGGGTTCACCCTGTCGCTGAACATCCTCATCCCCGGCCTGATCATCCCGGGGATCCTCACGGTGCTCATGGTCATCTGGCCGTTCCTCGAGCAGTGGGTCACCGGGGACCGACGCGAGCACCACGTCCTCGACCGGCCCCGCAACGTCCCCGTCCGGACCGGTTGCGGCGTGGCGGCGATCGTCTTCTACATCGTCCTCGCCCTCGCGGCGGCCAACGACCTGATCGCAACCCACCTCCACATGTCGATCAACGACCTGACGTGGACCCTGCGCATCCTCGCCATCGTCGGGCCGCCGATCGCATTCTGGATCACCAAGCGTGCCTGCCTCGGGCTGCAGCGTCGTGACCGCGAGATGGTGCTCCACGGGCGCGAGACCGGCCGCATCGTCCAGACCGCCGAAGGTGAGTTCTTCGAGGTGCACGAGCCGGTCAGCCGGTACGACCGCTGGCTGCTGGTACAGCACGACGGCCACCGGCCGGTCGAGCTGCCGCCGGACGTCGACGAGAACGGCGTCGCTCGCCCGGGCGTGAAGAAGGACCACCTCCGAAAGAAGCTGTCGCACTGGTTCTACGAGGACCGGGTGGAGCCGGTGACCCCGTCCGAGCTGGCGGCGAGTCACCACGACGGTCAAGCGCACGAGGCCATCGAGGCGCAGGAGGCCGGAGCGGTGACGGCCGGCGCTGGGGCTACGAGTGGTGCAGAGGTGACGAGTGGTGCCGAGGTGACGACCCGCCACTGAGGCCGGACATCTCGGAGTACCTGAAGTACCCCTCCGGACAGCAGGGGACGAGAGCGGGAAGCGGCGCGCGTGCAGCCACCATCGGCAGCTCGTGAGCGCCGCTTCTCGCTCTGCAGGCGCTCCTCTCCCCTACCGTCGATGCTGGCGGCGCGGGTGGCGGGCGTCCTGCGTTCCGCCTACGCGGTCGAAGCGGACCTGATCCGTGATCGGCGAATCCCCGGCCTGTCGGCCACCACCGAGGACGTGCGCACGTCCCGGCTGGAGTGGTGGCTCGCCGTCGACGAGGACGACGTCGTCCAGGGCGCTCTCGGGTTCGCCGTGCTTCCCAGGGACGACGGCATGCAGCGCTACGACATCGACAGCCTCGCGGTCGACCCGGCCTCGCATCGCCGGGGTGTCGGACGCGACCTGCTCGCCGCGTTGCTTCGGGAGGCCGCGGGAGAGAACTCGGTGGTCGAGGTCTCGACGGGTCGGGACAACGCTCCCGCCCTCGCTCTCTACGCTTCCGTCGGCTTCCACGCGACCGGGGACGCAGAGGTTCTCGAGGGCTTGTGGGTGCGTCACCTGGAGTGGCGCCAGCGCAGCGCCGTTCGGATCGTCTGCCTGGACGACGACACGAAGGTGTTGCTGCTGCGGTGGCAGGACCCGGTCGACGGGCACCTCGTGCTCGAGCCGCCCGGTGGGGGCATGGAGCCCGACGAGACGGCCGGGGCCGCCGCCCTGCGAGAGCTCGTCGAGGAGACGGGCTTCGCGGTGCGCGAGGCCGACCTCGGCGCCCCGCTCGTCGTCCCCCGCGACCAGTGGTGGAACGGCGAACGGCGCATCGCCGCTGAGGCGTTCTTCTTGCTGCGCCTGTCCGGACACGCCCCGGCGATCGACCAGGTCGGCCTGCTCGAGGACGAGAGGCCGACCACGCGTGGCCACTCCTGGGTCTGCCTGGAGGAGCTGCCCCGCCTCCGTGCGCTGCTGCAGCCGCCCGAGCTCGGCGAGGTCGTGGAGAGGCTGCTGGCTCAGAGAGCGGAGCCGGCGGCCCACGTGTCGAATGGCAGCTCCCAGGCCGTGTAGCCGTTGCCCTGCTCCAGCTCGCGCGACCCACCCACGAACGTGACGACGTCACCGACCTTCGACCGCTCGAACAGCCACTGCGCGTCGGCGGTGGACAGCCCGGTGCAGCCGTGGCTCACGTTGGCCGCGCCCTGCTGGTCGACCGACCACGGCGCGGCGTGGATGAACTCACCGCTCCACGTCAGGCGCATCGCGTACTTGACCACGACGTTGTAGTAGTTCGGGTCGTTCTTGTCGGTGCCGAGGGTCGCCGCGTCCATCCGGTGCTCGGTCTCACGGCTCATGATGACCTTCGTGCCGTTCCGCGTCTCGTAGCCGGCCTTCCCGGTGGTGATCGGGATCGTCCGCAGGAGTGCGCCGTCCTTGGTCACGGTCATCGTGTGCCCCGCGATGTCGACGGTGCTCACCATCGCGGACCCGACGCTGAAGGTGGCGCTCCGGTCCTTCACGCCCCAGATCCCGGGTGCCGCCTCCACCCCGGCCAGGTCCGCAGTGACGGCGACCGTCGTCCCCGAGGCCCAGAACTCCCGAGGCCGCCACTGGACCTGCCGGTCGGAGACCCAGCGCCACGCGCCCTCGACCTGCGGGGTGGTCGTGACGTGGAGGCGCCGCTCCACGGCTGCCCTGTCCTTGACGGCGGCGTCGAGGTCGACGACGACGGGCATCCCGACCCCGACGGTCCAACCGTTCCGCGGCAGGATCGTCGCAGTCAACGTCCGCTGGGGCGTCAACGTCGTGAACGCCGTGCTCTTCGTGCTCTCGTGACCGGCGGCGTCGACGACCCGTGCGGTCATCGTGTACCGGCTGGCCGGTTGGAGCGGGGCCGTGCTGGACCACGACCTCTTGTCGGCCGACAAGGTGCCGGCGATCTCCTCGCCTCCGACGGCCGCGAGGTGCACGTCCACGAACGAACCTCGGCTCACCGACACGCGCACCGGGGCGTCGGGACGCACGTTGCCGGCGCCGTCCGAGGGCGTGCTCATGACCTCGGGCGTGGCTACCGCTGCCGCTCCGGCGCCGGCAGGGCCGTCCTCCGGACCGCTCGCCAGCGCGGGCTCGCAGGCCGCGAGAGCACCCGCGAGCACGACCGCGACCACGCCGACAGCGGCGCGCTGCCGGGGGCTCTGCGGGTGGTCGCCGCTCCATCGGAGCCGGCGAAGCGCCGTCGGAGTCAGGAACTTCAGCAGGGCACGAACGGGCTCGATGGGCACTCGAACTCTTCTCGGTGGCTCGCGGAGCGCGACGGGGTGGGCCGCGCGCACACGAGAGGGCGGACCCGGCCCAGCCGGGTCCGCCCATCGCACAGGGTCAGTGCGCGTGTGCCCCTCTATAGTACTCGTACACCCAGCCGACCAAGGACACGGCACTCAGCGGGATGCCGAGCACCAGGATCCACCAGCCCACCGCCACCGCCAGGAAGATCAGCGCACCGCCGATGGCGAGCGGCAGGGGCCACCACGAGTACGGGCTGAAGAAGCCGAGCTCCCCCGCGTTCTCCTCGACCTCCCCCTGCGGGTCGTCCTCGGGTCGCTCGTCGATCCGGCGGCTGGTCATCCAGAGGTAGGCGGCGATCAGCCCGCACAAGCCGGCGGTCAGGATCAGGGCGAGGTAGCCGACGTGCTCCTGCCAGTCGGTCAGCCAGCCGTAGATCAAGCCGACGGGGACGAAGAAGAAGACCAGCCCGGCGAAGATCGAGGTCTCCGTCTTCACTTGGTCTCCCCCTTGAGGTTCGGCTCGTCCGCGATCTTGCCCAACATGCTGTCGTCGGGGGTCATCACGTCACCAGCCGCGACCTCCGGGTGATGCAGGTCGAAGGCCGGGCACTCGGAGCGGATCCGCGGGATCGAGGTGAAGTTGTGCCGGGGCGGCGGGCACGACGTGGCCCACTCCAACGACGCCGAGTAGCCCCACGGGTCGTCGACCATGACCTTCGGCGCACTGTGCCAGGTCCGGTAAACGTTCAGGAGGAACGGGATCGTCGAGGCGCCGAGCAGCAGCGCGAAGGCCGTCGAGATCTGGTTCATCGTGGTGAACCCGTCGCTCGGCAGGTAGTCGGCGTACCGGCGCGGCATGCCCATCACGCCCAGCCAGTGCTGGATGAGGAACGTTCCGTGGAAGCCGAAGAAGAGCATCCAGAAGTGGAGCTTGCCGAGACGCTCGTTGAGCATCCGTCCCGTGAACTTTGGCCACCAGAAGTAGAAGCCCGCGAACATGGCGAACACCACGGTGCCGAAGACGACGTAGTGGAAGTGCGCCACGACGAAGTAGGTGTCGGACACCTGGAAGTCGAGCGGCGGGCTGGACAGGATGATCCCGGTCAGGCCGCCGAACAGGAACGTGACCAGGAACCCGATCGCCCACAACATCGGGGTCTCGAAGGTGAGCGACCCTCGCCACATGGTCAAGGACCAGTTGAAGAACTTCACCCCCGTCGGGATCGCGATCAGCATGGTCATGAACGCGAAGAACGGGAGCAGGACCGCACCGGTGACGAACATGTGGTGGGCCCAGACGGTCATCGACAGTGCGGCGATGGCGATCGTGGCGAACACGAGCGTCTTGTAGCCGAAGACCGGCTTGCGGCTGAAGACCGGCAGGATCTCCGTGACGATCCCGAAGAACGGGAGCGCGATGATGTAGACCTCGGGGTGTCCGAAGAACCAGAACAGGTGCTGCCAGAGGATCGCTCCCCCGTTCTCGGCCTCGAACACGTGGGCGCCGAGGCGACGGTCGGCACCCAGGGCGAGCAGGGCCGACGCGAGCGGCGGGAACACCATGATCACCATGATGCTCGTCACCAGGGTGTTCCAGGTGAAGATGGGCATCCGGAACATCGTCATGCCCGGGGCGCGCAAGCACATGATGGTCGTGATGAAGTTGACCGAGCCCAGGATCGTGCCGAAGCCGGCGAACGCCAGCCCGAAGACCCAGAGGTCGCCGCCGACGCCGGGTGAGTAGGCCTGGCTGGACAACGGCGCGTAGGCGAACCAGCCGAAGCCCGCAGCCCCGCCGGGGGTGAAGAAGCCGGCGCAGGCGATGATCCCGCCGAAGAGGTACAGCCAGTACGCGAACATGTTGAGCCGCGGGAAGGCGACGTCCGGGGCACCGATCTGCAGCGGCATGATCGCATTGGCGAATCCGGCGAACAGCGGTGTCGCGAACAGCAGCAGCATGATCGTGCCGTGCATCGTGAAGAGCTGGTTGTACTGCTCCTTGCTCTGCACGAACTGGAGACCGGGTTCCCAGAGCTCGAGGCGGATCCACATCGCCATGACGCCTGCGATGAGGAAGAACAGGAACGAGGTGATCAGGTAGAGGTTGCCGATGACCTTGTGGTCGGTGGAGGTGACCCACTTCACGAGCGTGCGGCCACGGTGCTGGCGACGGGCGACGCTGCGCGCCCTGGCCGTCGTGGTCGGCGCACCAGCCGCCTCGTAGTAGCTGGTCATGACGTTGTCCCGCCCCTCTCGCCGGTCGTGGTCTGGACGCCCAGGTCCGTGGTGGGCTCGCCCTGCCGGCTCAGCTGCATGCTCAGCTCACCTGTCTGACCCTTGGCGCGCAACCGGTCCATCTCCTGGTTGTAACGCTGCTGGGAGACGACTGCCACGTTGAAGAGCATCTCGGAGTGGTACTCGCCGCACAGCTCGGCGCACTTGCCCATGTACACGCCTTCCTTCTGCGGCGTGAAGGTCATGTAGTTCGTCCGTCCCGGGATGACGTCCTTCTTGTAGACGAAGGCCGGGACCCAGAAGGAGTGGATCACGTCCCGGGCGTTGAGCGTGATCTCAACCGACTTGTTTACGGGCAGGTAGAGCGTGGGGATGAACTTCTCCGGCGCGTTTGTGCCGTCCAGCGGGATCTGCTGCGAGGTCTCGTACACGTTCTCGTCGAGGTAGTTGAAGTCCCAGGCCCACTGCTTGCCGATGACCTGGACCTTGACGTCCGGGTGCGGGTTCCGCGCCTCGAGCTCCGACTGGTCGCGCGCCGTGAAGAAGAACAGCACGGCGACCATGAAGATCGGGATCACGGTATAAAGGATCTCGAGCGGGACGTTGTACCGGATCTGCTGCGGCAGGCCCGTCTCGTCTTTGCGCCGCCGGTAGACCGCGCAGCACCAGAGGATCAGCACCCACACGATCCCACCGACGATCAGCGCTGCGATCCACGACCCGTTCCACAGGTCGATCACGCGGTTGACGTGGTTGGTGGTGCCGCGCTCCGTCGGGAGGAAGCCGGTCTTGATGTGGTCAGCCGAGCAGCCGGCCGTCGCGAGGACGGCGGCGACGGCCACCACCGCTGTTCGGTAGCCGGTCCGGCGGTTACGTGTTCGGTCGTCCGGATGCACGTCGGCCTTCCCACTCCACTGCGCTCGCTTGCCGGGCAGACGAGAGCAAACCAACACGGTTCCCGGCACCCTACTCCTCCGACCCCCTTGTGGCCGGGTGGGGTGCACGCGCGTTGTTTCGGGCGTGGCGGCCCTTTCCGGGCGCCGGCCACGCCGCGGGAGGAGCGTCGAGGGCCTGCGCCAGGCGGCGCAGGTACTCGACCCGGGGCACCTCGACGACACCGAGGCTGGCGAGGTGAGGCGTGCGCCACTGGACGTCCAGGAGCCGCCGCGGGTCGCCGTCCGCCCGGAGCAGAGCCACCAGCTCGACCAGGGCGACCTTGGAGGCGTCCGTCGCAACAGAGAACATGGACTCTCCGGCGAACAGGCCTCGCACCTCGAGTCCGTAGAGGCCACCGACGAGCTCGCCGCCCAGCCAGCTCTCGACGCTGTGCGCGTGGCCGAGCTCGTGCAGGCGCACGTACGCGCGGGCCACTGCCGGAGTGATCCACCGGCCGTGCCGGCGGCGGTCGGCGCACCCCTCGACGACGGCCGCGAAGGCCGTGTCGACGGTCGTCTCGAACCTGCGGAGAGAGCGGCGCAGCGAGCGCGACACGTGCAGGCCGTCCAGCGGGAGGACGCCTCGCGGGTCAGGGGACCACCAGCCGAGCGGCGGGCGCCCGTGGCGGCCGAGCCCCATGGGGAACAGGCCCGTGCGGTAGGCGGTGAGAACGGTCTCGGGACCCAGGTCCGCGCCCACGGCCACCAGGTCCTCACCCGGCGCCGCGGCCTCGACCAGACGCCGGAACTCGTGCTCGAGCACGCTGCCGGTCAGGGACGGGAAGTCCTCACGTGCGCGGCGACCTCGGCGGCCGCCGCCGTCCCGTAGGCCTCCGCGAACCTCTCCAGGAAGCGCCGGCGGCCGAGCTCGTACTCCTGCGTGCCGACCGTCTCCACCACGTAGGTGGCGAGCATGCAGCCGACCTGTGCGCAGCGCTCCGGTGACAGGCCCCAGGACAGGCCGGCGAGGTACCCGGCTCTGAAGGCGTCCCCGACCCCGGTCGGGTCGGCGCGCCGGTCCTCCCTCGCCGTCGGCACCTCCGCGATCGGGCCCTCGAGGTCTTCGACGACGACGCCGTCCCTGCCGTGCGTGACGATCCGGACGCCGACCCGCTCGAGAACGTCCTGTCGCGTCCACCCGGTCTTCTGCTCGATCAGCGCCGACTCGTAGGCGTTGCTGAAGAGGTAGGCCGCGCCGTCCACGAGCTGGCGGATCTGGTCGCTGTCCATCCAGGCGAGCTGTTGGGAGGGGTCGGCGACGAACGGGATGCCGCGGGCCCGGCACTCCTCGGTGTGCCGGAGCATCGCCTCCGGGTCGTTGGGACTGACCACGACGAGGTCGAGGCCCCCGAGCTGACGTGCGATCGGTCCGAGCTCGATGCAGCGGGCCTCGGTCATCGCCCCGGCGTAGAAGGAGGCCATCTGCGCGTGGTCGACGTCCGTGGTGCAGACGAAGCGAGCCGTGTGGGCGAGCTCGGAGACGTGCACGAACGAGGTGTCCACGCCGTGCCGGTCGAGCCAGGACCGGTAGTCGACGAAGTCCTGGCCGACCGCTCCGACGAGAAGGGGGTGAAGGCCGAGGTTCGCCAGGCCGAACGCGATGTTGGCGGCGATGCCGCCGCGGCGGACCTGCAGGTCGTCGACGAGGAACGACACCGAGATCTTGTCCAGCTGCTCGACGACGAGGGAGTCGGCGAAGCGGCCCGGAAAGGTCATCAGATGGTCGGTCGCGATGGAACCCGTGACGGCTAGACGCACGCCGGCACCTTAGGACGACGCCCGGACATG
>JBKHWX010000068.1:0-8318 GCA_046566325.1 Actinomycetes bacterium | reverse complement strand
GGCGTCGCTGCCGATGGTGACCAACCCGGTGATCGACGACCACATCATCTACGCGGTCGTGCTGATCGGGCTGGCCGCCGCCGGAGCCGGCAACACCCTCGGCCTCGGCCGCACCTGGAGCAAGCTCACCGTCGTCAAGAGGTTCCCGATCCTGAAGTGAGAGGAGCCATCCTCGAGTGAGCCGCCCGGAGCCGCTCGGGCGCACCGTCCGAGCGAGGTAGGCCGGACCGGGACCGGCGTCCGAACGGGAGGGGCACGCGGCAGCGTCGCCCCTCCCATTGCCTTCCTTCCGGGCCTCGTCGTCGAGGCCCACACATCAATCGACGTCCACACATCAATCCAGAAGCTGGCACCCTGCGCGGGCGCGTCGGCCGACGGAACCGAGCGGAGACAGTGATGAGAGGTCACGACTCGACGGCGCGGGAAGGAGTCAGCCGTCGGGGCCGTTACTGCGACCAGCTGACCCACTGGTTCGACGAGACGCAGCAGCAGTGGTTCCCGGCGAGCGGTGAGCAGGAGAACCTGGAGATCGACCTCGAGGACGTCGGTGCCCGCTCCCGGACCGCCAGCCTCCTGACCACGCTCGTGTCCCAGAACGGCAGCACGCTCATGCGCTTCGTGGGACGCGTTCGGACGGAGGACGGGCGCACGTACTCGGTAGGCGGGCCGATGTTCTCTCGCCCACGGAGCATCCCTGACGACCTAGCACCCGACGAGGCATGGTGCCCGGGCATGAACGGGAGTCTCGAGGAGCTTCGGCACCACCTGTCCGAGGACGGCTGGGTGGCCGCCGGGCACGGGGAGCAGCCGTGGGCTTACCGGTACCGACGACCTGTGGTCGACTGGCGGCACCCTCAGGAGCACCACGACGAGGCCGCGAGGTTTGGTGCGGGATCGAGGAGGTAGGCGTGCGCGCGTGGCAGGTGTCCGTCCCCGGGCCGATCACGGACGGGCCACTGGAGCGGGTGGTCCGTCCCGACCCGGTTCCGGGTCCAGGCGAGCTGCGGATCCGGGTCACCGCCTGCGGTGTCTGCCGCACGGACCTGCACCTGGCGGAGGGCGACCTGCCGCCCCGGCGTCCGGGCGCCGTCCCCGGTCACGAGGTCGTCGGCGTCGTCGACGAGCTCGGCCTGGGCTGCACCCGCTTCTCGGTCGGAGACCGGGTGGGAATCGCGTGGCTGCGGCACACCTGCGGCCGCTGCCGCTGGTGCCGCCGCGGCGCCGAGAACCTCTGCCCGGACGCCCGGTTCACCGGCTGGGACGCCGACGGAGGGTTCGCCGACCTCGGCGTCGTGGACGAGGCGTTCGCGTACTCGCTTCCTACCGGCCTGGACGACGTGACGGCGGCGCCGCTGCTGTGCTCGGGGATCGTCGGGTACCGCGCGCTGCGGCGTGCCGACCTGCCACCCGGCGGCCGCCTCGGCCTGTACGGCTTCGGCGGCTCGGCGCACCTGGTCGCGATGGTCGCCCTGGCACAGGGCGCCCGGGTCCACGTGCTGACCCGTTCCGAACGTGCGCAACGCCTCGCGCTGGACCTCGGCGTCACGTCGTCGGCCGGCGCGGCGCAGGCACCGCCGGAGCGGCTGGACGCCGCCATCCTGTTCGCCCCGGTCGGCGACCTGGTCCCACCCGCTCTGGCCGCTCTCGACCGTGGCGGCATCTGTGTCGTCGCCGGGATCCACCTCACCGACATCCCCGCTCTCAACTACGAGCGGGAGCTGTTCTACGAGAAGCAGATCCGCAGCGTCACCGCGAACACCCGGGCCGACGGAGACGAGTTCCTGCGCCTGGCCGACTCCCTGCGCATCCACCCGACCGTCGTCCCCCGAGCGATGGCCGACGCCGACCGGACGCTCGCCGACCTGGCCGCGGACGCCTACGAAGGAGCCGCCGTGCTCGTCCCCTGATCGCCGTCGGCGTGAACGACGCGCACCACACCAGGCACGGTCCGCGCGAGGACTGCTGCCAGCCGTTGGCGGCGGTCGGGTGCTCCGTGCAGAGTGACGACGCCGTCGCGCACGGTGACCTTCCACTCGTCGCCCTGACCGAGCTCGACCAGCAGCTCCGCGACGTCCCGGTACACCTCGCGGTCCGAGCGGGCGAGCGACCGCAGAAGGTCACGGCGGGCCAGGACTCCCACTACCTGGCCGCCCTCCAGTACCGGCAGCATCTTGATGCCGTAGTCGAGCATGAGCCTGGCCGCTTGGTCGACGTCCGCGTCCCTACGAACGGTGATGGCAGGACTGACCATCACGGCCGACACCACCGACGGCGGCGCGGGGTCGGGAGCACCGACCGGCGCGGCCAGGTGTGCTCTCGGGTCCGGCTGCGTCCGCCGCCGCAGCAGGTCGGCCTCGCTCACGATGCCGACGACCGTACCGTCGGGGCCGACCACCGGCGCAGACGCGATGGAGTGCTGCAGGAGGATGTTCGCCGCGTTTCGAACCGTGTCCGTTACCTGGATCGTCACAGCAGGTGAGGTCATTGCTTCGTGGACAAGCACCGCTCAGGTCTCCGCTTCCGACTGCAGGGCAATTGGTTGCCAACACCGGGACGACCCCTCGCGGAGCCGGCCCAGATCCTGTCAGAGCAGCATTTCTTGCTGGAGGAGCCTCCGGAAGGGACGAAAGTCATCGCTGTGGCTGCCCTGGGATCAGGCCGGAAGGCCCTGGTGCCGGCGACGTGACACCGGAGATGCTGGAGCAGCAGCCAGGAGGAACACGAATGAAGGCACTCGTCGCGTACGCCAGCGAACACGGCTCGACCGGGGCAGTCGCGCAGCGAATCGCCGAGCGGCTGCGGGAGAGGGGTGTCGACGCCGACGTCAAGGACGTCGACGAGGGTCGCACGAGCCGCGCCTACGACGCCGTGGTGCTCGGTAGCGCCGTCCACGGCGCGCAGTGGCTTCCGCAAGCCCTCCAGTTCCTGGACCGGAACCAGGAGTGGCTGGCCGACAAGCCCCTCTGGCTGTTCAGCGTCGGCCTACAGCCCGGAGCGAGGCGACACCGCGGTCCCTTCGCGCGGATGATCGCCGGTGCGGCGCCGCCGGTCCCACTCCCGTACGCGCGAGCGCATCACGTGGTCGAGCACCGTGCGTTCGCGGGTGTCCTCACACCCGACGCGACCCGACCCGGAGAGGGCGTGTTGCTGCGCCTTCTGGGCGCTAGGTTCGGCGACTTCCGCGACTGGCACGCCATCGATGGCTGGGCCGATGGGATCGCCGGCTCCCTGCTAGCAGGGAGGGCGGGGAGGAACGACGGGAACACGAGCACGCCGTAGCCAGAACCGCCGGCAGCTTGAAGAAGCAGGAGAACCGATGACAGAGATGAAGGCTCGTCCGATGGGCGTAGGAGTCACATTGCCGATCGGTGCGGGCGTAGGAGCGACCGTGGGCCTCGTGGTTGCCGGCGGATCCGGGATCGCTATCGGGGCGGCGATCGGTGCGGGCCTCGGCGTCGTCGTCGGCGCGATCTGGGACGGGTTGCGCTCGTCGCAGTGACGCGCTGTGGAACGCCGAACGCGTTCGTGTGCGGGGCGTGAGGCGCACGCCGGCGACGAAAGCATGGAGGCCACCGATGAACAGCCCACACCGTCCGCGGTGTCCGGCCACCAGGATCTCCAGTAGCCGGTTCCGGCCTGGGCCCGCTGGTGTGGCTCGGTCTGGCAGCGGTCCTCGTTCTTGGGGGTGGCTGCTCTCCACCGGAGCAGGGTGCCCTTTGTCACGAGGCACCGCGGTCGCGAATCCCGTGGAGGTATCCCTCGACGAGCCTGTCCCTGCACGGCCATGAACCGCGATGCCGTGTGGACCGCTGTCAAACGGCGTTCTCATCGGCGGTCGCCGAAGCCCGCGCGATACGGCTCCGGTGCCGCCCGTCAGCACGCGGGCACTCACCTGTCCCGCGACCACCGTCCCGCCGGCCGCCAGCCACGCCGACGAAGGCACGGCGGCCGTCCCGAGCAGGGCCTGGAATGGCGTGAAAAGCACCGCGATGCCGGTGATCAGGCGGCCGTCGGCGGCGACGACGTCTCCCTCACCGAGTACGACCACGTCTCCCGGGACGACCTCGGCGGTCGGGACGACCCGCTCGCCGCCGTCCCGTCGCACGCGGCTGACCGGCGCCGCCAGCCGGGACAGTGCGTCGACCGCGCGGTCGGCGTGGGCCTCCTGCCACACCGCCACCGCCGTGTTCACCAGGACGACGAGCAGGATCACCGCCGTGTCCGCCGCGTCACCGGTGGCCACGGTGAGGGCGGCGGCCGCCGAGAAGGACGAGCACGAGCGGCTCCCCGAGGGCAGCGAGCACCCGGCGCCAGAGCGGTCGGCGCCGAGCCGTGGTAATGCTGTTCGGGCCGTACCGGGAGAGCCGCTCCGAGGCCTCGACCTCAGTCAGACCGGTCTCGGGCGCTTCCACACTCACCGCCACTTGTCCTTCCTCGCGTGTCCCAGGCCGATGGTCACCCGTGTCCCGACCGGTGCTGCCGGAAGGGCGTCGTGGGCCGGCGCCGGGGAGTGACGGGTCACGACCTGGTCAGCACCACCTTGAGTGCACCGGTCTCCCCCGCGCGGGAGAACACGTCATATGCGCGCTCGAAGTCGCTCAAGGCGAAGCGGTGCGTCAGAAACCGGGCGACGTCGACCTGTCGCGCCGCGACCAGCCGCAGCAGGGTCGGCGTCGCGTACGTGTCGACCAGGCCGGTCGTGATCGTCACGTCCCGGATCCACAGGTCCTCGAGGTGCAGTGTCGCGGGCTCACCGTGGACGCCCAGGTTGGCCACCCGCCCGCAGGGGCGGACGAGGCTCGCCGCCAGCTCGAAGGTCTGCGGGACGCCCACCGCCTCCATCGCCACGTCCGCGCCCAAACCGGCGGTGAGCCGGCTGACCACGTCGGCCACGTCCTCGCTAGTCGGGTCCACGACGACGTCGGCGCCGAACGTCTTGGCCGCGTCTCGACGGCTCTCGGCGGGATCCACCGCGACGACATGCGCCGGGCTGAACAGCCTGGCGCCTATGACGCAGGAGAGCCCGATCGGGCCGGCTCCCACGACGACGACCACGTCGCCGGGACGGACGCGGCCGTTGAGCACTCCAACCTCGTACCCCGTGGGCAGGATGTCGGCGAGCATCAGGACCTCCTCATCGGACACCCCGTCCGGGATCGGGTGCGTCGAGGTGTCTGCGAAGGGCACGCGGACGAGCTCGGCCTGAGTGCCGTCGATCGTGTGGCCGAGGATCCAGCCACCGCCGCCCACGCACTGCCCGTACCGGGACTCTCGACAGAACCGGCAGGCACCGCAGGCGGTGATGCACGAGACCAGGACGCGGTCACCGACCGCCACGTTCTTCACCGCACCCCCCACCTGCTGCACGGTGCCGACGGCCTCGTGGCCGAGGATCCGGCCGTCGGTGACCGCCGGGACGTCGCCCTTCAGGATGTGCAGGTCGGTCCCGCAGATCGTCACGGCGTCGACCCGGACGATCGCGTCCGTGTCCGCCTGGAGCACCGGGTCGGGCACCTCCTCCCAGGTCTTCCGCCCGGGGCCGTGGTAGACCATCGCGCGCATCTGTCCGCCTCCTGTCGTGCTCAGCGCCGTGCCGGCGCACCTTGGGCAAACGTCCCTCCGGAAGGGAGCGTCGTAGAAGGGCCATTCGTCCCCAGTGCCACGACAGGAACCGGGTTGAGCGGGGACACCCGGCCCGCAGGCCTTGGCGTGGGCGACGGACGCCCGAGATGCTGGAGTCCTCGCCGGGAGGAGCACGGATGAGGGTTCTCGCCGCATACGCGAGCGAACACGGCGCGACCAGGGCAATCGCGGAGCGGATCGCCGGACGTCTGCGGGACAAGGGGCTCGGCGCGGACGTCCGAGACGTCGACCTCGGGCCGACGACCGACACCTACGACGCCGCCGTGCTCGGTAGTGCCGTTCACGGAGCACAGTGGCTGCCGCAGGCGCTCCAGTTCCTCGACCGCAACCAGGCGTGGTTGACCGACAAGCCCCTCTGGCTGTTCAGCGTCGGCCTTCACCCCGGCGCCCGACGACAGCGTGGGCCCTTCGCGCGCATGATCGCCGGTGCGGCTCCTCCGTTTCCTCTGGAGTACGCGCGGAGCCACTCCGTCGTCGAGCATCGCGCTTTCGCCGGTGCGCTGACAGCCGATGCGACTCGCCCCGGCGAGCGTCTCCTGCTTCGCCTCCTCGGTGCGAGGTTCGGCGACTTCCGGGACTGGCACGCCGTCGACCGCTGGGCTGACGGGATCGCCAGCGCCCTGCTCAGTCGGAGGCCAGACAGGAGCGACGCGAACCCCAACGAGGAGTAGCGTCACTCGCTCAACAGCAGCACTGCGACGCTCACGCCGAGCGCCACGAACCCGGCGAGCGCCACAGCGATGCGCTTCTCGCCCGAGAAGCGCGCGGCGGCGCGATCACCGCCGTGACCACGGCGCCGGGCGACCTGGACTGCCGCTGCCAGAAGCACAGCTCCGGCCACGAGCAGGGCCAGGGGTGCAGCCAGAACTCCTGGGAAGTAGCGGTCGATGACCGGTGGGACCGTCATGACCATTCCGAGTGAGGCCACCGTGACCAGGGCGAGGACGTGCCCCCAGCCATCCGTCATGGTCACCTGGGCGCCTCCCAGCACGCCCACGCCGCCCAGGACGTACGCCGCCCGTCGAGGAGGCAGCAGCCCGCCCCAGCCCAGCAGGAGCCACACCACGCCGAGTCCTCACACCGCCAGGCCCAGGCCTACCCCGTCCTCACGAGCGGCATGGGTGGCCCCGGCGCCCGCCGTGGCGGTGGCCGCCCCGAACAGGGCCACCTGCTGCGGTGTGCTGCGCCGCCGTCCCCACAGCGCGAGGGCGAACAGGAGTGTGCCGCCGCCAGCGGCCGTGGTGGCGTCCTCCGCGGTCCTCCAACCGAGGCCCTCGCTCACGGCGAGGCACAGGAAGACGAACAGCACGATCGAGGAGAGGAACCACAGGACGGATCGCAGCCGTTCCCCTGGGGCGCCCGCCGCGACGGAACCGCGAACCCCGCGAGCACCAGGGCGCCAGTACCGCCGGTAAGTGCCAGCCGGCCGGCGAGTGGCAGCTGCTGCCAGACCTGTGCCCCGATCAGGACCGCGGCAAGCACGACGAGGAGGCCTCCGACGTAACCGAGCGCCTCGGTGACGAGCGAGATCTCGCTCCTCCTTGCCGACGCAGCCCGCTGGGTAGGCACGGCATGACCACCCGTAACGTCTCCGGCCAGGTGCTCGCTGGCGCGGATCCGGTCCGCCTGCTCGGCACTGATCAGCCCCTCGGTGACCCCAGGCTCGAGCAGCAGGGACACCGCTCCCCGGGGCCACTGGGCTCCTCATCCCTGAACCGCGCAGAGGCCTCACCGTCCGCATCGCCCTCATGGTCTGCACCGTCCTCACGGTCTGCACCGTCCGACAACCGCGACCACCACGGGGATGCCGTCGATCTGTGCAGGGATCAGCGGCTGGGTGCGGGCGTCGATGCGGTCCAGGTTCACCTTCAGCGTCCACCTGCCGCCTCGTGGCGCCAGCCCGATTCCTGTCACGTGCCTGTTGCCGCACAGCAGGGCCGCCAGGTGCGGGCGAGCTGCTCGTGCATCGGTCCGTGTCGCCATCGATACCTCCTGCGCCACCTACCAGCCTCCGTTCCAGATCGAGCGTGTGACCAGGGCCCAGCGTCCCGCTCCCGTTCTCGCCGCGGTGGGACTTCTGGCCCTGACACCCTGCTCCGCCCCGTGGTTGCCTGGAGACGCACGAAGGAGGCGGCCATGTTTCTCACGCAGCTGTTTGCGGGGCCGGCGACGTCGGTGGTCGGCGCGGGGACGTCGGACTGGTGGCGGCACATGGACGGCTGGGGGCACATGGGCTGGGGGCACATGGGGGGCTGGGGAGCCGGGTCCGGCCTGCTCGTCACCCTGGCTGTGCTGGCCGTCGTCGCCGCAGTCGTGGCGGCGGCGGTGGCGCTTGCCAGGTCGGCCCGCTCCGACCGGCCACCCGCTGATGCCCCCGGCGCGCAGGACCGGACCGACCCTGAGGAGCGAGCACGTCTGATCCTGGCCGAGCGGTACGCGCGCGGCGAGATCGGCACGGATGAGTACCGGGAGCGGCTGCACGAGCTGCGGTGAACGGCGCAGCGAGGACGGCGTCGGCGGCCCGCTCGGACGGGCTCACCGCTGCCGAGGTGGCGGCGAGGCTCGAGCGGGACGGTCCGAACCGGCTGCCGCCCCCGCCGCGCCACCACCCGCTGGCGGAGCTCGCCCGGCAGATGGTGCACCTCTTCGCCCTGATGCTCTGGGCTGCCGCGGGC
>JBKHWX010000067.1:0-18157 GCA_046566325.1 Actinomycetes bacterium | reverse complement strand
CCATGGGCCGCAAGCGATCACCCTGGGTGAGCAGGTACACGGGTCGGCGCGGGGCGGCGATCTGATACAAGATCAGAGGGTGCAAGTGCCGGCACGTACCGCAGGGTGCCGGGACGTGCGCCTCGCGGGCATCTGACATGGACGTTGAGGGAGTCAGCCGGCCCGCGCAGCGCGTGGGAGGAGCCGACGCGTTGGCAGGAGAGCCAGCGAGATGCCTACGCGCCGCGCGCCTAGCATCCGATATGTGAGACACGCGTCTCATCCGAAGTCAGATCGCGAGCGTTTCCCCTGGTCGGAGGCGTGATTACTCTGCGCGCCCGGAGGGACTCGAACCCCCAACCTTCTGATCCGTAGTCAGATGCTCTATCCGTTGAGCTACGGGCGCAGGACCGTGGTCCGACGCACGAGGGTACCCGACGGCTCCTGACCTTCTGAAATCGGTTCCGCAGGCGAGGCGATCCGCATCCGGCCACGCCCAAGCACTGGATGGTGCGCCCACCGTCACCTCCGGTTCCGTACCCTCTTGCCAAGCTCGGGCCGGATGCCGGGGAGGGGCATGTCTCGTATCACTCGTGCACTGCTGGTCGTTGCCGCCGCCAGCTCGCTGACGGTCGCCTGCACCGGCGGTCCGTCTTCCCCTGCCAGCCAGTCCAAGGGGTCGCCGGACGCTCCCTCGGCCACCCTGCACCGCCCCGCCGACCCGGTCGGCGTCGTGGCGTCGGCTCCCGACGCAGCGGCGACGGCTGTCGCGACCACCCAGGCCCTCTTCGAGACCGCGCCCGTCGTCGTCACGGCCCCGGTGGACGACGTCCCCGACCAGCTGCGCGCGGCGTCCGCGGCCGTGGCCCTCGGCGCCCCGCTCCTGCTCTCCCCCGCGACCGCGAACCAGGGCGTGGCCGCCGAGCTCGACCGGCTCGGACCGGACGCCGTCCTCGCGTTCGGCCCGGCCGGCCGCGCCGGTAGCGCGTCAGCCACCGCCCACGGTCCCGAGGTGGTGCAGGCCCCGGCGGACGACGCCGCCCTCGCCGACCTGCTCCGCCGTGACCTGGGCCCCGTCAAGGCCGTCCAGCCGGAGGCGGCGACCCCTGCGGTCGCCGCGCTCGATCCAGTCCACCCGACACTGCTGAACGCGGCTCCGGCGACCACGGCCAGCCCCACCGGCAAACCCACCGCCGAATCCGGTGGCGGCGAGCTCCCCAAGACCTCGGCCCCGGAGCCCCTCAGCGACGTCCTCGTGCTCACCAGCGGCGCGCCGCAGGACCTCGCGGCCGTGGCCAGCGCCCGTGCCGCGGGCGCCGCCGTCCAGGTCGTGCCGAGCGGTGACCCGCGCGCCCAGGCCGAGACCGTCACGGCCATCTCCGGGGCCAAGCCTCAGCACGTCCTCGCGCTCGGCCCCGTGTTCGGGGACGTCGCGACGCTCACGAACCGGCTGGCCGTCGTCCGAACCGGACTGCAGCTCCCCGGCGGCGGGCAGACGGTCTTCCCCGGACGGCGCCTGGTCGCCCTCTACGGCCATCCCGGGACGCCGTCCCTCGGCGTGCTCGGGGAGCAGCCGGTGGACCAGGCCGTCAAGCGGGCCCAGCAGGTCGCCGCGCCGTACCAGCCCCTGAGCGACCGCCCGGTCATCCCCGCGTTCGAGATCATCGCGACGGTCGCGTCGAACGACGGCGGGAACATGTCCAACGAGGTCGACCCGGAGAAGCTGCGCCCCTGGGTCGAGGCGGCCCGCGACAACGGGATCTTCGTCGTCCTCGACCTGCAACCGGGGACCAGCCACTTCCTCGAGCAGGCGAAGCTGTACGAGACGCTGCTGAGGGAGCCCAACGTGGGCCTCGCCCTCGACCCCGAGTGGCGGCTCAAGCCCGGCCAGAGGCACCTCGCACAGATCGGCTCGGTGGACGCGGCGGAGATCAACGAGGTCTCGGCCTGGCTGGCCGAGCTCACCCGCACGCACAACCTGCCGCAGAAGCTGTTCGTGCTGCACCAGTTCCGCCTGTCGATGATCACCCACCGCGACACGCTGGTCCCGCACGACGAGCTCGCCACGGTGATCCACGCCGACGGCAACGGCACGCCGTCCATGAAGATCGCGACCTGGAACGCGATCCGCGGCGGCGCCCAGGACTGGATCTGGTGGGGCTGGAAGAACTTCTACGACGAGGACAAGCCCACCTTCACGCCGGCGCAGACCTACCAGCTCACCCCCGTGCCGGACCTCGTCTCCTACCAGTAACCGCCGTCGCTGCGCCTTGTGAGGCATTTCACCATCCGGAAGAGGCGCGAATCTGTCCAGGAGGCAGAACGCGAGTTACCGTGTCGGCACAGCCCGGAACGACGACGTCCGGGGCCGGGTCTCGTCGCCCTTTGGCGCCGCCCTCCCGCCGGACGGTTCGCCGTACCTCCGGGTCTGCTGCCATGAGGGACGCCGCCGCGGAGGGACGAGACGCTCCATGACCACGACCGAGACCACCACGAGCGAGACCACCACGAGCGAGGACAATCTCGCATCCACCATCCGGGACGCAACGAGGCCGACGACTCACGAGGGACTCCTCCGCTGGGTGCGCGAGGTCGCAGAGCTCACCCAGCCCGACGCCGTCCACTGGTGTGACGGCTCCGAGGAGGAGTGGGACGCGCTCACCGAGCAGCTCGTCGAGGCCGGCACCTTCGTACGACTGGACCCCGAGAAGAAGGCGAACTCGTTCTGGTGCGCCTCCGACCCCTCCGACGTCGCCCGGGTCGAGGACCGCACCTTCATCTGCTCGGTCGAGGAGAAGGACGCCGGCCCCACCAACAACTGGATGGCGCCGGACGAGATGAAGGCGATCATGACCGACCTCTACCGGGGGTCGATGCGGGGCCGGACGATGTACGTCATCCCGTTCGTCATGGGACACCTGGACGCCGAGAAGCCCATGTTCGGCGTCGAGATCACCGACTCCGCGTACGTGGTCGTCTCCATGCGGGTGATGGCTCGGATGGGCACGAGCGTCCTTCGGCGCATCGAGGAGCTGGACGCGGACTTCGTCCCCTGCCTCCACTCCGTCGGCGCGCCGCTCGAGCCCGGCCAGGAGGACGTGCCGTGGCCGTGCAGCGACACCAAGTACATCGTCCAGTTCCCGGAGGAGCGGGCGATCTGGTCGTACGGCTCCGGCTACGGGGGCAACGCCCTGCTCGGCAAGAAGTGCTACTCCCTGCGCGTCGCCTCGGTGATGGCGCGTGACGAGGGTTGGCTCGCCGAGCACATGCTGATCCTCAAGCTCACCTCTCCGGAGCAGAAGGTCCACTACATCGCGGCCGCCTTCCCGAGCGCGTGCGGCAAGACCAACCTTGCGATGCTCCAGCCGACCGTCCCGGGCTGGAAGGTCGAGACGCTCGGCGACGACATCGCCTGGATGAGGTTCGGGGACGACGGCCGCCTGTACGCCGTCAACCCGGAGTTCGGCTTCTTCGGCGTCGCCCCGGGCACCAACGAGAAGACCAACCCCAACGCGATGCGCACCCTGGAGCGGGGCAACTCCGTCTTCACCAACGTCGCGTTGACGGACGACGGGGACATCTGGTGGGAGGGGATGGAGAACGAGCCCGCCCACGCGACGTCCTGGAAGAAGAAGGACTGGACGCCGGACTCCGAGGAGCTCTCCTCCCACCCGAACAGCCGGTACTGCACTCCCATCACCCAGTGCCCGATCCTCGCGCCGGAGTACGAGGACCCGAAGGGCGTGCCGATCTCGGCGATCCTCTTCGGCGGCCGCCGCCGGACGACGATCCCGCTCGTGACCGAGGCCCGCGACTGGGTGCACGGCACCTTCATGGGGGCGACGCTGTCGTCCGAGACCACCGCGGCCGCGACCGGCGCGGTCGGCGTCGTCCGGCGCGACCCGATGGCCATGCTGCCGTTCATCGGCTACAACGCGGGCGACTACTTCTCGCACTGGATCAAGGTCGGCAAGGACGCCGACGCCGGAAAGCTGCCGAAGATCTTCTACGTGAACTGGTTCCGACGGGACGACGACGGCCACTTCGTGTGGCCCGGCTTCGGCGAGAACTCGCGCGTGCTCAAGTGGGTGATCGAGCGGCTCGAGGGGACGGCGGAGGCGCGGGAGACGCCGATCGGTCACGTCCCGACGCCGGAGGCGCTGGACACCGACGGCCTGGCCATGACGCGGGAGGAGCTCGAGGTCGCCCTGACCGTCGACCGCGAGGAGTGGAAGGCGGAGATCCCGCAGATCACCGAGTGGTTCGAGAAGTTCGGCGACTCGCTGCCCGCCCAGCTGTGGACGGAGCTCGACGGGCTGAAGGCGCGCCTCGGCGTCCAGTGACGTGTGCCAGACCTGCGTAGGCCGGGGCCGCACGGAGGTCTGACAGAGCAGTGGGCCGGATGAACGAACAGGGCCCCCAGCTGCGGCTGGGGGCCCTGTCCTCTGTGGCGGAGGCGGAGGGATTTGAACCCTCGATGGGGTTTTAGCCCCAAACCCGCTTAGCAGGCGGGCGCCATAGACCGGACTAGGCGACGCCTCCCCGTGCCGGTGCCAGGCTACCGGGCGGCCGAGGCGGTGGGCAAAGCAGGCCGGCTCCCGTGAGCAGGAGCACGTTGTCGTCGCAGGTGGAATCGTGTAGCCCGCTCGATCGTTCGGAGTCTGGACACCAGACGCAGACGGAGGTCCTCCTCTTTGGCCAGCGAAGCCGTGCCGGGCCGGCGCTTCCGGCTCCCGTTCTCCCGTCCCGCCGCGGGCGAGGAGGCGGACGGGCGTGGGCGGCACGCCACGGGCAAGGGTGACGGCTTCGGGCGGGTCCTGGCCTGGACGACGGTCGGGGCCGTCGTCCCGGGGGCGGGCCTGGTCGCGGCGGGACGGCGCAAGATCGGCCTGGCGCTGATCGCCCTGCTGGTCGCCGTGACCGCGGTCCTGCTCGGGCTCTTCCTCACCGGTCACCTGATGGCCCTCGGCTTCAAGCTGGCTGTCCGTCCGAACGCGCTGTTCGCGCTCGCCGTGGTCGCGGCCGTCGTCGGGCTGGTCTGGGCGGCCGTCATCGTCTGGACCAACCGGGCCGTGCGGCGCTCCTCTCTCGGGCGCGGCCAGAACGTGCTGAGCGCGCTGCTCGTCGCCGCCCTGGTCGCCGCCGTCGTCGTGCCGGCGGGCACGGTCTCGAGGTACGCGCTCGCGCAGCGCAGCGTCGTCCTCAACGTCTTCAACGAGGAGCACGGGACCCGCGACTCGAACCAGGCCGCCCTCGACGTGACGGCCAAGGACCCCTGGCGCAACACGCCGCGCGTCAACGTGCTGCTGATCGGCTCGGACGCCGGCGTCGACCGCACGGGGACGCGCCCGGACACGCTCATCGTCGCCAGCATCAACACCCAGACCGGCGACACGGTCCTGTTCAGCCTGCCCCGCAACCTGCAGAACGCTCCCTTCCCGCCGGGGACCGCCGGGGCCAGGGCGTGGCCCAACGGGTTCGACTGCGGCAACGAATGCCTCATCAACGCGGTGTGGGAGTGGGCCGAGGAGCATCCCCAGCTGTACCCGAACGACCCGGAGCCCGGTCTGACCGCGACGAGGCAGGTCGTCAGCCAGACGCTCGGCCTCGGCATCGACTACTACGCCCTCGTGAACCTGCAGGGGTTCGTCGACCTGGTCAACGCGATGGGCGGGGTGGAGATCAACGTCAAGCGGCGCGTCCCCATCGGTATCACCGGCCACAAGCCTGTCGGCTGGGTCGAGCCGGGACGGCGGGTGCTCAACGGCAACGACGCCCTCTGGTACGCGCGCTCCCGGGCCGACACCACCGACTATGAGCGCATGCTGCGGCAGCGGTGCGTCATCGGCGCCGTGATCAACCAGGCCGACCCCGTCTCCCTGGCACTGGCGTTCCCCAAGCTGGCCGCGTCGGCGCAGCGGAACGTGGAGACGTCGATCCAGGGGTCCGAGCTGGACGCGTTCATCGAGCTCGGCCAGCGGGTCAAGCACGGGACGATCACGAGCCTGCCGTTCACCGACGAGGTGATCCACCCGGCGCACCCCGACTTCGCCGCGATGCGAGCGTTCGTGCAGCAGGCGATCAACCCGCCGCCACCGGCGGCGGCGCCCTCGACGACGGCACCGCAGCCGGCCACGCCCGCGCCTGGTCCGACGGCACCCGCTTCCAACCCGGACCAGCCGCAGAACCTCGCGGCGGTCTGCTGAGCACGAGGAGAGGGCCTGCCGAGGACCTCAGACGGTCGTGACCTGCAGGTCGCCCTCCGCGTAGCGCCGGCGCAGCACCTTCTTGTCGAACTTGCCGACGCTCGTCTTGGGCACCTCGTCGAGAAAGGCCCACCGCTCCGGCAGCTGCCACCGGGCGACCTTGTCGGCGAGGAAGTCACGGAGCTCCTCGGCGTCGACCTCCTCCCCCTCCGCCACGACCACCGTCGCCAGGGGCCGCTCGCCCCACCTGGAGTCCGGGACGCCGACGACGCTCGCCTCCCGCACCTTCGGGTGGCTCATCAGCAGGTTCTCGAGCTCTACCGAGCTGATCCACTCACCGCCGGACTTGATGATGTCCTTCGCGCGGTCGGTCAGCCGCAGGAAGCCGTCGGAGGTGAGCGAGCCGACGTCCCCCGTGCGCAGCCAGCCGTCGTCGAACTTGGCGGTCGCCTCGGCGTCGGGCTGCTCTCCGGGAGGCGAGTAGTAGGACGACGCGATCCACGGGCCGCGGACCTCCAGCTCGCCCACGCTCTCGCCGTCCCAGGGCACCGCCTCGCCGTCCGGGCCGACGAGGCGGCCCTCGACGAGCGGCGCGAGCCGGCCCTGGGACTCGCGGTAGCGCCAGGCCTCCTCCCCCGTCGCCTGGACCGGTGGAACCGCCACCGTCCCGAGAGGGGACATCTCCGTCATGCCCCAGGCGTGCAGGACACGCAGGCCGTGTCGCTCGTCGAACGCACGCATCAGGGCCGGCGGACACGTCGCCCCGCCCACGATGGCGCGCTTCATGCTCGACACGTCGACCGGCCGCCCGGCCTTGGCGCGCTCCTCGAGATGGCGCAACAGGTCCGCCCAGATCGTCGGGACGGCGCCGGCGCACGTGATCTTCTCGGCCTCGATCATGCTTGTGATCGGCTCCGCCTGCAGGAACCGGTCCGGCATCACCATGCTCGCGCCGGACATGAGGGCGGCGTAGGGCAGCCCCCACGCGTTGGCGTGGAACATCGGGACGACGGCAAGCACGCGGTCCGCCTGGCTGATCCCCATGCCGCTGCCCATGCAGACCTGCATGGAGTGCAGGTAGTTCGAGCGGTGGGAGTAGACGACGCCCTTGGGGTGGCCGGTGGTGCCCGACGTATAGCACATGGCGGCGCCGAGGTTCTCGTCGAGCTCGGGCCAGGCGAAGTCCGGCTGCTCGGCGTCCAGCAGCGACCGGTAGTCGTGCACCTGCGGGCCGGCGTCCGCGAGCGCCTGCCGGGTGTCGTCGGCCACCGGGCCGTTGACGACGACGTGCTTGACCGACCTCAGGTGCGGCAGCAGCTTCGCGAACGGCGCCGCGAGCGAGCCGTCGACGACGACCACCTCGTCGCCTGCGTGGCCCGCGACGTACACCAGCTGCTCGGGGAACAGCCGGATGTTCAGAGCGTGCAGCACCGCGCCCATGCTCGGGACCGTGAGGTAGAGCTCGAAGTGCTCCTCGTTGTTCCACATGAACGTGGCCACCCGCTGGTCGCCGTCGACACCGAGCCGACGCAAGGCGTTCGCCAGCCGCCGGCAGTCGTCCCCCATCTCCCGGTAGCTGGACCGGCGCGGCCCGTCGGCGGTCCACGTGACCACCTCGGAGGCGCCGTGGATCGTCGTCCCGTACTGCAGGATCTTCGAGATGAGCAGCGGGGTCTGCTGCATGGTGCTCTGCACGGCCACTCCTTCGTCCGTCGTACGCGCTCACCCTGGCTCAGCGCACGGGTCTAGTGAAGGCCCTCGGCGGTGCCGTCAGGGGCGAAACGCCACGCGTCGAGGCTCCTGCGCTTGAGGATCGAGGCGAACCCGGGTACCGGGACGAGCTGCCGGAACCGGCTGGGCGCCATCTCGTACTCCACGTGCAGCACTGCCTTCCCGGCCTCGACGAAGGGCGCCAAGGCGTCGCACTCGTCGAACTCCAGGCACTGCTCGGTGATCGCGAAGTCGAAGTCCTCGACCAGCTCGGGAACCTGCTCCAGGTCGTTCTTGAGCGCCACTCCCAGGCCCCGAGCGTGGGCCTCCCGAGCGATCCACCGGTTGAACTCGAGCTGGTCTGCCGCGGTCAGGGGGAACCCGGTGGTGTTCGCCCAGGCGTCCACGTTGTCGGGTTCGACGGCGTCGAACCCTGTTCGTCGGCACCTGTCGAGACGAGCGAGCAGCACCGGTGCGAGCAGGTCCCTACGGCGGATGTCCAGCCACCTCTCGTCGGGCCATTCCGGCAGCGCTCGCCCGAGGACGACGTCCGGGAGCTTGCCGACGTCCCGCCGGTACCGTTCGGCCGTCCCCACGCTGAGGTAGGCGATGACGTGCCGCCCGAGCGCGTGCAGCTCCTGCACGGTCTTGCGCGACGACTCCCCGTCGATGTCGTAGATCGGGACGTCCGCCGACATGTCCAGGTCACCGGACAGCTGCCACTGCCATTGCGACCCAGGCCGGGGCACCCACCACGGCGGTCCCTTTTGAGCCGAAGATCGCACAAGACCAGCATGACGGCCTTCGGCTCAACTGCGGAAGATGCGCAGAGGATCCGGAACCTGCCCTTCCGTGAATCTTCGACTGATAGGGTGAATTACGCGCGGTCGAAGGCCCGGGCTGCTGGGGGAAAGGCTTCAGGGGAAAGCTGAGATGGGGGGCTTTCAGGCGTGATGTGGGCTCGACGGAAATCGAACCGAGAGGACCACAGGTCCTCGCTGATCTCGGAGATCGAGCTGCTCAGGCAGGAGAACATGCGGCTGCGCCTCGAGAGGCAGCGGCCGACCAACCTGGCAGCAGTGGTCGAGGAGCTGCGGGCGCGAGCCGACAGCATCGCCGAAAGCCCCGAGGACGACGCTTTCCACGCCCTCGCACAGGTCGAGGCAACCCGCAGGGCCCTGCTCGACGCCCTCGAGGGCTTGTCCGTCGCGGTCGGCCAGCTCAGGCGACAGGTGTCGCTGAGCGCCTCCAGCATGGAGATCGACCGACGTCTGGCAGAGCGCCGCGACACTCGTCCTGGGGATCGCGGCGACGACGGTCCGGACCCGCTCGCGGCTCTTCCCCGGCAGAGCGTCGTCCCCGCTGACCCGCTGTCCGCGGCTCGACGGGACCACATCGACGTCATCTGACCCGCGGTGAACACCCTCGCTCCTATTGGCTCGGGCGTGGCGGGCACGGAAGAGGCGCGGTCGATGCGAAACCGGGTTCGGCCCCGGCGGGCTGGGGGCCCCTCGAGCCTCGACCTGCGTGTCCTCGTCATCCACTCCGGCGCCGACGACCCGACCAGCCGTGCGTGGCTGGCCACGCTGGAGACCTGGGGCGTGTCGTACGAGGCCGTCATCCCCGCTGCCGACCGCCCGCTGACCGTCGACCAGCTGGTCCACGACGAGCGCCACGGCCGGTTCAACGCCGTCGTCCTGACGACGGACAGCTCTGCCTTCTGGCCGTCGCTGCCCGCGCTGCGCGAGTACCGGCACCGCTTCGGCGTGCGCCAGGTGAACGGCTTCGAGTACCCGCGCCCGGTACACGGCCTGCAGGAGGTGCACGGCCGGCCGCTCGACGGCCACGTCGGTGTGCTGACGCCCACCGGCAGGCGACACCTCGGCTATCTCGTGGGCGAGGTCCCGCTCGACCCGGGCACCTTCGGGTACCTGAGCGCCGTCTCTGACCCGGGGGTTTTCACGTCACTCGTCGAGACGCGCCACCACGAGCCGCTGGTGGGCATCGCCACCGCGCCCGACGGCCTCGAGGACATGGTCCTCACCGTGAACTACTCCGAGGCGATGCTCCACTGGCGCCTCCTGGCCAGAGGTGCCATCGACTGGGTCACCCGGGGCTGTCACCTCGGCATGTCGCGGTACCACCTCTCCTGCCACGTGGACGACGTCCTGCTCCCGAACTCGAAGTCCCGGCCGGGCAGCGCGGGCGCCGCGGACGGAAGCACCGTGCGGATGACGGCAGACGACGTCGAGAGCACGGTCGCCTGGCAGAAGGAGCAGGGCTTCACCCTCGATCTGGCCTTCAACGGCTACGGCGCCGGCCCAGTCGCGGAGGACTCCCTGACCGCCGCTCTCGTCGAGCACCGTCACGAGTTCCGCTGGGTGAACCACACGTGGAGCCACGTCGACATGGGTACGACCGTCGTCGAAGGCCGTACGCGCTGGCGAGGCGTCGCCAGCCTGTGCGAGGAGATCGAGCGGAACAGCTCGTGGGCGACGGCCGTCGGCATCCCCGCCAGTTCGACCGCCCTGGTCACGGGCTGCCACTCCGGCCTGGACAACCCGCACCTCGATCTCGCGCTGGACCGCGCCGGGATCACGGCCATCGCCACGGACAGCTCGAGGCGCCCGCAGGGGCGGGCGCCCGGACGGGCGACGAGGGTGCCGCGTCACCCGACCAACATCTTCACCCACGTGACGACGTGGCCCGAGCTGTTGCGCGAGTACCGCGCGCACTATCCCGACGTCGTCCCCCTACCCGGGACCGAGAGCGAGTTCCTGGAGCGTGAGGAGCGGATGGTTCTGAGCCGCGTGCTCTCCGGCGACCCCGGCCCCCTCTTCGCGCACCAGTCCAACCTGGCCGACGACCGGCTCCTGCTGCGGCTCCTGGAGAGCTGCCTCGGCCGGTACCGCGCGTACCTGGGGCCGACCGCGCCACTCGTGAACCTGTCCATGGACGAGATCGCCGCGGAGCTGCGGCGTCGGGCCGCCTGGAGAGGCGCCCGCCGCGAGCACGGCATGACCGCGACGGTGGACAGCCGAGGACGGGTGGTGCTGGCGAGTCCCGTCGACGTCGAGATTCCCCTGGCCCTGCCCGCAGACAGCGTGTGGGCAGGCGGTTGGCCCCACCGGCACCCCTTCGGCGAGCCGTACGCCGGCACCCGGTCGGGTTGGCATCGTCTGCCCGCAGGCGAGGTCTCCCGTCTCATCGTGCCCAGGAGGAACCTCGCGTGGTGAGCATGCCCGACGCAGTCGCCTACCCGGTTCCGCCTCCGGGCGAACGGCCTCACGTGCTGCTGCTGACGGAGGGCACCTACCCGTACGCGGTCGGAGGAGTCAGCACGTGGGCCGATCTCCTGGTCCGGGGACTGGCCGGGATCGACTGGTCGGTCTTCGCGATGACCGCGGGACCTGTCGGTGCTCCCGCTCTGCAGCTGCCGCCGAACGCCGTCCTGGCGGGCCATCTGCGCCTCTGGGGGAGGAACGAGCGTCACCGGCTGCCGGGGACGGCACGCGGCCTCGACGAACAACCGCAAGAGTCCTCTGGAACAGGCGTCCGGACCGGCCGAAGACAGGACCAGCCACGTCGACGACGGCGCCCCCGCCTGGCGGCCGAGCTCGCCCGCGGGTTCGTCGGGTGGAGCGCCGACCCCTTGGACGTCGTCCCCGCTCTCGTGTGGTGCCGGGAGAACCCCGACGACGTCGTGCCCACCTTCCGCGAGGCCGCAACATGGGAGCGCTACATCAGGGCGCTGGCCCGCATCCTTGCCGAGGAGCACGAGGAGGTGGGCGAGACCCCGAGCCTGGACCTCGGCCGGGCGATCGAGCTGTACGGAACGTTGTCGTGGGTCGCGCGAGCCGCTGCCGCACCGACGCCTCGTGCAGACGTCTCGCTCCTGACCGCTGCCGGCTGGTGCACGATCCCTGCCGCCGTCGACAAGGCCATAAGGGGCACCCCCGTGCTCCTCGCCGAGCACGGAATCTACGTCCGTGAGGCCTACCTCTCCGCGGTGAGGTCTTCGGACTCACCGGCGGCGCAGCTGGTGCGGACACGGCTGTCGCGGGGGCTGAGCCGGCTCGCGTACCGGGTCGCGGACGTCGTGGCACCGGTCACAGCCGCTCACCGGCCCTGGGAAGAGTTCCTCGGCGCCGACCCCGAGTCCATCGTCACCATCCCCAACGGCGTGCCCGCACCGTCGGACCCACCGCCTCCACCGCGGCACTTCCGGGTCGCCAGCGTCGGCCGGATCGATCCGCTGAAGGACCTCCCCACGATGCTGCGGGTGGCGGACCGCGTGGTGCGCCGGGTTCCTCAGGCCACGTTCCTGCACTACGGACCGGTTCCGCAGGGCCAGGAGGCCTACGCCAAGGGCTGCCACCAGCTGCACTCCCGGCTCGGCCTGGGGCCTTCGTTCCGGTTCATGGGCCCGACCCCCGACCCCATCGGTGCCGTGCGCGACGCGGACGTCCTCCTGATGACGAGCATCTCCGAGGGCTTTCCGATGTCGGTTCTCGAGGCGCTCTCCCAGTCGCGGCCGGTCGTGACGACCCTTGTGGGAGGCGTGCTCGACGCGATGCGCGGTGCCGGGATCACGGCGCCACCCGGTGACGTGGACGGTCTCGCGGACGGCGTCACGACGCTGCTCCTGGACCACGAGCTGGCCGAGACGCTGGGCCGCCGGGGGCACGACCGGGTCCGGCGCCTGTTCGACCCGAGCCGCTGCCTCGACCCCTACCGCGCCCTTCTGCACGCGATGGCCACAGCGACCGAAGAGACGGCTCAGGAATGAGAATCACCGAAGAACAGGCCGCGGCACGCGTCCGGGCGGGGCTGGGACGCCCACCCCGTGACGCGCTGGAGGCGAGCGTCGTCCTGGAGGCGTGGGGCGGCCTGGTGCCACGCGCGGCGCTTCGGCTCGCACCACACGCCATGAGACGCGGACCCCACGGGACCACTACGCCGCGGATCAGCTCGTCCACGGGAGAGGTCAGCAACGTCTCCTCGCGGGAGGTGCTGGGACTCGTCGTCACGCTTCTCGCCACGACGGCCTGGGCCGCACCGCTCGCGGACTCGTTGGGCCCCGACGCGATCGGGCGCGGCTGGAGGGTCGCCTTGCCCATCAGCATCGGCGTGCAGTGGTTGCTGCGCCGACGTCACCTGACCGACCCCGACGGTGTCGGCCGCCTCCGCGAGGACCGCCTGACGGTCGCGGTGGGAGCCGCCCTCGTCGTCGCGGTCCTCGTCGCGCTCCTCGTGTCGCCGGCGCTGGCGCTGCCCGGCGCCCTGGTCGTCACGTGGGTCGGTGGCCTGCTCGTCGTCGTCCGCGGCTGGGGGGTGCCCTACGGGCTCGCCCTCTTCCTCGCCACGTGGGGCCTTCGTGTCGGACTGCCGGCCGTTCAGCAGATGGTGCTCGTCGTCCTGCTGACAGCCGTGCTCGTGGCCGCGGCGCTGCTCACGAGCCCGTCGCCCTCGAGCCCCCCACGAGCTGGGGGCGCAGCGTGCCGGCCGGCGCGATCGGAGCCGTGATGGCGCTGCTCATCGTCGTCGACCCCGGCGTCGACTGGTCCAGCACGAGGCCCTTCCCCGTCGTGGCGCTCGTCCCCTCGCTGCTCGGGACCCTCTGGGCGGGGCGTCACCTGAACCGGATCTGGACCATCCTTCTCGGAGCTCTCGCCTCCACCACCCTCGTCGAGCGCGGCACGCACTCGAACCGGGGTGTCTTCAGAAGGATCATCCTGGGGTCTGTCGCTCGTCTGCTGCTCGGGACGTTCGCCGCTTCAGTCGTCGTCTTCTTCGTCATCGAAGAGGCTCCGGCGAACGAGGGTGCCTTGATGCGTCTGCTGCTCGGCCTCGGCGCCTTCGGCCTCGTCAGCTTTCTCGTCGCGCTGCTCGAGTCCTTCTCCCGGCTGACGGGAGCCCTCTTCGTGACGATCGCGGCGCTCGCGGCCGGCGTGCTCGTGCTGACGGGGCCGTGGGCTCTCCCCGGCGGTTCGGCACTCGTGGTCAGCGCCGCTGCCGCGGCCGCCGCTGCCGTCCACCCTGTCAGCAGGCTCGTCCGGATGCCCGACCGAACCCTGGCGACGATGCTGTAGCCGTAGAAGAACGAAGCCCATAAGACGAGGAAGGGCCGGCCCTGGAGGATTCCAGGGCCGGCCCTTCTGGTCGGGATCGGTCGGCCGCGGTCAGCAGGCCTCGCGGAACTCGCCCAGCTCGAGCTTCTTCTTCATCGCGTCATAGCCCGCGGTCTTTGCCTTGGGGCAGAACTTCGTGGTGGCCGTGCTGTACTCGACGATCCAGACGGCCTTGTTCTTGTTCCGGAAGGCGGAGTAGGCACCGCACTCGTTGTACGCGTAGCACTCCTCGTTCAGGGCGAAGTCGAAGTACGGCTCCAGCGCCTGCACCTGCTCCAGGTCGTTCTTGAGCGCGATCTTCAGGCCCAGGGAGTGGGCCGTGTCCGCCAGCATCCGGTTGTACGCGAGCTGGTGGGCCGCGGTGAGAGGAAAGCCGGTCGGGTTCGTGTAGCCGTCGACGTTGTCGGGCTCCACTGCGTCAAAGCCCTTGGCCTTGCACATCTCCATCCGCGCTCGCATGATCGGGGCCAGGTCCGCGGTGGCGCGGACGTCCAGCCACTTCTCGCCGGCCCAGCCCTCGAGGTTCTTGCCCTTCACCCGAGCGGGGAAGGCGCCCGCGTCGGGACGCCAGTCCTCCCAGGAGCCCGCCGAGAAGTAGCAGACAGCCCCTGCCCCCTTCGCGTGGATTGCCGCGACCGTCGCGGCCGAAGTGTTGAAGCCGTCGACGTCCCAGGCCTTGATGGAAGGGTCTGCCGCGGCGATCGACTTCGCTGTGGGGACGGTGCTGAGAACCCACTGCCAACCCTGCCCAGGGGTCGGCCGCCAGCCGGTGCTGCCGGTCGTCCCAGTCGCAGCGGCCTGGGTCGTCGAGGCGGACACGGCACCGGTCCGTGCCGGTGCCTGAGGCGCCGCCGACGCGGACGCCGCCGCGGTGAGCGGCAGAACTAGGGCAACAGCAAGACCGACAACGTTTCTGAGCTTGGTCACGGCGCTTCCTCAACCTCGGGGTCTCTCGACACCCGGGTCTTCGGCAGAAGCGCCTCGGACTTTGAGCGATGTGACCCGAACCACGAGGAGGAGGGCCGTCAGGGCCGCCTTCTAGCATCGGGCGCATGGGACGACCGGGACGAAAGGCAGTGCTGGGACGAAAGAGCGTGCTCGCCGGGATCGCCACGGTCGTCGCCGTCGTTGCCGTCGTGGCCGTCGTGGTCGTCGTCCGGCAGGTCCAGGAGTCGCGGCGCGACGAGGCTGCCGGGCGTGTCGCGGCGGCAGTTGCCGCTGGTCTGCGCTCAGGAGACCTGACGAAGGCGGCGTGGGACGCCGACGGCGCGGCCGTGCAGAAGGAGTACGCGTCCATCACCGCGGGTCTGGGCGGGGCGAGGCCGAGCGTCACCGTTGGCTCGGTGAGCACGAGCGCGGACGGCGGACGCACGGCCCGGCTGAACGTGCGGTGGCCGTTCGGTCCCGACGGCTGGTCGTACTCACGGAACCTCGCCGTCAGCGCGCATTCCGGGGTTTGGCGGGCGCACTGGTCGCCGGACCTCGTGGCGCCGGGGCTGCAGCACGGCGACACGCTGCAGGCGAGCCGCGTGGCGGCGAAGCGGGGCCGGATCCTCGGCGCGGACGGCGCGGTGCTCGTCGACGAGCAGCCGGTCGTCGTGGTGGGCGTCCAGCCTTCGCGAGCGACCGACGTCCCCGGACTCGCCACCCGGCTGGGCCAGCTGCTGGGCGTCGACCCGGCGGCCCTCGCCAAGCGCGTCGCCCAGGCGAAACCGGACGGGTTCGTCGAGGTCGTCACGCTGCGGCAGGCCGACTACGACGCGGTGAAGGACCAGCTGCAGGCACTGCCGGGCGCGGTGTTCAGGCAGTCCACCCTGCCGCTCGCGCCCACCCGCGAGTTCGGCCGCGCCCTGCTCGGGACCGTCGGCCCCGTCACCGCGGAGATCGTCAAGGAGTCCAAGGGGCGGCTGCAGGCCGGGGACGTCGCGGGGCTCTCCGGGCTGCAGCGACGGTACGACGAGCGGCTGGCGGGGACCGCGGGACTGACCGTCACCCGGGTTCGGGACGGTCAGCAGACCCAGCTGTTCTCGGTACCACCGGTCGACGGCGAGCCACTCACGCTGACGATCGACCCGCGCATCCAGCAGGCCGCCGACTCGGCGCTCGCAGGGGCGACCGGTGGCAACGGCAACGCCGCCCTCGTCGCGGTCGACGTGGCCAGCGGAGCGGTCCTCGCGGTCGCCAACACACCGGCGTCCGGGACGAACCGGGCGATGACCGGAAGGTACCCACCCGGGTCGACGTTCAAGACGGTCAGCACGCAGGCGCTGCTCGCGACCGGGCTCACGCCCGCGGAGGTCGTCCCGTGCCCGCCGACGGCGACGGTAGAGGGACGGTCGTTCCAGAACTTCGAGGGCGGCGCGATCGGCGCCGTCCCCTTCTCGACCGACTTCGCGCAGTCGTGCAACACGGCGTTCGTCGGGCTGTCCTCACGGCTGAAGGACGACGCCCTGAAGCGGGCCGCTGCCGGCGTGGGCCTCGGCGTGGCCTGGAAGGTGGGTGCGGACGCCTTCACCGGTGACGTGCCGGTCAACGAGTCAGCGGTC
The DNA here is from genome assembly GCA_046566325.1 of Actinomycetes bacterium. Classification (GTDB taxonomy): domain Bacteria; phylum Actinomycetota; class Actinomycetes; order Actinomycetales; family BWSM-131; genus BWSM-131. The sequence goes on along the minus strand of JBKHWX010000067.1, from coordinate 1,585 downwards.
GACAGGGCCGCGGCCACGATCGGTCAGGGTCGGGTGCTGGCGAGCCCACTCGGGATGGCGGTGGCCGTGGGGACGATCGGCCGCGGCTCGTGGGCGCAGCCGAAGCTCGTCACCGACCCCGCGGTCGACTCCGGGGAGGCCGCGCCGTCCCCGGTCGCGGACCTGGCCGTCGTCCGCGAGCTGATGCGGGGCGTGGTCACGGGAGGGACGGCGTCGGCGCTCGCGGACGTTCCGGGCGAGCCGGTCTACGCGAAGACGGGTACCGCCGAGTACGGCTCGGGCAACCCGCAGCCAACCCACGCGTGGACGATCGGCTTCCAGGGCAACGTCGCGTTCGCCGTGCTCGTAGAGGGCGGAGCGAGCGGAGGGAGCGTGGCGGTCCCGGTGGCGGAGGCGTTCCTGAGGGCGCTGGGGTGACTGGAGCCGAGGTAGCGCCAGCGAAGAATTGCCCTGGTGATCACGGCCGCTGTGGCGTGCCAGGCTCACCTTTCCTCCCTCTGGCGAGGCTCAGTGGAGCGGTGACTGGAGCGTCCAGCCGGGGACGACGGGGCTGACGGTGCGCTGGTAGGTGAGGCCGGTGGGGCTGGTCCAGACGAAGCTGCCCGGGCTGGGCTGGACGAGTCTCCCACCCGCCGAAGGTCTTCTCGTTGTGGACCCGCTCGCACAAGTCCCCCGCAAGCGGGAGGTGCCCCCAGCCGAGGTTGGCCGCGGCGGTCGTGCCGACCCGCCCGTCCTGGTCGGTCTGCCGGTAGTTGATCGTGTGGTCGAGCTGGGTGCCTCTCGCCGGGTGGTGGCAGGCGGGGCCGACGCACACCGAGTCGCGGGTGTGCACGTGCAGGCGCAGCGCCGCCGGAGGCACATACCGACTGGTCCCGTGGTCCAGGACGGTCGGGGTGACCGGGCCGGTCAGCATGCTGGCCCAGCGAGAGTCCGCAGGCTGATCTGCAACGTCGGACGAGGACTCGCGCGTTCGGCTGTCGTCGCCCCCCGCGCCTCCGGCGTCGCGTGCGCATGTCGGCCCGACGCGTGCGCTCGGCGTCTCGCCTCCGCCTGTCCCCGTTCCGCCTGTACTTCCCGGTCCGTCTGCATCCGCATCGCCCCCGCCCGACCGTGTCCTGCCCGCCGGGTGGCCGCGGGGTGGTCCGCCGCCCCCGCCGGCGCCCGGGCCGCCCCCGCCGGCGCCCGGGCCGCCCCCGCCGGATCCGCCTCCGCTCGATCCGCCTGCGCCTCCTCGCGGTCCTCGACCTTTCGGTCCGCCCCCACCGCCCGGCCCGCTGCCGTCGTCGGGGTCGGGAGGTGGGTCCTGGTCACCGCCGCTGTCCCGACCGCCGCCGCCCCCGCCGCTGTCGCCGCCGGGGCTGGTGCGCGGGTGGGTGTTCGTGTCGGCGTGCAGCAGGGTGCCGGTGACCGGGTCCACGACCAGCCGCCGCCACCGCGCCCGTGCGGCGATGTCGCGGGCGGTGTCCGGGTCGACCGGTCCGACGCCGGGGATGTGCCCGGGCAGGTCGCACTCCCCGGCCAGGGTGTCGGCGGCCACCACCACCTGCACCTCGGCCAGGCGGGCCAGGTCGCCCGGGGTGGGCAC
>JBKHWX010000066.1:0-9455 GCA_046566325.1 Actinomycetes bacterium | reverse complement strand
GCTCGTACGGGATCCGCAGCGACCGGAAGATGCGGTCGTAGAAGTCCTCCTCGCCCAGCAGCAGGGCGTGGATGATCCGCAGGAAGTCGCCGGACTGGGCGCCCTGGATGATCCTGTGGTCGTACGTCGACGTCAGCGTGAGCACCTTGCTCACTCCGAGCCGGGCCAGGGTCTCCTCCGACGCGCCCTGGTACTCGGCCGGGTAGTCCATCGCGCCCACGCCGACGATCGCGCCCTGCCCCTTCATCAGGCGGGGTACCGAGTGGACGGTTCCGATCGTGCCCGGGTTGGTGAGGCTGATCGTGGTGCCGGCGAAGTCCTCGACGGCCAGCTTGCCCGCGCGGGCCCGGCGGACGACGTCCTCGTACGCCGCCCAGAACTGCGCGAAGTCCATCTCCTCGCAGTTCTTGATGGCGGGGACGAGCAGCTGCCGGGTCCCGTCCGCCTTCACCAGGTCGATCGCGATGCCCGGGTTGATGTGCGCCGGGTGGTGGACCGACGGCTTCCCGTCGATCTCCGTGAAGCCGTAGTTCATCTCCGGCATCTGCTTCAGCGCCTGCACCATGGCGAAGCCGATCAGGTGGGTGAACGAGACCTTGCCGCCGCGGGCACGCTTGAGGTTGGAGTTGATGACGATCCGGTTGTCGACCAGCAGCTTCGCCGGGATCGCCCGCACGCTCGTCGCCGTCGGGACGTCGAGGCTCGCCTCCATGTTGGTGACGACGCGTGCGGCCGGACCCTTGAGCCGGACCGTCTCGTCCTCGCCCTGGGGCTCCTCCTCCTTCTGGCGCGCCGCCAGCGCCGGTGGAGGCTTGGGCAGGTCCGCCGGCAGCGGCCCGGGCTCCGTGCGCTGGACGCCGTCGTGCCGGGGCGCGGGCGCGGGTGGCTCGGGCTCGGGCTCCGGGGCGGGCGGCAGCGTCTGCGTCCCACCTGCCGGCGCGGGCGAGGGGGACGGCGCCCCGGCAGAGGGCTGCCCGCTCGGCTGAGCGTTCGTCTCGGGCGCCGCGGCCTGCCGCTGCTCGGACGCCGTCCCTCCGCCTGTGGAGACGTCCTCCCCGCGCTGGGACGCGGGCGTGACCGCGGCGGCGGTGCCTCCGTCGCCCGCGTCTGCCGCGCCGGCGGACCTGCTCTCCGGGCCGAAGTCCTCGAAGAAGTCCCACCAGGCCGGGTCGACCGAGTTCCTGTCCTGCCGGTAGCGCTGGTAGAGCTCCTCCACGAGCCACTCGTTCGCGCCGAATACGGCGGCGGGGTCCGGTTCGGTGTGAGCGCTCGACGCAGGGGTCTGTGACACGGCGGAGATCGCCTCTTCCATCAGACTCGGTGTTCAGGAGACTCGTTGCCCTCGGCGCAGCGGTCCGGCTGACGCCGGACACCACCCTAGTCCCTGCTCCAGTGCCTCTCGCGGTCGGCAGGCGGCTCCGGGAGGACTCTCCCGACTCCGGCGACGACGGCCGTCACGTGACGTCGCGCCGCAGGGTGAGGGCGGTCCCCACCCCGGCGAAGACGACGCCGTAGCCGAGCAGGACGAGCGCCCCGGCCCACCACGACAGGTAGCTGACGTCGAACCCGCCGCTGCTCGCCTCGACGATCGCGGACGACGCCTGGCTCGGGAAGAACCTGGCGACGTCCCCACCCCAGGAGACGTTGTTGAGCAGGAACGAGACGAACGGGTCGACGATGAACGCGATGCCCACGCCGACCAGCAGGGCGGCGACCTGGTTGCGGATGAGGGTCCCGAGCCCGAGGCCGACGAGGCTCCACACGGCGGTCGCAAGGACGGCCAGCGCGAAGGCACGTGGCAGGCCCGACGCCATCAGGTCCACGTCGTAGCCGCGGGCTGCGAAGATCACGGCGGTCAGTGCGGTCGAGACACCCAGCGCGACCACGCCGTACAGCAGGCTGAACAGCGCGGTCGCGACCATCTTGGCCACGACGACCAGGCCACGCCGCGGGGTCGCGAGGAAGGTCGGGGTGACGGTCTGGTGCCGGTACTCGCCGGCGATAGCGAGGATGCCGAGCACGAGGGCGAACACGTAGGCCCAGCTGAACCCGGACGTGTAGTAGGTCCGCGCCACGGCCGGGTCCTCCGGTCCGGGGATCGGTGGCTGACCGGGGACCTGGGACCCGGCGAAGGCGGCGCCGATGCCGGCGAACACGGCGACGACGGCGACCAGGCCCAGGAGCATCGCCCACCACGTGCGCGTCGTGCGGATCTTGAGGACCTCGGTGCCGACCAGCCGGGCCAGGCGCGGACCGGACGCGCCGCCGGCCGGTGTGTCTGTGTGACTGGAGTCGGCGCGGTCACTGGAGTCGGCGCCGGGGGACAGGGCGGCGGCGGTCATCGGGCGGCCTCCTCGAACGTCGGGTCGGTGCGGGTGTCCGCTGCGCCTGCCGGGACGTCGGGGGTGCCGTCGCCTGCTTCGGGAGCTGCGGAGAAGTCCGTGGTGAGCTCGAAGAAGACGGCCTCGAGGCCCGACGCCTCGGCGGTCAGCTCGTGCAGCTCGACGCCCGAGACGAACAGCAGGTGGCCCACCTCCGCCGGGGTGGCGCCGAGAACCCGGACGCGGCCGCGCTCGGACGTCGGCCGCACCTTCCAGCCGGACGTCGCGAGGGCCGCCGCCAGCTCGGCGCCGTCCGCGGCGCGGACGACGGTCGCGGCCTCGGTCCGTTGCAGCTCGGCGAGGGAGGACTGCTGCACGAGCCGTCCCTTGCTGATGATGACGACGTCGTCGACGGTCTGCTGCACCTCGGAGAGCACGTGGCTCGACACCAGCACCGTGCGACCCTCGGCCGCCAGGTGACGCAGGAAGCCGCGCAGCCACCGGATCCCCTCGGGGTCCAGGCCGTTCGCGGGCTCGTCGAGCACCAGCACGTGCGGGTCGCCGACCAGGGCGGCGGCGAGCCCCAGCCGCTGCCGCATCCCGAGGGAGAAGCCACCGGCGCGACGGTCGGCGGCCGAGGACAGCCCGACGAGGCCGAGCAGCTCGTCGACCGTGGCTTCGTCCACGCCGGCCGTGCGCGCGAGCACACGCAGGTGGTTCCGCGCCGTACGGCCCGGGTGGAAGCTGCTCGCCTCCAGCGCGGCGCCGACGACCCGCTGAGGGGTCCCGAGGTCCCGGTAGCGCTGCCCGTCGACGGTCGCCGTCCCCTTGGTGGGCTCGACGAGCCCCAGCACCATCCGCAGGGTCGTCGTCTTGCCCGCCCCGTTCGGGCCGAGAAAGCCCGTGACCCGGCCGGCCTCGACGTCGAAGGTGAGGTCGTCGACCGCGAGCACGTCCCCGAACCGCTTGGTGAGGCCGCGCACGCTGATGCGTCCGTGCTCGCGGCCTCCTCGTGAATGCTCTGGCATGACTCCAGTCTCGCCCGCGCCCGCTCTCCGGTCGTCACCCGGTCGAGGAAGTTCCCCGTTCCCGCTGCCTCGAGCACGGGAATGCGCCCGTGCTCGAGCCCCTCCCGCGCCTCGCCGCTGCCGTACCCTGCTGGTCCGTGCGATTCCTCGACGGGCAGACGCCCGCTTCCGACCTCACGTACTCGGACGTCTTCCTGGTCCCGTCGCGGTCGAGCGTCACGTCCCGTCTCGACGTCGACCTCGCGACGCAGGACGGCTCGGGGACGACGATCCCAGTCGTCGTGGCCAACATGACGGCGGTGTCCGGGCGGCGGATGGCGGAGACGGTGGCACGACGTGGCGCTCTCGCGGTCCTGCCCCAGGACGTCCCGCTCGACGTCGTCGCGGAGGTCGTGTCGTGGGTCAAGTCCCGCAGCCCGGTCTGGGAGACAGCGCTGACGCTGCGCCCAGGCGACACCGTCACCGACGCGCTGCACCTGATGCCCAAGCGCGCGCACGGCGCGGTCGTGGTCGTCGACGAGGAGCAGCGGCCTCTCGGGGTCGTCACGGAGGTCGACTGCACGGGCGTGGACCGGTTCACGCAGCTGCACGAGGTGATGACAGCGCACCCCCTCACCGTCGACGCCGACCTGCTCCAACGAGATGGCGACGGTCTCGAGCAGGTCTTCGAGGCGCTGGGGGCGGCCCGTCGGTCCTACGCGCCGGTCGTTCGTGACGGGCGGCTGCTCGGCGTCGTCACGCGCACGGGCTGCGTGCGCTCCCGGATCTACACCCCGGCGCTGGACGACGACGGGCAGCTCCGGATCGGCGTCGCGATCGGCATCAACGGCGACGTCAACGCCAACGCGAAGGCGGTGCTCGCGGCCGGAGCGGACGTCCTCGTCGTCGACACCGCCCACGGCCACCAGGACAAGATGCTCGCCGCACTCTCGGCCGTGCGCTCGCTCGACCCGGCCGTGCCCGTGGTGGCCGGCAACGTCGTGACGGGGGACGGCGTCCGCGACCTCGTCGACGCGGGTGCGGACATCGTGAAGGTGGGCGTCGGGCCGGGCGCGATGTGCACGACGCGGATGATGACGGCCGTCGGCCGCCCGCAGTTCTCCGCGGTGCTGGAGTGCGCGGCAGCGGCCCGAGAGGTGGGGGCGCACGTCTGGGCGGACGGCGGCGTCCGGTACCCCCGCGACATCGCCCTCGCGCTCGCCGCCGGTGCGTCCCAGGTGATGATCGGGTCCTGGTTCGCGGGCACCTACGAGAGCCCAGGCGACCTGATGACGGACCCGCAGGGCCGGTTCTACAAGGAGAGCTTCGGGATGGCCTCGGCCCGCGCGGTCGCGGCCCGGACCCGCTCGGACTCCCCCTTCGAGCGTGCCCGCAAGGCGCTGTTCGAGGAGGGCATCTCGAGCTCCCGGATGCTGCTCGACCCCGACCGAGGCGGCGTGGAGGACCTGCTGGACGACATCACCTCGGGCGTGCGGAGCGCCTTCACGTACACGGGCGCCAGGAACGTCCCGGAGTTCGCCGCACGCGCCGTGGTGGGCGTCCAGTCGAGTGCCGGGTACGAGGAGGGCAGACCGCTTCCCACAGGCTGGTGAGGGAGCGTCTGCGGCGCGCGTCACCGAGGGACCCTGGGTGCTCACCCGTAGGAGCCCGGCGGCGGAACACGCTGACGTCGTCCTCGGCTCGTACACTGGGAGCGCGATGAACGGCTCACATCCTTCACCTGCAGACTCAGAACCTCCTCCAGCCCGGGCGCGAGCCGGAAGGCCGACGACCGCAGGCTCTGACCGCTCCGCGACAAGACCGGGCCCCTGGACGTCCAGGACCGGGCCGACGGCCCGGAGGACCCCGTGCTGATCGAGTGGTTGCTCGTCGTCGTGGGCCTGCTGCTCACGCTCGGCACCGGCGTCTTCGTCGCGGCCGAGTTCGCCCTCGTGACCGTCGACCGCCCGACGGTGGAGCGGCAGGCGGAGGCCGGCGACGCCGGAGCCGGCCGCGTCCTGGCCGGGCTGCGGACGCTGTCCACGCAGCTGTCCGGCGCCCAGGTCGGGATCACGCTCACCACCCTGCTCGTCGGCTACCTGGTCGAGCCGTCGGTGTCGCGCCTGCTGGCAGGGCCGCTGGCCGACGCGGGCGTCCCGCCGACCGCCGTCCCCGCGGTCAGCGTCGCCCTCGGGATGTTCCTCGCCACCGTCGTGTCGATGCTGGTCGGCGAGCTCATCCCGAAGAACCTGGCGATCGCGCTGCCCCTGACGACGGCGCGCGCCGCCGTGCCGATGCAGCGGGCGTTCACGTGGCTCATGCACCCGTTGATCCGGCTGCTCAACGGCAGCGCCAACCGGTTCCTGCGGCTCTTCGGCGTCGAGCCCCGGGAGGAGCTCTCGAGCGGGCGCTCGCCGGAGGAGCTGGCCGCGCTGGTGCGGCGGTCCGCGGAGGTGGGGACCCTCGACGTCGGCACGGCGACCCTGCTGACCAGGTCGCTCGGCTTCAGCCGCCACACCGCGACGGACGTCATGACCCCGCGGGTCCGGATGGAGAACGTGCAGCGCGACGACAGCGCCGCGGACGTGGTGCGCCTGTCCCGGCGGACCGGCTACTCCCGCTTCCCGGTGATCGACGAGGACCTCGACGACGTCGTCGGCGTCGTCCACGTCAAGCGCGCCGTCGCCGTCCCGCACGAGAAGCGGGAGGAGGTGCCGGTGGGGGCGCTGATGAGCGAGGCCTTACGGGTGCCCGAGACGATCCGCCTGGACCCGCTGCTCGCCGAGCTCCGCGCCCAGGGCCTGCAGCTGGCGGTGGTCGCCGACGAGTACGGCGGCACGGCGGGCGTCGTCACGCTGGAGGACCTCGTCGAGGAGATCGTCGGCGAGGTGGCGGACGAGCACGACCGGTCCCGTGCGGGCGCGCGCCGGCTGAGGGACGGCGGCTGGCTCCTGCCCGGGATCCTGCGGCCCGACGAGCTGCGGGAGCAGACGGGGATCGCCGTCCCCGACTCCTCCGCCTACGAGACCGTGGCGGGCTTCGTGATGGCCCGGCTGGGCCGGCTCGCGACCACCGGCGACGAGGCCGTCGTCCCCGGCGGTGTTCTCACGGTGGTCCGGCTCGACGGCCGGCGCGTCGACCGTCTCCGCTTCCGCCCCGTCCGGCAGAGCGAGGATGCCGAGCGCCCCCTGGAGCAGGTGCGATGAACGGCGGCCTCGCTCTGCTGGTCGCGCTGCTCCTGCTGCTCGGCAACGCCTTCTTCGTGGGCGCCGAGTTCGCGGTCATCTCCGCGCGCCGGTCCCAGGTGGAGCCCAAGGCGGCGGCGGGCGGCCGGGCGGCCCGCACCACCCTCTGGGCGATGGAGCACGTGTCGCTCATGCTGGCCTGTGCCCAGCTCGGGATCACGGTCTGCTCGCTCGGTCTCGGTGCGGTGGCGGAGCCGGCACTCGCCCACCTGCTCCACGCGCCGTTCTCCGCCCTCGGCCTCTCGCCCGCGCTCGTGCACCCCGCGGCGTTCGCCCTCGCCCTCGGGATCGTGGTCTACCTGCACGTCGTGATCGGCGAGATGGTGCCGAAGAACCTCGCCCTCGCCGGCACCGACCGGGTCGCGCTCGTGCTCGCGCCGGCGCTGGTCGCGGTCGCGCGGGTCGTGTCACCCGTGATCAAGGGCCTCAACGCGATCGCGAACGGCGGCCTGCGGCTGATGCGCGTGGAGCCCAAGAACGAGGTGGCGTCGGCGTACACCGCCGAAGAGGTGCACAGCATCGTGGCCGAGTCCCAGCGGGAGGGCCTGCTGCAGGAAGGGCACGAGCTGCTGACCGGCGCGCTCGAGTTCAGCGACCGCGTGGCGGGGGAGCTCATGGTGCCTCTCGACGAGCTCGTCACCGTGCCGCCCGGCTCGACCCCGGAGGACATCGAGCGGATGGTCGGCCGCACCGGGTACAGCCGCTTCCCCATCCGGGACGACGACGGGGGGCTCAACGGCTACCTGCACCTCAAGGACGTGCTCTATGCGGACGACGGCCGGCACGACCAGCCGGTCCCCGACAAGCGGGTGCGGGCCCTGGTGAACGTGCGGGCGGCCGACGAGGTGGAGGACGCGCTCACGGAGATGCAGCGGAGCGGCTCGCACCTCGGGCGCGTGCTGGACGACCGCGGCGAGACCCTCGGCGTCCTCTTCCTCGAGGACGTCCTCGAGGAGCTCATCGGCGAGATCGTGGACGCGACGCAACGCGCGTGATCTCCGCCTCATCCCGTCTTCGGGGGATTGGGCCGTCCGTGGAAGTTCGTTACCGTATTGTGACATGCCCGCCGCGTCGGCGGGCTCGTGCTGGTCGGGGGTGACCGAACAGGAGGCTCTTTGTTGTCGTCCCCGGCCCTCTCCCCGGACGTCTCGCCGCCCGCTCGCTCGTCGTCCCCACCGGACGACGTCACATGTGAGCCGGCTCAGCCGTCGCGACCTGCTCCGGTCGGCGAGGTGCGGGGGAGGCGCCTCCTCACCGTGCACCTACCGCGCGTCGGCATCGTGGCCGCTCTCGGTGTCGCGACCGTGCTGGCCCCCCTGTTCCAGGGCGCGGTGACGGGGAGCCGAGCCGCCGACGCCGTCGCCGCGCCGCGCCTCGTCCAGGCCGAGTCCGCGCAGGCGCTGGCCTGGGCGCGCGGTTCGGACGGGACCGGCGGACCCGCACAGGCGCCGCCCGCCGGCGCGCAGGCGCACGAATCGAGGACGCCGAGGCCCGCCTCGGTCACGGACCCGTTCTCAGTCGTCCCCGTCGAGGCATCGACCGGCCACGCGGTCGGGGTGGCCTCGGAAGTGCCGGCCATGGGACCCGAGGAGCTGGCGGCGTCCCGCGCGGAGGCCGAGCGCGCCAGCCGGGACCTCTTCCGGCCCGTCCTGCCCGGGTGCGACGGCGTCGTCCGCGGGCCGGCCGCCGAGAACGGCCGGCTGGCCGTCGAGGACCTGTGCGGTCTCTGGCAGCCCGGTCACTACCTGCGCGCGGACGCCGCGGTCGCCCTGGCGAAGCTGAACGTGGCCTACCAGGAGCACTTCGGCGTCCCTCTCGCCATCACCGACTCGTACCGCTCCTACGGGCAGCAGGTCAGCGTCAAGGCGCGCAAGCCCGGCTTGGCCGCCGTCCCCGGGACCAGCGAGCACGGCTGGGCCCTCGCCGTCGACCTAGGCGGCGGTGTGGAGGGTGCCGGCGAGCCGTACCAGTGGCTGCGCGCGAACGCTCCCGCCTTCGGGTGGGACAACCCGGGCTGGGCGCAGGCCGGCGGCAGCGGGGCGTACGAGCCCTGGCACTGGGAGTACGTGGCCGGGCAGCAACCCGCTCAGGGCTGAGCCGACGTCCTGGTAGGCTGCCGGTCGGTCGCTGGCCCGCTCGGTCCATCCGTCGGGCCCTCCGCAGCGCCCCCGTAGCTCAGGGGATAGAGCACCGCCCTCCGGAGGCGGGAGCGCAGGTTCGAATCCTGCCGGGGGCACCCCTTCGGGCCTGGGACGATCTCGCCGGCTTCCGGTTCTCACGCCCCTCCAGTCCCTCTAGGTACCGCCCGTTCACTCGACGAGCTCGTGGGGCAGGGTGTCGAACTCGGACTGAGCGCGGGACAGAGGGGGAGTGACCCACGTCTCGATACCCTTGGTGGCATGCCTGAGGTCGCGGGCGTCACCGTTGACGAGGCGAGACTCGCCGAAGTGTGTTCTCGGTACGGTATCGCCCGCCTGCGTGTCTTTGGTTCCGTCGCACGCGGAACCGCAACGCCGGACAGCGACATGGACGTGCTTTACGAGTTGAAGCCTGGCCACCGGCTCGGATGGGAGATCGAGCAGCTTGCGGACGAGCTGGCCGCCGTCTTCGGCCGGCCTGTCGACCTGGTCTCCCGCCGCCCTCCACCGGCGAATGAAGGATGCCGTGCTGTCGGAGGCACGGAGCCTCTATGCGGCGTGAGCTCGTCCTGCTCGAAGAGATGATCCACGCCGCGGAGCAAGCACACCTGCTGGCGGCCGATCAGACCCCGAGTCCCTGGCCTCGGATCGCCAGCGACGCGACGCGCTCCTGTGGAACTTCACCGTGCTCGGCGAGGCCGCCGCCCAGTTGCCCGACGAGATCAAGGCCAGCTATCCCGAGAT
>JBKHWX010000065.1:0-4363 GCA_046566325.1 Actinomycetes bacterium | reverse complement strand
AGCAGCGCCACGGCCTGCCGCGCGATCTCGAGCTCCTCGTCCGTGGGGACGACGAGGACGGCGACCCGGCCGTCCGGCGGCGAGATCGACCGTGCCCCGCCGGTGTCGGCGTCGTTGCGCTCGGCGTCGACCTCGACGCCGAAGCTGGACAGGCCCTGCAGCGACAGGGCTCGCACCGGAGGGCTGTGCTCGCCTATGCCGGCGGTGAACACGATGGCGTCCACCCTCCCGAGCACCGCGAAGTACGCGCCGACGTACGAGCGGATGCGGTAGCAGTAGACGTCGAGGGCGAGCCGCGCGTCCTCGTTGCCGTCGTCCGCCAGCTGCTGCACCGTGCGCATGTCGTTGTAACCGGTCAGCCCGAGCAGGCCGCTGCGGCGGTTAAGGCCCTCGGTGACCTCGTCGAGGCTGTAGCCCGCGACGTCCGCGAGATGCGCGGGGACAGCGGGGTCGATGTCCCCGCTGCGCGTGCCCATCACCAGGCCCTGCAGCGGCGTCAGCCCCATCGAGGTGTCGACGCTGCGGCCCCCGGCGACGGCGGTGGCGCTCGCGCCGTTACCCAGGTGCAGCGTGATCACGTTGACGTCCGCGGGCTCGCGGCCGAGCATCTCCGCCGCGACCCGTGAGACGTACGCGTGCGACGTGCCGTGGAAGCCGAACCGCCTCACCGAGTACTTGCGCTCCCAGTGCCGGGGGACCGCGTACGTGTACGCGACGGGCGGCAGCGTCTGATGGAACGCCGTGTCGAACACGGCGACCTGCGGCAGGTCGGGGAAGACCCGGCGCGCGACCCGGATTCCCTCCAGGTTCGCCGGGTTGTGCAGGGGGGCCAGGGGGACAAGCTCCTCGATCGTGGCGACGACGGCGTCGTCGATGAGCACCGGGTCCGCGAACCGTTCGCCTCCGTGGACGACGCGGTGCCCGACCGCGACCACGTCGGCGGAGGTGAGGTCCGGCCCGTGCGACGCGAAGAGCTCGAGGACGGCGCGGAGGGCCTTCTCGTGGTCAGCCATGCGCTCGGTCACGCGTGTCTCGCCCCGAGGCCCCGTGTGGCGCAAGGACGACGTCTCCTCGCCGATCCTCTCCACGAGACCGGAGGCGGGGGCGCCGCCCGAGTCGACGTCGACCAATCGGTACTTCAGGGACGACGACCCCGCGTTGAGGACGAGCACATGCCGGCTCATGACGCGTCCCGGGCCGTGACGACCGCGGCCCCGTTCGGCACCGCCGTCCGCTGCTCCCGCCCGGCTGCCGACTGTTCCGACAGCAGCTGCTGCGCCTGGATCGCCGTGATGGCAACGGTGTTGACGATGTCGCTGACGAGCGCCCCACGCGACAGGTCGTTGACCGGCTTCCGAAGTCCTTGCAGCACAGGGCCGATCGCCACGGCCCCTGCGCTTCTCTGCACGGCCTTGTAGGTGTTGTTGCCCGTGTTCAGGTCGGGGAAGATGAAGACCGTCGCGCGACCGGCGACCTGGCTACCCGGCAGTTTCGTCGCCGCCACTGCGGCGTCCACCGCAGCGTCGTACTGGATCGGTCCCTCGACGAACAAGCCGGGTGCTCTCTTCCGGACGAGCTCGGTTGCGGCTCGCACCTTCTCGACGTCCGCTCCCTTCCCGGACTGGCCGGTCGAGTACGAGAGCATCGCGACGCGAGGCTCGACGCCGAACGCCTCGGCCGTGGCCGCCGACGACGCCGCGATGTCGGCCAGCTGCTCCGCGGTGGGGTCGGGGATGATCGCGCAGTCGCCGTAGACGAGCACGCGATCCGGCAGGCACATGAAGAAGACGCTGGAGACCGTGTCGACGCCCTCAGCCGTCCGGATCACCTCGAGCGCCGGGCGGATCGTGTGCGCGGTGGTGTGCGCGGAGCCGGAGACCATGCCGTCGGCGTGCCCGAGCTCGACCATCATCGTGCCGAAGTACGAGACGTCGACCACCCGGTCGTAGGCCACCTGTTCCGTCATGCCCTTGTGTGCGCGGCGCCGCAGGTACTCCGCGGCGAACTCGTCCCGCAGCGGCGGGTCGTGAGGGTCGAGGAGCTGCGCCGCCTTGATGTCGATGCCGAGCTGGGACGCCTTGACGGTGACGAGCTGTGGGTCGCCGAGCAGCGTGAGCTCCACGACGCCCCGACGCAGCAGCAGGTCCGCGGCGCGCAGGATCCGCTCCTCGTCACCCTCGGGCAGCACGATGTGCCGCCGGTCGGCCCGGGCGCGCTCCAGCAGCTGGTGCTCGAACATGAGCGGGGTGACGACGTCGCTCTCGGCGACGTCCAGCCGGTCGAGCAGCGCGTCGCCGTCCACGTGCTCGTGGAACAGGTCGAGCGCCCGCTCGATCTTGCGGTCCGCGTCCGGAGTGAACCGGCCCCGGACGGCGGTGAGCGCCGCCGTAGTGTCGTACGTCCCCTCGTCGGTCGCGATGATGGGCAGCCGTGCCCCGATGCCGGAGATGAGCCTGCTGACCTCCTCGTGAAGGGGGAGCCCGCCGTTGATGACCACCCCCGCGAGCGAGGGGAACGTCTGCGCTTGATGGGCCATGAAGACGCCGAGGACGACGTCCGACCGGTCGCCGGGCGTGATCACGACCGCGTCGTCGAACAGCCGCGCCAGCACGTTCGGCATCGTCATGCCGGCGACCACCAAGCCCATCGCCTCGCGGTGCAGCAGCTCGGGGTCGCCGCTCACGAGCTCGCCGTCGCAGGCCTCCATCAGGTCGGCGACCGTCGGCGCCGTGAGGAAGGGGTCGTCGGGCAGCGCGTACACCGGCGCACCGCGAACCAGCGGTGACGCGGCGAGGAGCTCGCGGACGGCGCCCACCTCCGACGGCACGACCCGGTTCGCGAGGACGCCGAACAGGCGGCCGTAGTTGGCCGTGAGCTCCGTGACCGCCATGTCGGCGAACGTGCGGACCTCGGCCGCCGTCCGGTCGGTGCCGCGGACGATGAGCAGCACCGGCGCCCCGAGGTTGGCGGCGATGCGCGCGTTGTACGAGAACTCCGTAGGCGTGCCGACGTCCGTGTAGTCGCTGCCCACGATGACGACGGCGTCGTGCTCGCCCTCGATGGCGTGGTACCGCTCGACGATCTGCGCCAGCGCCGCGTCGCCGTCCGCGTGGACGTCGTCGTAGGTGACGCCGGCCGCCTGCTCGTACGGGACGCTCACCCCGCCGTGCCGCAACAGCATCTCGAGCACGTAGTCTCGCTGGGCACCGGCCCGGACGATGGGGCGGAAGACGGCGACCCTTCCGACGCGCCTGGCCAGCTGTTCGAGGATGCCGAGCGCGACCGTCGACTTGCCGGTCTCCGGTTCCGCGGAGGCGATGTACAGGCTGGTCACCTCGACGAGGCTAGCCCGAAGTCACTACTCAGCGAGCGCGCCGAGCCTGCCGTCCTCGGCCGCCTCGCCGATGGGGTGGCCTTGCCGGCGCCACCATCCGGCGGCCGGCGTCAGCAAGTGACCCCTGCTGTCCCGTCACGTCGCGCCTTCCGTTCACGACTGCTCGTCGAGGACATCGGCCAGCACCTCGATGGCCCGGTACAGCTCGGTGAAGCTCGTGCTGAGCGGGGAGAGGCCGATGCGGACTCCGTCGGGTCCGCGGAAGTCGGGGACGACGCCTCGGCGCCAGAGCTCCTCGGTCACCTCCCGGAAGTCGTGCCGGCGGATGGTCACGTGCCCCCCGCGGCGCGCTTTGTCCCGAGGTGACGCCAGCCGGACGCCGAACCGTGCCGGCAGCGCGTCGACCAGCTCGACCGCGAGCTCGGTGAGCAGCACGGACTTCGCGCGGATGTTCTCGATCCCCGCCTCGGCCACCAGCTCGGCGCCGACCCGTACGGGCAGCATCCCGAGGATCGGCGGGGTTCCGCTGACGAAGCTCCGGACGCCGTCCGCAGGCTCGTAGCCCTGACCCATGGTGAAGGGGTCGCGGCGCCCCATCCAGCCCCAGATCGGCTGGCGCACCTCGTCGTGCAGGCGGCGGTTGACGTACGCGAACGCGGGGGAGCCGGGGCCGCCGTTGAGGTACTTGTACGTGCAGCCGACGGCGAGGTCGACGTCCTCCTCGTCGAGGCGCACGGGTACGGAGCCCGCGGAGTGGCAGAGGTCCCACAGCATCAGGCCGCCGGCGTCGTGGACGATCCGGGTGATGGCGGGCGCGTCCGCGAGGAAGCCGGACCGGTACGCGACGTGGCTGAACACGGCGAGCGCCGTTCGTGGCCCGACGGCGGTGGCGACGTCGTCCGGGGTGACGCCCGCTGCCGTATCGGTCTCGACCCACCGGAGCCTGAGACCGCGCTCGGCCGCGATGCCTTCCAGCACGTACCGGTCCGTGGGGAAGCTGTCGGTGTCCAGGACGATCTCGGTGCGCCC
>JBKHWX010000064.1:0-4169 GCA_046566325.1 Actinomycetes bacterium | reverse complement strand
TGAGCTTGACGTGCCGCAGCACCGGGTCCTGGTTGACGGTGGTCAGGAAGGGGCCGGTCAGGTCCACGCGGTGCCCGGTGCGGGTCAGAGCCGGGGCGAGGTCGAAGCGGAAGCCGTCGACGTGCATCTCGTCGACCCAGTAGCGCAGCGAGTCGAGGACCAGCCGGAGGGCGGCCGGCTGGGCGGCGTCCACGGTGTTGCCGCAGCCGGTCACGTCGAAGTACGTCGCACCGTCGAGCCCGACGTCGACGTGCTTGTAGTAGCCGATGTCGTCGAGGCCCCTGAAGCTGAGCGTCGGGCCCAGCGGGCTGCCCTCGGCGGTGTGGTTGTAGACGACGTCGAGGACGACCTCGAGCCCGGCTGCGTGCAGGGCCTTGACCATCGCCTTGAACTCCGTGACCTGCTGACCGCGGTCCCCGACCGAGCTGTAGGCGTTGTGCGGGGCGAAGAAGCCGACGGAGTTGTACCCCCAGTAGTTCGTCAGGCCGGCCCTCGCGAGGTCGGGCTCGGGGACGAACTGCTGCACGGGGAGCAGCTCGACGGTCGTGACGCCGAGGTCCTTGAGGTAACGCACGACCGGCTCGGACGCGAGACCGGCGTACGTGCCGCGCAGGCGCTCGGGGACCTGGTCGTGCAGGCGGGTGAAGCCCCGGACGTGCAGCTCGTAGACGACCGTGTCCGTCCACGACGTCCGCGGGCGGACCAGGTCGTCCTCGCCCCAGTCGAAGGTGTCGTCGACGACCACCGAGCGGGGCACGTACGGCGCCGAGTCGGCGTCGTCGCGGGGACCGCGCTGCGCCGCGCGCAACGTGTCCGGGTCGTCGCGGTGCAGATCGGCCGGACGGCGATACCCGTAGATCGGACCCTCGGGGTCCACGTCACCGCTGACCGCCCGGGCGTACGGGTCGAGGAGCAGCTTGGTGGGGTTGAACACCCGACCCCGGGCCGGCTCCCACGGGCCGTCGGCGCGGAACCCGTAGAGCGCTCCGACGGGCACACCCGGCACCGCGCCGTGCCAGACGCCGAGGGTCTTCTCGGTGAGCGCGTAGCGGGTCTCGACCTCGCGTCCCTGGCGCTGCTCGAACAGGCACACCTCGACGCGGGTCGCCTCCGGAGCGACGACCGCGAAGTTCGTGCTCTCCGGAGACCACGTGGCTCCCAGCGGCTGGTGGCTGCCGGGCCACGCAGCGGGCGGGTCGCCATCGCTGGTCCTCATCGGGCCATTGTGCCGAAGACCCGCCCGCACGGCAGGCGAACGGGATCGACAGGTGAACCAGTGCCCGCGGCGGCGGCTCGATGGTGAAGGCGGCGGCACCGGTCGCTAGGTTGTGCGGCACACCGGCAAACCGCAGGAGGAGGCACCGTGGGAGAGCTCGTACGCCTCGAGGTCGAGGACGGCGTGGGGACGATCCGTATCGACCGGCCCAAGATGAACGCGCTGGACGCCCAGGCCCAGGAGGAGATCCGGGACGCGGCGCAGGAGGCGTCGGCGCGCGACGACGTGCGGGCCGTCGTGCTGTACGGCGGGGAGAAGGTGTTCGCGGCCGGTGCCGACATCAAGGAGATGGAGGCCAAGTCCTACACCGACATGGTCGCCCACTCCGGCCGGCTCCAGGCGGCGTTCACCGCGGTCGCGCGGATCCCGAAGCCCGTGGTGGCGGCCGTGACCGGTTACGCGCTCGGCGGCGGTTGCGAGCTCGCGCTGTGCGCCGACGTGCGGATCGCCGGCGAGAGGGCCACGTTCGGCCAGCCGGAGATCCTGCTCGGCATCATCCCCGGGGCGGGAGGGACGCAGCGGCTGACCCGGCTGGTCGGGCCGTCGAAGGCCAAGGACCTCATCTACACCGGCCGGTTCGTGACGGCGCAGGAGGCGCTCGGGCTCGGGCTGGCGGATCGCGTGGTCCCCGACGACCAGGTCTACGCCGAGGCGCTGGCCTGGGCCGGGCAGTTCCGGTCCGCCGCGTCGTACGCGCTGCGGGCGGCCAAGGAGGCCGTGGACCGCGGCCTCGAGGTCGACATCGACACCGGGCTGGAGATCGAGAGGATCCAGTTCGCGGCGCTGTTCGCCACGCAGGACCGGGCCACCGGCATGCGTTCCTTCATCGAGGCGGGGCCGGGCAAGGCGCGCTTCGAGGGTCGCTGATCGATTGCGCTCGCGTAGTTCATCCTGAGGAGCCGAGGAACGAGGCGTCTCGAAGGGCTCGCGCGTGTCCGGCGCGCTGGGTGGTCGCGCCTTCCCTCGCTCGCTCGGCGGCTCCCCCGCTGCGCTCCTCCGCCGTCTCGCTCGGTCAGTCCAGGCGCGACCGCGCGCCGGACGCTGCAGGGTGACCGAGCCATGCCCCGGGTGATCGAGCTGCCCCGGGTGATCGAGCTTGTCGAGATCACTCTGCTCGGCTCGACCACCCGGGGCCGTGCCGCGACCGTCGGTGCCCGCGGGTAGCCTCGGACACCCGACCGACCCGCACAGGAGGGGCCCGCTCACCGGGCCGTGGAGCGAATGAACATCATCGTGTGCGTGAAGCACGTGCCGGACGCGACCGCGGACCGACACTTCGAGGACGACGGCACCGTCGACCGTGCCGGGGTGGACGGGCTGCTCTCCGAGCTCGACGAGTACGCCGTGGAGCAGGCCCTTCAGGTCAAGGAGAAGCTCGACGACGACACCGAGGTGACGGTGCTCGCGGTCGGCCCGGAGCAGGCGACCGATGCGGTCCGCAAGTCGCTGCAGATGGGCGCGGACCGCGGTGTGCACGTCCTGGACGAGGCAGTCGCCGGCTCCGACGCCGTGGCGACGTCCCTGGTGCTCGCCGAGGCGGTCAAGAAGATCGGCGCCGACCTGCTCGGCGGCGGCTGGGACCTCGTGGTGTGCGGGATGGCCTCGACGGACGGGTCGATGGGCGTGGTGCCCGCGATGCTCGCCGAGCGGCTCGACGTGCCCGCCGTCACTCTGGCGTCGCAGGTCGAGGTCACTGCCGGCGAGGGCGGTACGACGGTGCGGATCCGGCGCGACGGCGACACGGCGACCGAGACCGTGGAGGGGACGGCGCCGCTGGTGCTGTCGGTGACCGACCAGTCCGGCGAGGCGAGGTACCCGTCGTTCAAGGGCATCATGGCCGCGAAGAAGAAGCCGGTGGAGATCTGGTCGCTGGCCGACCTCGGCGTCGATGCGGAGATGGTCGGCCTGTCGGCGGCCTGGAGCGTCGTGGAGCGGACCGAGGCCCGCCCGCCGCGCACCCAGGGGCAGGTCGTGAAGGACGAGGACGGGTCGGGCGCCACCGCGCTGGTCGAGTTCCTCGCGTCGAGGAAGTTCGTCTAGGAAGGGGCCGGACATGAGTGAGGTACTGGTCCTCGTCGACGCCCTGGTCGACGGCCAGGTCGGCAAGCCGACGCTGGAGCTGTTGACGATCGCGCGCCGGCTCGGTGAGCCCTCGGCGGTGGTCTTCGGCGACGCCGGCGGCGACGTGGCGCAGGCGCTCGCGTCGTACGGCGCGGAGAAGGTCTACGTCGTCGACGACACGGACGTGAAGGACTATCTGGTCGCACCGAAGGCGGAGGTGCTCGCCGAGCTCGTCGGGAAGGCGTCACCGGTGGCGGTGCTGCTGCCGTCCGGCGGCGAGGGCAAGGAGATCGCGGGCCGGCTGGCGGTGAGGACCGGGTCGGGGCTGATCACCGACGCGGTCGACGTGCAGCCCGGGGACGGCGACGGCCCGGTGACGACGCAGAGCGTGTTCGCCGGCAGCTACACCGTCCAGGCGCGGGTGACCAAGGGCACCCCGGTCGTCACGGTCAAGCCGAACTCCGCGACACCGGAGCAGGCGGCCGGCGCGGGCACCGTGGAGCAGGTCACCCCCACGGTGTCCGAGGCCGCGAAGGGCGCCCGGATCACCGCGTCGGAGCCCCGGAAGGCATCCGGCCGTCCCGAGCTCACGGAGGCGGCCATCGTCGTGTCGGGCGGACGGGGAACCGGCGGCAACTTCGAGGAGGTCGAGGCGTTCGCGGACTCCCTCGGCGCCGCCGTCGGCGCGTCCCGGGCCGCTGTCGACTCGGGGTGGATGCCGCACGCCTTCCAGGTGGGGCAGACCGGCAAGACCGTCTCGCCGCAGCTGTACGTCGCCAACGGGATCTCCGGCGCCATCCAGCACCGGGCCGGCATGCAGACGTCGAAGACG
>JBKHWX010000063.1:0-14193 GCA_046566325.1 Actinomycetes bacterium | reverse complement strand
CGGTCGTGGCCGGCCTGCGTGGCAGTACGCAGCAGCCCCTGACAACCTCGAGCCGGACCTGCGTGTGCGCGACTACGTCGGCCTCGCCAGCGCGCTCGCCGGCTACCTCACCCGCAGCAGCGCCGACCCGGCGTCCGAGGCGCGATCCGCCGGCGAGGACTGGGGGCGCGAGCTGGCCGCTACCGATGCCGAGCAGGCCACGACCGAACCCGCCGCCGCCGGACAGGCTGCGCCGTCCGACCGGTCGCCCCGCCACCGCGCCGTCGACCTGCTCGCGGAACTCGGCTTCGACCCCGTCGCGGACGAGGCCGCGACCACGGCGGCCCTTCGCCGCTGCCCGCTGCTCGACGCCGCTCGCCGCTACCCGGAGGTGGTGTGCCGCGTGCACGAGGGGATCGTCCGAGGCGCGCTGGAGGAGCTCGGCGGCGACCCGGAGCCCGTGCGCCTCCTCGCCTTCTCCGAGCCGGGGGCGTGCCGCCTGCACCTGGCCGACGTCCACCGGGAGGCCTCCACGATCGACAGGGCGGAGGCTGCGCCAGGTGGCTGACCGGCGCCGGCTGCCCGTCGCCCGCCTCGTGCTGCTCGTGCCCGGCGGGCTTGCGCTGCTGGCCGGGCTGGACGCCGCGCTGATGCTGCTGGGACTGCCGGCGCCCGTCCGCGCAGACCGGCTGCCGGAGGTCCACGGCGTGCTTCTCGTGCTGGGGTTCGTCGGCACGATCGTGGCCCTCGAGCGCGCCGTCGCGCTCGGTCGGGCATGGGGCTTCCTCTCGCCCGCGGCGCTCGGCCTCGGTGGCCTGCTGCTGCTCACCCCGGCGCCCCTGGACGTCGGCAGGTGGCTGCTCGTCGCAGGCGCGGCTGTGCTCGTCGCCGTCTACCGGCCCCTCTGGCGCCGCGCACCGGCCGCTGCCGTGCTCGTGCAGGCCGGGGGCGCCGTCCTCGGCACCGGCGGGGCGCTGCTCTGGGCGGGCGGCGTCCCCGTGCCGTGGCTGCTCCCGTGGCTGGTCGGCTTCCTCGTCCTGACGATCGCCGGCGAGCGGGTCGAGCTCGCCCGGGTCGGCGCGCTCCAGGCCGGTGCGGAGCGGGCCGCCCTGGCGGTGGCGACGGCCGTGCTCGTGGCCACCCTGGCCGCGCTGCTCTGGCCCGTCGCGGGCTACGCCCTCCTCGGCGCGTCGCTGCTCGGCCTGGCGGCCTGGCTGTCCCGCTTCGACGTGGCGCGCCGGACGGTCCGAGGGACGGGCCTCCCGCGGTACATGGCCGTGTGCCTGCTCGCCGGGTACGCCTGGCTCGCCGTCGTCGGCGCGACCTGGCTGCTCAGAGGGCCCGTGGTCGACGGCGGCGGCTACGACGTCGTCGTCCACGCCGTGTTCCTCGGGTTCGTGATGTCGATGGTGATGGCCCACGCGCCGGTGATCCTCCCGGCCGTGCTGCGGCGGCCGCTGCCCTACCACCCCGCCCTGTACGGCCCCGTGGTCCTGCTGCACACGACCCTCGTCCTGCGGACGGCGGTCGGTGACGTGCATGGCGTCCGGTGGGCCTGGCAGGCGGGCGGGGTCGGCAACATCGTCGCCGTCCTCGCGTTCGTCGCGCTCGTGGTCTGGTCCCTCCTGGCCGGGGGACGGCGTCCCTCCCGACCCCAGCGCACCCCGACGGACCCGACGGTCGCCCCCGGCCGGGTCGCGGTGGAGGCGTGATGCGCAGGTCGACATGGCACCTGCGCGCCGGCGTCGTCGTCCTGGCGTGGCTCGTGGCGCTGGTCGCGGTGGCGTTCGTGCACCCCTTCGTCCCCGCCGCCCGCTGGCTGCTCGTGCACCTGCTCCTGCTCGGTGCGGTCAGCAACGCCATCCTGGTCTGGAGCTGGCACTTCGCCGCCGCCCTGCTCAAGCTGCCGGACGACGACATGGCCCGCGGCCGCGTCGCCCGGCTGGTCGTGCTGAACGCCGGCGCCGTCGCCGTCGTCGCCGGGATGGTCACCTCGACGTGGCCGCTCACGCTCGTCGGCGGGACGGCTGTGGGCGTGGTCGCGCTGTGGCACGCCGGCGGGCTGCTGCAGCGGATGCGCAGAGCGCTGCCGTCCCGCTTCGGCGCGACCGTCCGCTACTACGTGGCGGCGGGAGCGGTGCTCCCGCTGGGCGTCGCGCTCGGTGTGCTGATGGCGCGAGGCGCGGCGTCCGACCGCGCCCACGCCCAGATGATGGTCGCCCACGCCCTGCTCAACCTGCTCGGCTGGGTGGGCCTGACCGTGCTCGGCACCCTGGTCACGCTGTGGCCCACCATGCTCCGGACCCGCATGGCCGACGGCTCCGAGCACGTCGCGCGGCGCGCCCTTCCCGGCCTGCTGGTCGCGCTCGCCGTCGCCGCCGGTGCCGCGCTGGCCGGCAGCCTGCTGGTCACCGCCCTCGGCGTGGCGGGCTACCTCGCCGCCGTCGTCGCCGTCTGCCTCCCGCACCTCGACGAGGTGCGCCGCAAGCCGCCGGTCGCGTTCGGGACCCTCTCCGTGCTCGCCGGCCTGGCGTGGCTGGTCGTCTCTCTGGCCGTGCTGGCCGTGGCGCTCGCGACCGCTCCCGGCTGGGAGGCCGCCGCGGCACGCGCCGACTGGCTCGCCGCCCCTCGGCTCGCCGGGTTCGCCGCCCAGGTGCTGCTCGGCGCCCTCAGCTACCTGCTCCCCGTCGTGCTGGGCGGGGGTCCGAACGCCATCCGCGCCCAGAACCAGGTGCTGGACCGCGGTGGCGCCCTGCGGGTGACGGTGGCCAACGCCGGTCTCGCCGTCTGCGTCCTGCCGGCGCCGAGCCTGGTCCGGGTGCTGTGCTCCGTCCTCGTCCTGCTCGCGCTCGCGAGCTTCCTGCCGCTCGCGGTCCGTTCCGTCGTCGTCTCCCGGCGGCCTCCCGACGGCAAGGTGCCGGACGGCGTGCCTGCCTCCCGGCGAACGGGCCTCGCCGCGGCCGGCCTGGCTGTCGTCGTCCTGGCTGCCGCCGGCGGGGTCGCCGCCGATCCGGCCGCGCTCGGGCTGCCCGGCGCACCTGCCGCCGCGGCGGGCGTGAAGGCGACCGGGCACACGACGACCGTGCACCTCACCGTCAAGGGGATGCGCTTCGTGCCCGGGACCGTCGACGTCCCGGCCGGTGACCGGCTGGTGATCGAGCTGACGAACACGGGGACCGACACGCACGACCTCGTCCTCGAGACCGGTGCCCGGACGCCTCGGCTCGCTCCCGGTGCCAAGGCGACGCTGGACGTCGGGGTCGTCGGGCGGGACCTCGAGGGCTGGTGCTCGGTGGCGGGCCACCGGCAGATGGGCATGGTCCTGACGGTGCACGCGACGGGGGCGTCGGCTGAGGCGTCGGCGGCGGAGGCGGAAGCCGCCATGCCGGGCATGCACCAGCACGCGGCAGGCAGCAGGGCCGGACAGGCGCCGTCCGCCGCCAACGACATCGACCTGGCCGCGGAGCCGGGGAAGGGCTTCACCGCCCGCGACGCGACGCTGCCTCCCGCGCCGGCCGAGACGACGCACCGGCTGACGATGACGGTGCAGGAGGTGGAGCGGGAGGTGGCCCCCGGCGTCCGGCAGAAGCTGTGGACCTTCAACGGGACGGCGCCCGGGCCCGTCCTGCGGGGCAAGGTTGGCGACACCTTCGAGATCACGCTCGTGAACGACGGGTCGATCGGTCACTCCGTCGACTTCCACGCAGGGTCGCTGGCGCCCGACGGTCCGATGCGGACCATCCAGCCCGGCCAGCGGCTCGTCTACCGCTTCACCGCGCAGCGGGCGGGGGTGTGGATGTACCACTGCGCCACGATGCCGATGTCCCTGCACATCGCGAACGGGATGTTCGGCGCGGTCGTCATCGACCCGCCGGACCTCCGGCCGGTCGACCGCGAGTACCTGCTCGTGCAGTCCGACATGTACCTGGGACCGCAGGGGGAGGTCGCCGACGCCTCGCGGCTGGCGACCGGCCAGCCCGACCTCGTCGTCTTCAACGGGTACGCGGACCAGTACGACCACGCGCCGCTGCAGGCGAAGGTCGGTGAGCGGGTGCGCATCTGGGTGCTCGCCGTCGGTCCGAACCGGGGCACCGCGTTCCACGTCGTCGGGGCGCAGTTCGACACCGTGTACTCCGAGGGCGCCTACCTGCTACCACCGGGGACGGCGGGCGGCAGCCAGGTGCTCTCGCTCGCCCCGGCGCAGGGCGGGTTCGTGGAGCTGACGTTCCCGGAGGCGGGCCACTACCCGTTCGTGACGCACGTGATGGTGGACGCCGAGAAGGGCGCACACGGGGTGTTCGAGGTGCGCTGACGCGCGAGTCTCGCCGCCTGTCGCCGATGTTCACAGGTCACCGAAACCATGGGCCCGAGCCGGGAGCTTCACAGCCCACCCCCAAGGGCTTCATCACGTCGGCTACGCGCGTTCACCTCGCGCGGTTCGGTAGCCGGGTTCCGGGTGGTGATTCAGGTTGTTGGGAGGCCTGGGTCCAGGCCGAGTGGCGAAGCAGGCGTAGTCCGTTGAGGGCGACGACGACGATGGAGCCTTCGTGGCCGGCTACCCCGAGCGGCAGTGGCAGGTGGCCGGCGATGTCCCACGTGACCAGGACAGCGATGACGGTGGCGGCGATCGCAAGGTTCTGCTTGACCAGGCGCCGGGCGCGACGGGAGAGCGCCATGACGGTGGGCACGCCGACGAGCTCGTCGCGGGTGATCACGGCGTCCGCAGTCTCGAGGGTGACGTCGGAGCCGACACCGCCCATCGCAAGACCCAGGTGCGCGGCGGCCAGGGCGGGAGCGTCGTTGACGCCGTCACCGACGACGAGCACCCGGTCCCCCCTGGCCTGGAGGTCCTGCACGACAGAGACCTTGTCCTGAGGTAGCAGCCCGGCCTGCAGCTCGCTGATTCCTACCTCGTCGGCGAGCCGAGCGGCAGCGCGGCGGTTGTCCCCTGTGAGCAGCACCGGCGGAGCACCAGTGAGCCGAGCGACGGCTGTGACCGTTCGAGCGGCCTCCGGTCGAAGCCGGTCGGCGAGGCCGAGCACGCCGGCCGGGGTGCCGTCGAGGGTGAGGACCACAGCGGTGTGTCCGATGCCCTCCAGCTCGGCGACGAGCTCTGCTGCGGCTGCGGCGGGGCCCGGCTGGACGCTGCCGGACGACGCGGCGGGCAGCAGGTGAGCGGGGCTCGCGACGGCGATGGTGTAATCCGCGACCCGGGCGGTGACACCTCGCCCCGGGATGGAGGCGAAGGCCTCGGCGGGCAGCAAGTCGATCCCCGCGTCGCGAGCGTCGCGGACGATCGCGCGGCCGACGGGGTGTTCGCTGCCGTGTTCCACGGCCGCGGCTAGCGCGAGCAGGTCATCGGTGTCGCAGGGTCCGTCGGGCACGGGGCGGATTTCGGTGACCCGTGGCGTGCCTTCGGTCAGGGTGCCGGTCTTGTCGAAGACGACGCGGGTGGCGGTTCCGAGCTGTTCCATGACGACGGCGGACTTGACCAGTACCCCGTGCCGGCCGGCGTTGGCGATCGCCGCGAGCAGCGGAGGCATGGTGGCCAGCACCACAGCACACGGTGACGCGACGATCATGAATGTCATGGCCCGTAGTAGCGTGGGCTGAAGATCGGCGCCGAGGGCCAACGGCACGGCGAACAAGGCGACGGTGGCGACCACCATGCCGACCGAGTAACGCTGCTCGACCTTCTCGATGAACAGCTGGGTGGGCGCCTTGGTCGCGCTGGCCTGCTCTACCAGCGCGACGATGCGGGCCACGACGCTGTCCGCCGCCGGGCGCTCCACCCGCACCCGGAGAGTGCCGGTGCCGTTGAGGGTCCCGGCGAACACCTCTTCGCCGGCCGTTTTGAGGACCGGCAGCGGTTCGCCGGTGATGGTGGCTTGGTCGACGTCGCTGGCCCCGTCGACGACCTCCCCGTCGGCGCCGATCCGCTCACCGGGACGGACGAGGACCTCCTCGCCGACCTGCAGCTCTCCGACGGCGACGGTCTCCTCACCTGCGGCGCCGATGCGAGTCGCGGTGGCTGGGGCGAGGTCGAGCAGGCTGCGCACGGAGTCCTCGGTGCGGGCGGTGGCGAATGCCTCCATCGCTCCGGAGGTGGCGAAGATGACGATGAGCAGCCCGCCGTCGAAAACCTGCCCGATAGCGGCGGCACCGACAGCGGCGACGACCATGAGCAGATCGACGTCCAGGGTCATCTCGCGCAGGGCGCGCAGGCCCGCAAGTCCCGGTTCCCACCCGCCGGCGACGTAGCAGGCGAGGTACAGCGCCCACCACAGCAGCGGAGGGGCGCCCGCGAGCTGGGCGACTGCGCCGGCCACGAACAGCACAGTCGCCGCCGCCGCCCACCGCACCTCGCTCAGCGCCCACAGCCGTCGCTCAGGTACTCGTGGCCTCGAGCCGGCGGCTGGTCGTCCACCCGCAGACCGTGGCGGCTCCGCCGTCGTCGTCGTCCACTTCGGCGTCTCGAGCTGCGACACATGGGCAACGTACCTGCGCAGCCGCGCAGGTACGCAACTGGGAGGACGGAGGTCATAGCATCGGGGCATGCACTCCTCGCTGCCCGACTTCGCGATGCCGAACGAGGAACAGGTTCACCTGGCCGCGGAGTCGTTCCGGCTGCTGTCGGACGCGACCCGGATCAAGATTTTGTGGGCGCTGCTGCAGGGTGAGTCCTCAGTGACGTGCCTGGCCGAGCTGGTCGGCGGCGCCCCTACCGCCGTGAGCCAGCACCTGGCCAAGCTGCGCCTGGCCGGGCTGGTGTGTGGACGCCGGGACGGCAACTACGTGTATTACTCCGCCGCCGACGTACACGTGCGTCGGCTGCTGGCCGAGGCGCTCTTCCACGCCGAGCACGCCGACCGGAATCTCCCCGACCACGCCGCCGACGAGACTCGCCATGGCGGGGACCGTAGCCACGACCACACATCTGCGGTCCCGACGTCCACCCGGTGAGCGCGGCCGAGGGCCGAGAACGTTGCTCCCGCCGCCGGTCCGCCATCACGACCGATCGGCCATCACGACCGAAAGGGCGGCGGAGCAGGCGTGGCGCGTCTGGGAACCAGCTCGGCAACCGATCGCGGACCTCGTTGAACAGGTCCTTCCACCTTCTGGATGGTCAGGGGGTAGCGGGACGCCGTCCGGCGCGTGGCTCCGGCGCGACAACGGCTCATCGGCCACTCCGGCCGCATCTGCCTGGCTATGGGTCCAGCCCTACTTTGCAGTCGGCGAGGGAAGTGCTGCGGCCAGGGCGGTCATGCGGTCGGAGTGTGCGACGAGGCGTCAACGGTCTCGCCTGCGACGGACCCGCGTCGGCGACCCGCTACTCCTCGAGCTGGTGGTCTGCGTGATGCTGGCGCCGTGCAGCTGGAGCTCGTGGACGCGGGGTACGGCGACGACCTCACCGAGGTCCTGATCGCCGAGATCCAGGACGAGATGACGGTGCGGTACGGCGGTCCGGACTGCACGCCGGTCGACCCGGTCGAGTTCCGGCCGCCGTTGGGTGCGTTCCTCGTGGCGCTCGTGGACGGCGACCTCGTCGGCTGCGTCGGGCTTCGCGCCGTGGTCGACGAGCACGCTGTGACGGACGTCGAGTCGCCCGGGCGAGACGTCGAGCTCAAGCGCATGTACGTGAGGTTCCGCTACCGGCGCAGCGGAATCGGACGGGCCTTGCTACAGGCGGCCGAGGAGCGCGCCCGGTCCCTGGGTTACCGGCGCATCCTGCTGGAGACGGGCCTCGGCCAACCCGAGGCGATCGGCCTGTACGAAGCTGCCGGGTACGAGCGCGTCACCGGCTTCGGTCACTACGCGCGTCAGCCGGACTCGCGGGCCTTCGCCAAGCGCCTCTGACGAGCGGCAGCACACCGGGCTCCCACGACGGCCAACTCCCGCGCCCCGTGCCAGGTTCGCTGACGAAGTGGTTGTAAACACGCCCGCGATGTCTGGTTTGAGTGACCACTTCGTCAGCGAACGTCGTGTGGGGACCGTCACTCGCTCGGGTCGTCGCCCACGATGAGGTTGAGCGCACCGGGCCATGCCAGGTAGCGCACGGAGAGGTTGGCCATCGTCGCGATCCGGTTGCGGTTCCCGACGAGGGTCACGATGTGCAGCAGCACCCACGCGATCCAGGCGATGAAGCCTTTGAGCTTGATCCCGGACGGCAGCTGGACGACGGCGTCGCTGCGCCCGATCGTCGCCATGATGCCCTTGTCCTTGTAGTGGAACGGCTCGGTGGGGCTGCCGGCGAGCATGCGCCGGATCTGGACGGCGGCGTGCCGCCCGCCCTGGATGGCCGGCTGGGCGAGCTGAGGCAACGGGTCGTCCTCGTTGATCGCGACGTCGCCGACGGCGAAGACGTTGTCGTAGCCCTCGACCCGAAGGTCGTCCCGTACCTTGACGCGGCCGCTCTTGCCGGTCGGCAGGCTCCAGCCCTCCGTCACCGGCGCGGCCGACACGCCGGCGGCCCACACCGTGCCCGCGGTCGGTACCTGGTCGCCGTCCGCCAGCAGGACGCTGTGGGGCCGGACCTCCTTCACCGCCGTCCGCAGACGCAGGTCCACGCCACGTTCGCGCAGCTCCTTCTCCGTGTAGTCGCGCAGCTTGGGGGCGAACGGCGCCAGCACCTTGTCGCCCATCTCGACGAGGATGACCCGCACCCGGGAGAACGAGAGCTCCGGGTAGGCGACGGGGACGGCGGTGTTCCTCAGCTCCGCCAGCGCCCCTGCCATCTCCACGCCCGTGGCCCCGGCGCCGACGACGACCACGACCGGCTCGGGTGCTCCCTTCAGCTTCTGTGCGGCGTCCTCGATGCTCGTCATGAGCTTGTCGCGCACGTGCAGGGCGCCGGCCCTGGAGTACATGACCAGGGCGTTCTCGTCGGCTCCCGGGGTGCCGAAGAAGTTGGCGGCCACACCGGCGCAGATGATCAGGTAGTCGTACTCGACGGGGTTCCCGGTGGCCGTCAGCACGCGCTTGGCCTGCAGGTCGAGCCCCGTCACCTTGGCCCTACGGAACGAGGCGTTCCGGTAGCGGCTGGTGAATGCCCGCAGGGGGTAGGTGACGTCGCCGGGGTTCAGGCCGCCCGTGGCCACCTGGTAGAGCAGCGGCTGGAAGGTGTTGTACCCGTGCTGGTCGAGCAGCAGCACGTCCACGTCCGCGACGCTCAGCTCCCGGACCGCGGACATCCCCGCGAAGCCGCCTCCGATCACCACGACCCTCGGCCGCGGCTGTCGTCCCTGCTCCATCGAGGGGTTGGTGTCCACGAGGGATCCGCTCCTCACTCGGTTGCTCGCGCTGCACAGCGGCCGGACGACGCCACCCTATTGACCCGTCCGCCGCCCGTGCCTCTCGGAAGCCTGCAGGCAGGGGTGTGCGTCAGGCGGCCGCCTCCGACCCTCAGGCCGGGATCGACACTCCGATGCCGCCGGGCGTCGTCCCGCCGTACCGGGCGATCTCGGCGTCCAGGTCGAGCGGACGGATCTCGGACCGGCCGGCCAGGACGGCGTCGGTCAGCAGCTCCGCAGGCACCAGCCAGGAGACCTCGAACTCGATGCCGTCCGGGTCCTTCGCGTAGAGGGCCTTGGTGGTGGAGTGGTCCGAGGCGCCGACCAGGGCGCCGCGCGACCGCAGCCTCGAGGCGACCTCGCGCAGGTCCTCGAGGGTCTCGACCTCCCACGCGAGGTGGTAGAGCCCGACCGACCCGCGTCCCGCCGCGGAGGCCGCGGCCTGCGGGCCGACCTCGAAGAGGCCGAGGTCGTGGTCGTTGGACGACGCGGGCGCTTGGAGGAAGGCCGCTCCGCGCAGGGGCACACCCATGTCGACGGGAGCGAAGCCGAGGGTCTCCCCGTAGAACTCGACGCTGCGCGACACATCCCGCACGTACAGAACGGCGTGGTTGAGGCGACGAACAGCCATGATGACTCCGATCTCGGTAGTTGCCCTGCCGGGCTCCTCGGGGGACCAACTTCTTAGACTGTTCAAGTATTCCGATCCGACGGAGCGTGGCGTGACCCGGTGGCTTGACGACGACGAGCAGCGGACGTGGCGGAAGTACCTGGCGATGAGCCGGCGCCTGCCCGAGGCGCTGGATCGGCAGACGCGTACCGAGGCGGGCATGCCGGCTACCTACTACATCATCCTCGCGATGCTGTCGGAGGCTCCGTCCCGGTCGCTTCGGATGAGCGACCTCGCGGACATCACCAGCTCGTTGCCCAGCCGGCTCTCGCACGCCGTCGCGCGGCTGGAGGAGCGCGGCTGGGTTCGCCGGGAGCGGGCACCTCAGGACGCACGCGGGCACCTGGCCGTGCTCACGGACGCCGGCATGGACGTCGTCGTCGCCACCGCACCGGGCCACGTCGCCGCCGTCCGCCGGTTCGTGTTCGACGTGATCACGCCCGAGCAGCGGAAGGCGCTCGAGGACATCTGCTCCGCGGTCCTGACGGCCCTCGGGGAGGCCGGCATCGCCGGTTCGGAGTCCGACGAGGGCCGGACGCAGTGACCGGCGGCGCCGGCCCGTGGTGACGGAGGTCGACGTCGCGATCGTCGGGGCGGGCGGAGCGGGTCTGACGGTGCTCCACGAGCTGGCCCTTGCCGCCGTCCACGGGGCGTCGTCGTGGCGGGTGGCCCTCGTGGACGACGTGGACCGGCTCCGGGACCGCCCCCACGACCGCACCTGGTGCTTCTGGGACAGGGGCGACAACCCTGCCGAGGAGGCTTTGGCCGCGAGCTGGCGACGGGCCGTCGTCCGCTCGTCGGGTCGCGACCGCCTGCTCGACCTGAGGCCGTTTCGCTACGCGATGCTGCGCTCTCCGGACTACTACCGGCTGGTGGACGAGACGGTGCGGGCCGCGCGGAGCCGACTCGACGTCGTCCACCTGCGAGCTGCGACCGAGGTTGTGGACGGCGAGCCGCCACTCGTGCGTACGCCCGACGGGGACGTCCTGGCCGCCTGGGTGCTCGAGTCCCGCCCGGCCGCGCCCACCCGGCGCGCAGTCACCGCGCTCGCGCAGAGCTTCAGGGGCGCCTACGTGCGGACCCCGGTCCCGGTGTTCCACGCTGACGCCCCGGTCCTGATGGACTTCCGCACTCCGCAGCCGGAGCGGGGTCTGTCGTTCGGCTACTGCCTGCCTCTGTCGGCGACCCACGCGCTCGTGGAGTACACGGAGTTCTCGCCCCTTGCTCTGGACGAGGTCCGGTTCGACAGGGCGCTGCGCCGTTACGTGGACCTCGTCGCGCCGACGCCGGGCGTCGTGGTCGAGCACATCGAGACGGGCAGCATCCCGATGACCGACGCCCGCTACCCGCGGCGCCGCGGTCGCCGCGTCATGCTGCTCGGGACGGCGGGTGGTGCGACACGGGCCTCTACGGGATATACGTTCCGGACGATGCAGCGCCAGGCGCGGGACGTCGTGCAGGCGCTGACCAGCGGGCGGGAGCCGCTGCCGCGCCGCCCCTACCCACGCCGGCACATGCTCATGGACGGCGCGCTGCTGCGGGCTCTGGACCGGGGCTACGTCGACGGTCCCGCGTTCTTCTGTCGGCTCTTCGCGCGCAACCCCCCGGGGCGCGTGCTGGACGTGCTCGACGGAACGAGCGGGCCGGCGTCCGAGGTGGCTCTGATGGCGACGGCACCCGCCGCCTCGATGGTGCGAGCGGGAGCGGAGGCCGTGCTGCTGCGCGCTCTGCCGCGGAGGCGACGCAACCGGCGGCTGTGACGAGAGGGATGTGCCCCCACGCCCGCCGGCCCGGCGCGTGCTCGACGGCCTGGTCCGCCTCGGACGGGCGCTGGTCCGTCTGGACGACGCCGCGCTGGGCGCTGCTTCTGACCGTTGCCGTCGGTCTCGGCCTCGCCCTGGTGCTGGGCCGGCAGAGCGGTGGTCGGACGGACCCGGCCGCCGCTGGCGTGTGCCGCGGCTCCCTACCAGACCTCGACCTCGTTTCCGGGCGGGCACTCGCTGACCTCGGTCGTCATCGCCGGAGCCGTCGCGTACCTGCTCGTCCTGCACCTGCATCGCCGGTCGTCGCGCGTGCTGACCGTGGTTCTCGCCGTCGTGTTCGCGCGTGCTGGTGGTCTCCGTACTGCTGCGTTCGGGTGTGGTTGCACGCGGAGGCGTGCGGGCGGACCTGTGCGGCGCTGGGCGAGATCGGCCGGTGTGTCACGATCGTCGACATGCGTCTGGACCACGTCTCGTACGCCGCCGAACCCGACGGCCTACGGGCCACCGCCGAGCGGATCGGGAAGGCCCTCGGCGTCGAACCCGTGGACGGCGGTCTGCATCCGAGGTTCGGGACGCGCAACGTGGTGATCCCCTTGTCGGGACAGCGGTACGTGGAGGTGGTCGACGTCCTGGACCACCCGGCGTCCGACAAGGCCCCGTTCGGGCAGGCGGTGCGGAGCCGGTGCGAGAACGGAGGCGGCTGGCTCGGGTGGGTCGTGGCGGTCGACGACCTGTCGCCCGTGGAGGCGAAGCTGGGCCGTGACGCGGTCAACGGCAACCGGCACCGGCCGGACGGGGTCGAGCTGCGATGGCGGCAGATCGGGGTCAAGGGCCTCATCGCCGACCCCCAGCTGCCGTTCCTGATCTCGTGGGACTGCGACCGCGTGCTGCACCCGTCGAACACCGCGGCGACGGACGTGCGGCTCGAGGGCGTGACGATCGCCGGCCACCCGGACCGCGTCCGCAACTGGCTCGGCCTGTCGCCCGACTACACGCCCGACTGCATCAACTTCACCTTCGTTGCGCCGAACGGGACGCCCGGGCTGCTCGCGGTGTCGTTCTCGACCGCCGACGGGCCGGTGGAGATCTGACGTCTAACGGCGCACCACCCCGCACGTACACCCACACGTTGATCATCGGGTTCCGCCGCTGCGCTCTCACGGTCATGCGTGAGCCCCGCCCGTCACTGGACGGGCGGGGCTCAGAGGCGCAGCGCGTCAGGCGCTGAACGGGACACCGTGGCGAGCGAAGACGGAAGCCTTCGTCTCGCTGTTCAGAGCGTCCACGCGGCGTCCGATGAAGAAGACGTCGGCGAGCGTCCAGAAGCCGAGGCCGCCCAGGGTCAGGAGCATGGCGATCCCCACACCCTTGTCGCCCACGTAGAAGCGGTGCGCTCCCAGAACGCCGAGGAAGAACCAGAAGGCGTAAGCGATGCCCTTGGACTTCTTCACGTCCTCGTAGTCGGACTGCGCCAGCGTGACCTTGCCGCT
Organism: Actinomycetes bacterium; assembly: GCA_046566325.1. Taxonomy (GTDB): domain Bacteria; phylum Actinomycetota; class Actinomycetes; order Actinomycetales; family BWSM-131; genus BWSM-131. Next base: position 1,001 of record JBKHWX010000063.1, on the reverse strand, counting down.
GTCGATGGTCGTGCTCATTGTTCCCCCTTGTGTCGGTCGAGCAGGTCGCAGTGCGTATCGGCAGGGCGAGGGCGACGATGAGGAGCTCGAAGGACGAGGGGGAAACGGTTGGTCCGGTCGGGGATCAGGCCTGTTCGGAGCGGTCGGCCGCCTGGTAGCTACCGGCCGGGGTCCGGCTGCTGATGGCGATGCGGTTCCAGCCGTTGATCGTGACGATGGCCATGAGCAGGGCGGCGAGCTCCTCGTCGCTGAACACCTTGGCGGCCTCGCGCCACACGTCGTCCGGGACGTGGGTGTCGGCCACCAGCGTCACCGCTTCGGTGAGCGCCAGAGCCGCTCGCTCTCGCTCCGTGTAGACAGGTGCCTCCCGCCAGGCCGACAAGAGGTACAGGCGCTGCTCGGTCTCTCCGCCGGCGCGGGCGTCCTTCGTGTGCATGTCGATACAGAAGGCGCACCCGTTGATCTGGGAGGCCCGCGTCTTGACCAGCTCGTACAGCGCGGGGTCGATCCCGGAGCGGCGCACCGAGTTCTCGAGGTGGAGGTACGCCTGGTAGAGCTTCGGGGCGAGGTCGGCGACCGGGAGGCGCTCGGGTTCGACGGGGGCGTAGTTCTCGGATGACATGGTCCGGCTCCAGGAGGGTCAGGTCACGAGCACGCCTCCCCAACATGGCATGGATGGGATGACCTGTGAAGGCGTCGAGATCGGGCGACGCGAGACCGGCTGGAGACATGGCCGGCGAGGCGGCGGGACGGCGAGGTGAGGCGGTCCCGGTCTGGCTCGGTCGGTGGCCGCGGCCCGGCAGGTACGGGGCCGTCGACGTGCACTACCCCTCCAGCGGCGGCGCCAGAGCGGCGCTCGTGATCGCGAAGGACATCGCGCTCGCCGATGTCGGAACCGAGCGGACAGTCGAGCTCGTCGACGTCGCGCCGTACCGGGCGGGGCAGTTCTTCGTCCGTGAGCTGCCCGCCCTTCGGGCCGTCCTTGCTGATGTCGACGGGCT